>NZ_SMKG01000312.1 GCF_004348525.1 Micromonospora sp. 15K316 | reverse complement strand
GACCCCGCCCGGCCGAGCCACAGCAACGGCTTCGACCTGCTCTTTCGCGGCATGGAGCTGGTCACCGGCGGGCAGCGGCTGCACCGGCACGCCGACTACCTGGCGGCGCTGGCCGCGCGGGGTGAACCGGTCGAGCCGTACGCCGGCTACCTGGACGCCTTCCGGCACGGGATGCCACCGCACGGCGGCTTCGCGATCGGCCTGGAGCGTTTCGTCGCCCGGCTGACCGGCGCGGCGAACATCCGCGAGGTCACCGCCTTCCCCCGCGACCTGCACCGCCTGACCCCCTAGGACTGCGCCGTCCCGGGCGCCCCTCGTCACGAACGAGTGACGAGGGGCGCCCGGTCCGCACCTAGGGCGCGATCGGGAGGCAGCGCTTGTGCTCGGTGGCCCGGTAGCGGGCGACCAGCGTCTCCTCCACCTCCGCCGGGACGGGCTGCCCCTCCAGATAGGCGTCGATGTGCTCGTACGCCAGCCCGAGCGCGTCCTCGTCCAGCTTGCCCGGGGCCAGGCTCTCCAGGTCGGCGGTGGGCGCCTTGCCGACCAGTTCGGCGGGGGCGCCGAGCGCCGCGGCGATCGCCCGTACCCGCCGCTTGGTCAGCCCGGTGAGCGGTACGACGTCCGCCGCCCCGTCGCCGTGCTTGGTGAAGAAGCCGGTGACCGCCTCGGCCGCGTGGTCGGTGCCGACGACGAGTCCACCCGTCGCCCCGGCAACCGCGTACTGGGCGATCATGCGCTGGCGGGCCTTCACGTTGCCGTGCACGAAGTCCCGCTGGCCGGCGTCGCGGAAGGTCAGCCCGCCCGCCAGCAGCGCCTCCAGCGCGGCGTCGCTGGCCGGCTTGACGTCGACAGTGAGCACCTGGTCGGGCCGGATGAACTCCAGGGCCGCCTGGGCGTGGTGCTCGTCGGCCTGCACGCCGTACGGCAGGCGCATGGCGACGAAGGTGGCCGGGTGGCCGGCGTCCCGGGCCCGCTCGACCGCGAGCTGGCAGAGCCGCCCCGCCGTGGTGGAGTCCACCCCGCCGCTGATGCCGAGCACGAGTGTCGACAGCCCGGCGTCGACCAACCGGTCGGCGAGGAAGACGACCCGGCGCTCGATCTCCGTGGGGGCGTCGAAGGTCGGCGGAACCTGGAGGTCGGCGGCGATCTGCTGCTGCGTCGACAGCACGTCGGTCACGATGACTCCTTCGGTCAGGCGGGGCCGAGCAGGTCCCAGCGGTTGCCGGCGAGGTCGCGGAAGACGGCCACCCGGCCGTACGGCTCGGTGCGCGGCGGTCGCACGAACTCGACCTTCGCGTCGACCATCCGCCGGTACGTGGCGTCGAAGTCGTCGACCTGGAGGAAGAAACCTACTCGACCCGCGACCTGGTTGCCGATCGCGGCGGCCTGCACCTCCCCGTCGGCGCGGGCGAGGAGCAGGCCGGTCCCGCCGCCGGGCGGCCGTACGACCACCCAGCGTTTCGGCCGGCCGTCATTGGTCAGCGACGGTGAGTCCTCGGCCAGTTCGAAGCCGAGCACCTCGGTGAAGAAGGCGATCGCCGGGTCGTACTCGGCGACCACGACGGTGACGAGGTCGACCCGCATCCGGGTCAGGACGCGACGGCGACGATGGTGGACAGGTGGCGCTCCACCACCGGCAGCACGTCGGCGACGGTGATCGCGCGGCCCAGCTCGGCGGTGAGCGAGGTGGTCCCCGCGTCCCGGATGCCGCAGGGCACGATCCGGTCGTAGTAGCTCAGGTCGCAGTCGCAGTTGATGGCGAAGCCGTGCAGGGTCACCCCGCGGGCCACCCGGATGCCGATCGCGGCGACCTTGCGGGCGGGGCCCCGGTCGTCCTCGGGCACCCAGACGCCGCTGCGTCCCTCGATCCGGCCGGCGGTGAGCCCGAACTCGGCGCAGACGTCGATCAGCATCTGCTCGGTACGCCGCACGTAGGCGACCACGTCCACCGGGTCGGGCAGCCGCACGATCGGGTAGCCGACGAGCTGGCCCGGACCGTGCCAGGTGATCTTGCCGCCGCGGTCCACGTCGATGACCGGGGTGCCGTCCGTCGGCCGGTCCCACGGCTCGGTGCGCTTGCCCGCCGTGTAGACGCTCTGGTGTTCCAGCAGCAGGACCGTGTCGCCCTGCTCGCCCGCCACCACCGCTTCGTGCAGCCGGCGCTGCTCGTCCCAGGCGGCCTGGTAGTCGAGGAGACCGGCGCGGACGGCCGTCAGGCCGGAGGTCATCGTGCTCACGCCGTTCAGCGTAGTCCGGTGGCGGGCAGATCGCGCTGGTGAGCCCCCTCACCAGCCGGTGCGCGCGCCGCCGGCGAGCGGGCCGGCCACCCCCGGCGGGCCGCCGGTTCAGTCCTGCGGGATCCGCCAGAGCCAGACGTCGTCGACCCGCTGCGGCTCGCCGAGCAGGGCCGTCGCCGTGCGCCGGACCGCGTCCTGGTCCACCTCGAACTTCGCCCCGTGCACCCGGTCGGGGAGGACCACCGCCTCGACCCGCCAGTGCGCCAGGTCGGCGCGGACCTCCCGCAACGTCCCGTCCGTGACGATCGGCACCAGGCCGGTCCGCGCCGCCTGGTCCATCAGCGCACTGAAGGGGCGTGGCACGGGCCCGATCCGGCCCCGGCCGTCCGGGCCGCCGGGGCCGAGGAAGAAGCCGGCCGGGATGCGGAACTCACTCTGCCGGTGGGAGAGGGCGTACGCCTGCCAGCGCTGCCCGTCCGGGTAGATGTCCACGGCCGTCGGCACCGGGGTGAGCACCCCGCCCGGGGAGACGTAGTCCCGCCAGGTGCCGGCGGTGATGAACCGCGGGATCGGCTCGCGCTCGTCGGTGAGCAGCGGGGTGGGCAGCAGCGGGAGCAGCGCGACCACGAAGCCGAGCGCCCAGGCCGCCTCGGTCGACCGCCGGCGCCGCGGGGTCGCCGACCGGAGTTGGTCGAGGGTGTACGCCAGCAGCAGCCCGAACACCGGCGCCACCACCAGCGCGAGCCGGGCGGGCAGCGCGGCGTTCACCACCGGTAGCTGCCCGAGCAGGTCGAACGGCATGGGCACGTCGCTTCGGTCGCCGTCGAACTTGGCGACCGGCCCCCAGGAGAGCACGCCGAAGACGACGGCGACGGCGGCCAGCGCCCAGAGTGTGGCGCGGCGGGCCGGGTCGGCGCGGCGCCGGAGCGCCACGAAGCACACCACGGCGAGCAGCAGCAGCGGGATCCCGAAGAAGGAGTTCTCCTCGGTCGGGTTCGGGGCCAGCGAGGTGCCCAGCCCGACCTCGCCGGCGAGGGAGCGCCGGGGGTACGCACCGAACGCCGCGATGTCCTCCGAGTGGGTCACCGGGTCGAAGCCGGTGCCGTGGAACCGTTGCGGGCCGGCGAAGTGCAGCCAGAGCGGGTAGGCCAGCAGCGCGCCGGCGACCACCGCGGTCACCGCGAGGCCGCGCAGGAAGTTCGGCAACGCCGCCCTCGCCTCGGCGCGCTGGGCGGGGTGCAGCGACCAGACGATGACGAAGAGGCCGAGCGCGAGGGCGGTGAAGAAGAGCCCCTCGGCGGCGATGGAGAAGGCGATGGCCACGAGCACACCGAGGATGACCCCGTCGCGCAGCCAGTGTCCGGGTCGGCGCAGCGCGAACGCCCGCCAGATCAGCAGCGGCACCAGCCAGCCGGCCGTCCAGTTCAGGTGGGCGTTGGCGTGCGAGACCATGCCGGGGGAGTAGGCGATGAAGAGGGCGCCGACCGCGGCGGCGAGCCGGCTGCGGACCAGTTGCCGGGAGAGGAGCAGGTACCAGGCGACCGCGGTGGCGGCCAGGTTCAGGGTGAGGATCACCAGGAACGTGACGGGTGGGCCGACCAGGAAGGTCAGCGGCGCGAAGACCACCGCGTACACGGTGATCGAGGTGTTGACCGCGAGGTTCACCCCGTCCGGCACGTTGATCAGATAGGTGAAGAGCGGGTTCTCCCCGTGGGTCAGCGCGTGCCCGCCGAAGGCCAGCAGCCACTCGAAGAGAGCCTGGTCGCTGGAGTTGACCGTGATCGTCCGTACGTTCGGATCCCGCCACAGGCCGCTGGTCACCCAGACGGCGAGCGCGAGCGCGGCCAGCACCACGATCAGGTCGACCCGGCGCCCCCGGGCGGTGCGCGGCGGTGAGGCGGGTGCGGGCCCGGTGGTCACGGACGGGGAGGTCGGCACGCAGCGGACGTTACCAATCGGAACTGGACGTGCCGGTCATACATGCAAGGAGCGTCCCCTTCTTGTCGTCTCCGGTGGCGGGTGGACGTCCCGCTCCGGCGGATCGCGAGCCCCGCTCGCGGGTGAACACAGCGGCGGTCGTGAATGTGTGACGCCCGCCCATGTCGCAGCTCCGTCATTTCGTCGTAACGTCGCGGCAATTCGCAGGTGACCCAGTTCACACTTCCCCTGGAGGCCGCCGTGCGCCGCCCCTCATCCCTGCTCACCCGGTTGGCCGCGGTGGCCACCGGGTTCGTCCTCGCCGTCGCGGGCGCCGTGACCCTCGCCGCGCCCGCCCAGGCCGCCAGCCTCACCCAGGTCGGGAGCTTCGGCTCGAACCCCGGCAACCTCACCATGTACGCCTACCGGCCGGACAGCCTGCCGGCGAACTCCCCGGCGGTGGTGCTGCTGCACGGCTGCACGCAGAACGCCTCCGGTTACTTCACCAACTCCGGTTGGCGCAAGTACGCCGACCAGTGGAAGTTCGCGCTCATTGTGGCGGAGCAGAAGTCCGCCAACAACGCCACCAGCTGCTTCAACTGGTTCGAGACCGGGGACACCGCCCGGGGTCAGGGCGAGGCGCTCTCCATCAAGCAGATGGTCGACCACGCCAAGGCGAACTTCGGCATCGACGGCAGCCGCGTCTTCGTGAGCGGCCTCTCGGCCGGCGCGGCGATGAGCGCCGTCATGCTCGCCACCTACCCGGACGTCTTCGCCGCCGGGTCGATCGTCGCCGGCATCCCGTACCGCTGCGCCACCAGCATGGTCAACGCTTTCAGCTGCATGAATCCGGGCACCGACAAGAGCCCGGCGGCCTGGGGCGACCTCGTGCGCAGCGCGTACCCCGGCTACAGCGGGCCCCGGCCCCGGGTGGCGATCTGGCACGGCACCTCGGACACCACCGTCGCCCCGCTCAACGCCGGCGAGGCGCGCGACCAGTGGACGAACGTGCGCGGCGTGTCGCAGACCCCGACCAGCACCTCGTCGCTGCCCGGCGGCACCAGCCTCGAGGTGTACGGCGCCGACGTCGTCCGGCTCTACCGGGTCTCCGGAATGGGGCACGGCACCCCGGTCGACCCGGGCAGCGGGGCGGACCAGTGCGGCAACGCGGCCGCCTACTTCCTGGACACCATCTGCTCGGCGTATCGGGACGCCGCCTTCTTCGGCCTGAACGGGGGCGGCGGTGACCCGACCGACCCGCCCCCGACCGACCCGCCGACGACTCCGCCCACGCCGGTCTGCACGACCGCCAGCAACTACGCGCACGTGGTCGCCGGCCGGGCGTACCAGTCCGGCGGGTACGCCTACGCGAACGGCTCCCACCAGCGGATGGGCCTCTACAACACCTTCTACACGAGCACCCTCAAGCAGACCGGCCCCAACTACTG
>NZ_SMKG01000311.1 GCF_004348525.1 Micromonospora sp. 15K316 | reverse complement strand
GCGTGTGCCCGCCCGCGGACGCCCGCCCCACCTGCGGCCTCCGGTCAGCCGAAGAGGTCGAGCCGGGCGGCGGCGTCGCGAGCCAGCAGGAAGCCGGCGATGCCGAGAACCCAGCCCAGCATGCTGCCCGACTTCTCGGTGATCCAGGTGTTGAGTTTGTCGAGCAGCGGCTCGACCCGCGCCGGGAACGCCACCCGGATGCCGAGCAGCAGCACCGCGGGCAGCACCATGAGCAGGCAGTAGCCGGCCAGCACGGCAGCCACCGCGGGACCGCCCACGTCGGCCGTCGCCAGCAGGCTCACCGCGCCGAGGTACGGCAGCATCGTCGCCACCTCGGCCAGCGCGGCGAGCAGCGCCAACCCGACCAGCCACCGGCCGGAGGAGTCACCGGAGGTGGCCCGGTCCCGCCAGCGCGATACCCCACCGGAGCGGCGTCGTCGCTTGCCGTCGTAGCGGAAGCTGATCGCGAAGAGCCCGACCCCGAGCGCGAGCTGCGCCCACAGCACCGGTCGCTGATCGAGCGCGCCGCTCACCGCCTCGGCCAGCCGGGTGCCGCCCCAGACCAGCAGCAGCCCGACCAGCAGGTAGAAGCCGGCGATCGTCCCGAGGTACGCGAGGATGCGCGGAACGTTGACCCGGCCCGGGGCGAGCAGCAACCAGACCGGGATGAAGAGCGTGCCGATGCTGGTGCTGTCGATGAGTGCCAGCCCGGCGAGGGCCAGCAGCAGACCGGCGCTCATCGGTGTGTCGAGGGGAGGTTGACCACGTACCGATTCTCGGGCGTGGCGACCTCGATCGAGTCGCCCCGGGGAACGAACGCCGCGTACATCGTTCGACGGACCCCGCTGCCGGTGCGATGGGCACGTGCCGTTCTCAACGGGCCGGGCGGCGCCTTCGCCTCCGCTTGCGGACCACGCCCGGCGGCCCGACCATCGGCCAGCCGTCCAACTCCGAGGGCGGTACGCCACGACGGAGCAGATCGTCGAGGAGCAGCGCCAGCGAGTAGTCGGGGTGCTCGGCGAGCGCCCGTTCCAGCGCGACCGCCGCCAGGGCGCCCTGGCCCGCGCGCCAGGCGGCGAAGGCCAGCAGACTCGCCGGGGCAGCGATCAGGTCCGGCTCGGCCCGGCGCAGCACATCGGTCCAGAGCCGGATGTCGCGGTCCCGCCCGTCGGTGCGTTCCCAGGCGTGGTCGCGTACCGGCACCCGGGTCAGCAGCAGGCTGAGCCAGGCCACCTCGTCGTCGCCGAGGCGCTCGCCCCGACGCTGCCGGCGCAGCGCCTCCCGTACGGCAACCACCCCGGCGGTGTGCACCGGCCGGCCGTCCGGCGGTTCGTCGGCGGGGGCTTCGTCGAGAAGGCGTGTCAACCGCCGCTCCGCCTCGACGGTGGCCCGTCGCATGGCCTCGCGTGCCGGCCCGTCCACCGGCGCCACCTGGGCCACCAAGGCGGCGCGGTCGGGGAGCGCCACCTGGCCGGCGAAGACCGCCGAGGCAGTGATCTCGCTGATGCCGGGGTCGTACGGCCGGCCCTCCGGTGGGCAGCAGCCCGCCTCGTCGCAGAGGTAGGACCACCATCGACCGTCGGTGACGCGCAGCGCGTCGAGCAGGACCAGCCCGGCCTCGGCGAGCGCGCCCCGGGCCGCGTCGACGGCGGGGGTGACCCGGCCGGCCGGTCCGTAGCCGATCACGGTGGCGGCGTCGGCTCGTTGCCGCCCGACGACGTGGGCGAGGTGGCGGACCGGGCCGGTGGGGTCCTCGGCCGGGTCGGGCAGGTCCGCCCGGGCGGCGAAGACGACCCGCCGGCCGCGCATCGCCACCACGACCACGCTCTCGGCGGGGTGGAAGCCGAGCAGGTACGGCACGGCGGCGAGCAGGTCGGCGGGCGAGCGTACGGCGAGACGGGGAAGTTCTGTCGAGGCCATGTTGGCAGCCTGCGACCGGGCGGGTACGCTCCGCAGCCCCTGTGGACGACACGCCCGCCGTCCACAGTCACGTAGCGTGTTCTCCCAGCTCAGCCCCGACCACGACCATCCAGGCGGTCGGGTCGTCCACGTGCTCGTGCCCACCCGGGCGCGCAGGGCGGGGCGAGCGGCCCGCAGGAGTGGTGGCGGAGCGGCCGCCGGCGGGCAAAAGGTCGGTCGGACAAGTTACGGTGCGGTAATGGACCTCGCGTACCTGCGGGCGCACCCGGCCCAGCTGCCGACCTTCCTCACCCACCAGCGGATCCGGGAGACCCCGGTCTCCGGCGGTGACATCTGCGCCGCGTCCAGGCTGACGCTCGACGACGGTCACTCTGTCTTCGCCAAGACCTGGCCGGAACGCGCCGACCGCCCGGTCCCGGACGGCTTCTTCACCGCCGAGGCCGCCGGGCTGCGCTGGCTGCGGGACGCGGCCGCGGTCCCGGTGCCCGAGGTGATCGTGGCGCTGCCGGAGCTGCTCGCCCTCGACTGGGTGCAGCCCGGGGAGCCGACCGCGGAGGCGGCCGAACGCCTCGGCCGGGACCTGGCCGCCCTGCACCGGGCCGGCGCGCAGTGCTTCGGCGCGCCCTGGAACGGCTTCATCGGGGCGTTGCCGCAGGACAACACCCCCGACGACGGCCCGTGGTCGCAGTGGTTCGCCGACCGGCGACTCATCCCGTACCTGCGCCGGTCGGTGGAGAACGGCGCGCTGACCGCCGCCGAGATCTCGGTGGTGGAGAAGGTCGTCGAGCGGATCGGCGAGTTCGGCGGGGACGAACCACCGGCGCGGATCCACGGCGACCTGTGGCCGGGCAACGTGCTCTGGGCCGCCGACGAGCGGGCCTGGCTGGTCGACCCGGCCGCGCACGGCGGGCACCGGGAGACCGACCTCGCCCAGCTGGCACTCTTCGGCGGAGCGCCCTACCTGGACCGCATCCTCGCCGCGTACGAGGAGGTCTGGCCGCTGGCCGACGGGTGGCGGGAGCGCGTGCCGCTGCACCAGCTGCACCTGCTGCTCGTGCACACCGCCCTCTTCGGGGCCACGTACCGCGATGCGGTCAACCGGACCGCCCGATCCGCCCTCACCGGGCTCAACCACGCTACGGTCGACCGGTGAAGGCCGCCCAATCATCCGACGGCATCCTCGTCGACCGGTACGGCCGCGTCGCCCGGGACTTGCGCGTCTCGCTGACCGACAAGTGCAACCTGCGCTGCACGTACTGCATGCCAGCCGAGGGGCTGCCCTGGCTGGCCGGGCCGGAGCTGCTCACCGACGACGAGATCGTCCGGCTGGTCCGCGTCGCCGTGCAGCGGCTGGGCGTGACCGAGGTGCGGTTCACCGGCGGTGAGCCGCTGATCCGTCCCGGGCTGGTGGGGATCGTGGCCGCGGTGGCCGCGCTCGACCCGCGGCCCAGGATCTCGCTGACCACCAACGGCATCGGCCTGGACCGGCTCGCTCCGGCGCTGCGCGCCGCCGGTCTCGACCGGGTGAACGTGTCGCTGGACACCCTGGACGCGGCCCGGTTCACCGAGCTGACCCGCCGCCCGCGGCTCGACGCCGTACTGGCCGGCATGGCCGGCGCGGCGGCCGCCGGTCTCACCCCGGTGAAAATCAACAGTGTGCTGATGCGCGGGGTCAACGACGACGAGGCCCCGGCCCTGCTCCGCTTCGCCCTCGCCCACGGCTATGAGCTGCGGTTCATCGAGCAGATGCCGCTGGACGCGCAGCACGGCTGGGACCGGGCCGCCATGGTCACCGCCGACGAGATCCTCGCGTCGCTGCGGCGCGAGTTCGACCTGCGTACCGATCCCGCCGAGCGGGGGTCGGCACCGGCCGAGACCTGGCTGGTCGACGGGGGCCCGGCCCGGGTCGGGGTGATCGCGAGCGTCACCCGCCCGTTCTGCGGCGACTGCGACCGCACCCGGCTCACCGCCGACGGCCAGGTCCGTGCCTGCCTCTTCGCCACCGAGGAGTCCGACCTGCGCGGCGCGCTGCGCGCCGGGGCCGACGACGAGGACCTGGCCGACCGCTGGCGCCGGGCGATGTGGGGCAAGCGCGCCGGTCACGGCATCGACGACCCGACCTTCCTGCAACCTGCCCGGCCCATGTCCGCCATCGGAGGCTGACCGTGACCGACCGGACGGCGCCGCCCCGCACCGCGACGCTCACCATCCGCTACTTCGCCGGGGCGCGGGCCGCGGCCGGCCGGAGCGAGGAGCTCGTTCCGGCCGGCGGATCGCTCGACGGCATCGCCGCTGAGCTGGCCGTACGTCATGGCGAGCGGCTCGCGGCAGTACTGCGGGTGGCGAGTTTCCTCGTCGACGGCCTGGTCTGTCATGATCGACACACACCGCTGCCGGCCGGGGCGACGATCGACGTCCTGCCCCCTTTCGCGGGCGGCTGAGGGAGGACGTGTGCTGTCGGCTCTGGGGTTCGTGGGCACCCTCGCCCTGATCACCGGCCTGCTCCATCTCTATCTGTGGAAACGCCTGGTCCGGGACACCACCCGGCCGGGGCGCTGGCGACGGATCGGCGGCGTCGTCGCCGTGGTGCTCGCGGTGCTCGTGCCGGCCACGATGGCGGGCACCCGGGCCGAGCTCTACTGGCTGGCCTGGCCCGGCTACCTCTGGCTCGCGCTGATGTTCTACCTGCTGGTGCTGCTGCTGGCGCTCGAGGTGCCGATGCTGGTGGCCCGCCTGGCGCTGCGCCGGCGGGTGGTCGCCGCCGAGCCGACTGCCGCCGCCCCCGAGCCGGTGCTGGTGGGCGGTGCCGCCAACGCCGACCCGCCGGCCGCCGCAGCGGTCGACCAGCCCGACCACGATCCGTCGCGCCGGTTGCTGCTGGCCCGGGGAGCCGCCGTCTTCGCCGGGCTCACGGCCGCCGGCATCACCGGGTACGGCGTACGCGCCGCCCTCGGTCCGCCGGAGCTGGACCGGGTACGCATCCCGCTGGCGAAGCTGCCCCGGAGCATGGACGGCCTGCGCATCGCCACGGTCTCCGACATCCACCTGGGACCGCTGCTCGGCCGGGCGCACACCGAACGCATCGTGGCGACGATCAACCGGCTCGACGCGGATCTCGTCGCCGTCGTCGGTGACCTCGTCGACGGCACTGTCGCCGAACTCGGCGAGGCGGCGGCGCCCCTGCGTGACCTGCGTTCCCGCTACGGCAGCTACTTCGTGACCGGCAACCACGAGTACTACTCCGGGGTGGAGGAGTGGGTGCAGGAGCTGGACCGGCTGGGGCTGCGGGTCCTCCAGAACCGACGGGTGGAGGTCCCCGCCCAGGGCGGCGTACTGGACCTGGCCGGCGTGAACGACGTCTCCGGGGATGGCGCCGGCCTCGCCGCCGGACCGGACTACGCGGCGGCGCTCGGCGACCGTGACCCGTCCCGCCCGGTGGTGCTCCTCGCGCACCAGCCGGTCGCGGCGGTGGAGGCGGCGAAGTTCGGTGTGGACCTGCAGCTCTCCGGGCACACCCACGGCGGGCAGATCGTGCCGTTCAACCTGGCGGTCGGGCTGGAGCAGCCGGTCGTCTCCGGGTTGGGCGAGGTCGACGGCACGAAGGTGTACGTCACCAACGGCGCCGGTTTCTGGGGCCCGCCGGTCCGCGTCGGCGCCCCACCCCAGATCACCCTCGTCGAACTCCGCACCCCCTGAC
>NZ_SMKG01000310.1 GCF_004348525.1 Micromonospora sp. 15K316 | reverse complement strand
CCGCCGCGCCGCCCGGTCCGGTGCCCCCGGTCAGTTACCCGGCGCCGGCCCAGTACGCCGCACCACCCACCGTCGACCTGAACGCCATGCCCGGCGCGCCCGCGCCCGGGGTCGGCCCGCAGCCCCATCCCCCGACCGAGCCGGCGGTCCCGGAGGTGAGCGCTCCGCACGGGGGGAGCGCTCCCCACGCCCAGGCCGGCGTACCGGTCTCCGGGCAACCCGCCGATCGCACCGCCGAACTGCCCACCTGGCCGCCGGCCGAGGCACCCGCACCGCAGTGGCCGGCGCCGGCGGCGGGAGGCGGCTGGCAGGCCACCCCCACCGGGGCCGGCTGGCGGTCCACGCCGGCGGGGAGCGGTGGGTACCCGCCCACCGCACCGACGCCGCCGAGCGGCTACCGCCCGCCGTTCGCCCCGCACGGCCCGTACGCGACCCAGTCCCCGGGGGCCGCTGCGGCGAAGGCACCGAAGCCGCCGAAGCCACCGAAGCGCCCGAAGGAGCGTTCGGCGCTCGGCGCGGTGACCTTCTCCGTGATCTTCCTGGCGCTGGGCCTGGTCGTCATCCTCGACCTGCTCAACGTCTTCGACGTCGGCGCGTCGGCGTACTTCGCCGCGGCGCTCGCCACCATCGGCGTCGGGCTGCTGGTGGGCACCTGGTTCGGCCGGGCCCGCTGGCTGATCGCGCTCGGCCTGGTGACCGCCGCCGCGCTGGCCGTGGCGACGGTGGCCGAGTCGTACGACCGCTTCCGGGGCGTCGACGGCGCGGTGACCTGGGCGCCGCCGAGCTACCAGGATCTCGCCACGCGCTACGAGAACAGCTTCGGCGACGCGGTGCTGGACCTGCGCTCGGTCGACTTCACCGGGCACGACGCCGAGATCACCGTCTCGGTCAACTTCGGGCAGGGCACGGTCGTCGTGCCACAGAACGTCGACGTGACCACGGTGACCGACGTCAACGCCGGCGACGCGACGGTCTTCGGCCAACACCAGGCCGGGGCCGCCGGCGGATCCCGGGAGTTCACCGACCTCGGCGCGGACGGCGCCGGCGGCGGGACCCTGCGCCTCTTCGTCCACATCAATGCCGGAAGCCTGGTGGTGACCCGATGAAGGCACACCGTACCGACCTCGTCTCCTTCGCCTTCGGGCTGCTCTTCCTGGCGCTCGCCGCCTGGTGGCTCTCCGGCAAGATCCTCGGGCTCGCCCTGCCGCCGGTCG
The DNA here is from genome assembly GCF_004348525.1 of Micromonospora sp. 15K316. GTDB lineage: Bacteria > Actinomycetota > Actinomycetes > Mycobacteriales > Micromonosporaceae > Micromonospora. The sequence goes on along the minus strand of NZ_SMKG01000310.1, from coordinate 4,418 downwards.
GCTGGTTCCTGGCCGGCGGGCTCATCCTCATCGGCGTCTTCGGTCTGGTGGGTGCGCTCCGCTCGGGGCGGCACGCCGAGTGGGAGACGGCCACGGCCGACGCCGCGCCGGCCGCCGACGTGTCCGAGGCCGCGCCCGCGGGTACGCCGGCCGGCGGCGCGACGGCCGTCGACGGGGAGCGGCGAGCCGACCTCCCGGCCACCGGAGCCGGCCCCGGGTGGCACCCGGACCGGCCCGTCTCCGGCGGGATCCTCCCCGGTTGGGAGCCGGACCGCCCGACGGCCGGTGGGATCCACCCGGCCTGGCAGGTGGAGGAGACGGCCGAGATCCGGCCGGACGGCGTCGACGACCGGCGCCCGGCGGATCCGGCCACGGCCACCCTCGATCCGGCGGACCCCACGACGGCCGGCATCGATCGGCCGGATGCCGGCGCCGGTCCCGACCGGGTGGAGGGTCTCGACGCGCGGCCGACCGGGACGAACGCCGGCGGGCGGACCGAGGAGTGGTCGAGCGGCGGCCGGGACGGCGTCGCCGAGCCCGGGTCGGCTCGCCCCGACGACGGGGACGACCCGCGGCGTTGACCGGGCCCGGCGGGGAGGGCGGTGGGAGCCGGCTCATCGGCGGCGGTGCGATCGGCGCGGGGGGACGCCTATGCTGGCCGATGGAGTTTCCGCCTCCGTGGGTCGATCCCACCCCGCCGCGGCGGCCCGTCGCGCTTGCCGTGTCTACCCCGTCAGGAGCCCGTCCGACATGACCCAGTCCCCCGCCGTGCGTACCCCCGGCCGGCCCGGTCCGGTCCGTATCGGTGAGCGAGCCGCCCGTACCCTCGTCACCGAGCTCGCCCGGCTCAACGACTCGAAGGCCGCGCTGCTGGTCGGCGTGAACTCGCAGTCCGCGGTGCTCGCCGCGGCGATCGAGGCGTTGTTGCCCGGTGACCGGCTCACCGTGGTGGCCACGGAGGGAGGCTCCACCACCGCGCTGCGCGAACACGTCGCCGCCCAGGGCCGGTGGGTCGCCGACCGGGTCCGGGTGGTCGACTCCCTCGCCGAGGCCGACCCCGCCGAGGTGGTGATCGCGGCCGAGCCGCTGCTCGGCACGGCCGACGAGACCCGCACCACGATCGAGACCCTCACCAAGTACCTCAGCGACGGGGCGGTGCTCAGCGTGGCGACCGCCGCCGGGCCGGGCCGGACCGCGGGCGCGGCGGCGGAGCTCGATCGGCAGGGCGCCCTCCACGGTGTCGGCGTCGACCTGGTGCTGCGCAACTCGCCGCCGGTACGTCTGCACCGGCTCCGGTTCAGCCCGGCGAGCCCGGCCACGGCGGCCCGGCTCGCCCCCGCCCACCGGCCGTCGAGCGTGCCGCTGACCCGGACCATGCACATCGACTCCAACGGGGTCGCCGCGGCCGGCATCACCCTCAGCCTGGCCGCGCTGGCCCGGCTGGCCCGGCCGAAGTCAAAGCTCTGGCTCCTGCCGGCGCTCGCCGCCGCCCCGGTCGCCGCGTTCTTCCGCGACCCGGAGCGGGACGTGCCCGAGGACCCGGCGGCGGTGGTGGCCGCCGCGGACGGCCAGGTGCTGTCGGTGCAGCGCCTGCACGACGAGCGCTTCGGCGACGGCGAGTGGCTGCGCGTCGCGGTGTTCCTGTCGGTGCTCGACGTGCACGTCAACCGCGCTCCGGTCGCCGGCAAGGTGGTCGACTACTTCGTGGCCGACGGCGGGTTCGTCAACGCCATGAAGCCGGACGCCGAGCACAACGTGGCCGCGTACACGGTGCTGGACACGGTGCACGGCACGGTGGTGGTCGCGCAGCGCACCGGCCTGATCGCCCGCCGGATCGTGCAGCGGGTACCCATCGGCGCGCTGCTGGCCAAGGGCGAGCGCTTCGGGCTGATCCGCTTCGGTTCGCGTACCGACGTCTACCTGCCGGCGGACGCGGCGGAACCGCTCGTCGGCCCCGGCGACAAGGTGGTCGGTGGCACCACGGTGATCGCCCGCTGGCTCTGAGCCGAACGACGAGAAGGGGCGCCGCGGATCGCGGCGCCCCTTCTTCGTTCGGTACGGGTGTGGCCGCTTCCCCGCCCGGTCAGGCGGCTCGCCGCTGGCGCAGCCAGAGCACCGGCCCGCTGACCAGGTAGCCCACGACGACCAGGGCGAAGGTGAGCCGGATGTCGACAAGCGCGCCGACCACCGGGGCGAGCCACAGCCACGGCGGCAGCTTCACCAGCCGGGCGAGCTTGGCGTACGGGAAGCTGGACACCATCGCGAAGGCCAGCAACGCCACCCCGACCAGGAGCACCGGCCCGGGCACGGGCAGACCGATCGCGACGGTCACCGCGAGCACGGCCGCGGCCATGGTGGTCGGCACACCGCAGAAGAACCGGCCGTCCTTGGGGCTGACGTTGAACCGGGCGAGCCGGATCGCGGCGCAGGCCGCGACGAGCGCGCACGCGACGGCCGCGGCGGCGGTCGACACGGAGCCGGCGAGCGAGGCGTAGACGACCACCGGGGCGGCGAGGCCGAACGAGCACATGTCGGCCAAGGAGTCCATCTGCGCGCCGAAGGGGCTGGCCACCCCGAGCTTGCGGGCCAGCGCGCCGTCCAGGCCGTCGAACGCCACGCAGGCGATGAGGGAGAGCGCGGCGATGCGGACCTCGCCCTGCATGGCGAGGAAGATGGCGAGCATGCCCAGGGTGAGGCTGCTCAGGGTGCATGCGTTGACCAGGGCGAACTTCACCCGGCGGGTGGCGGTGCGCTCGCCGGGCAGCAGCGGGACGGACCGGGACGCCGCGTCGTCGGGCTCGGTCACCGGCAGCACCGGGTTGACCGGTGGCAGCGCCGGGCTGACCGGCATGACCGCTTCGACCTGGGCCCGGCTGAACCGGTCCAAGCCGTAGCGACGGCGGCCGGCGTAGCGCGGCTCGACCAGGGCGGTGTCGACGCCGCCGGTCAGTTCGCCATCGCGCCGGCCGACCCGGACCAGCAGAACCTGCCGGGCGAACGCTCCACTGCGGCGGAGCGGGCCCGCCCAGCGACGCCCTGCGGGGCGCGGACTGTCAGTCGTACGACGCCGGCGCCATGGGGCTCTCGGCACGCTTCCTCCATCACCGGATGAGTCGTGGGGGACGTACATCCGGCTGTCTCGTACCGGGCCGCTCTCGGCCCGGCAGCCGTTGTGCGGAGTACACCATTGCACAGGGAACGGCGCTTGGCGATAGCTGTCGGCGGGCTTTATATCTCCATATACCGCTCAGACGGCTCTCTCGTTCGCATCCCGGGCCTCATCGCCCGTTATCCATCATTCCCTACCTCGACTGTAACCCAACGGGCCGGAACCGGCTCGCGCGGTGCGGCTTATCTGCGCCGCCGTCCGGTTGCCCAGGCAGCGACGTCCGTCAACGGCAGGTCGTCGAGTCGGTCGGCGGTGAACCACGCGGCGCGGGCCGTCGAGCCGCCGGCCGCCTCGGTGACCCGGGCCTCGGTGGGCGTCGCCACCACAACCCGGTAGATCACCCGTACCCCGTGCCAGTCGAGCGGGCGCCCCTCGGGCCCGAACGCGGCCGGGTTGTGCAGGTTGTTTACACCCATCAGCTCGGTCACCCGGCCGAGCTGCCCCGCCTCCTCGACCAGTTCGCGCAGGAGCGCGGGTTCGGGCTGTTCACCGTGGTCCGTGCCGCCGCCGGGCAGGTGCCACAGTCCGGCGCCGGGATACCCCTCGGCGATCATCGTGAGCAGCACCCGACCCTGCGGGTCGCTGACCAGCCCGTACGCGGCGAAGCGCAACCGGCGGTCGCCGAGTGGCGGGAACGAGGACGGGTCCGCGTGTCCCGCGGGCAGCGGTGTGACGGGAAGGCCGAGCAGTTCGGCGGTGAACGGCATCAGCGGCACCTCGGCCGCCTGCTGCGGCGTGAACCAGCGGGCCGAGTCGGTCACCCCCGCCGGCCCGTCGCGCAGCGCTCCCCCGGTGACGGCCAGGTCGAAGACCAGCCGGTCGGTGTGCAGTGAGACGTCCGCCTCGGGAAACGACGTGACGTCCGCGAGCGCCGCCCGGAGCCGGGTCACCTCGACGGTCAGCCCGGTCTCCTCGGTCGCCGAGCGGAGCACGGCGTGCGCGGGGTGTTCGGCGTGCGGCACGACGTCTCCGGGCAGGTGCCAGACGCCGGGGAACCGGGCGCCGGCGGAGCCGCGTACGAGCAGTACCCGGCCGTCGTCCCGGCAGAGCCCGTACGCACCCACCTGCCGCCGCTGCCGCATACCGTGGCCCCCGCCCGCGTCCCTGTCCGGTCGATCATGAAGTTATCGCCGACCATCCCGGCGTGTCCCGACAATAACTTCATGATCACCGGGGCTGACCCGGCCGGGGCTGACCAGCACCGATCAGGACCTGACCAGGACCCGACCAGGACCGGGCGGGACCGGGT
>NZ_SMKG01000030.1 GCF_004348525.1 Micromonospora sp. 15K316 | reverse complement strand
GGCCTCGAGCGGTGGTGGGTCGGCGTGGGCGATCACGATGAGCAGGTCAGTAGCCGCCACCGGGTTCAGGACGCACATTCGTGGACCGGGCTGTTCGGGGCGCTGCGTGTCGTGCGTGTGGCCCTCCGGGTCGACCTGCCATGTCTGACCGTCCGGCCATCGGCCCAGCACGACCATGCTGCCGGCGTCGGCAGCGTTCGGGACCGTCATACCTTGCACATCGGCTGCTGTCGCAGCGCTCTCGACGATCAGGGTCGTGGTGGGGTGCGTGGGGTTGGTTGACCCATTGCTGTGCCGCTCGGTGTCGTCTCGTGCCCCGCCGGCGCGACCGGCGGTGCTGCGTTGGAGGTTCCGCGCTGCCTCGGCGGCGCTTTCGACGACCTCCAGGCCCGGCAGACGGCGGCCGAGGGTCTCGGCGGCAGCGCCGAGCAGCATGGTCAGCGCAGTCCGGGTGATGACCAGCGGCAGCGTCGGGTGATGCTGCCGGGCCAAGAGGGTGGTGACCAGTAGACCTCGCCCGGCGGGCAGGGCGCCCGGTCCGGTGAGCCCGATCCCTGCGACCGGAAGAGTGACACCTCCGGTCAACAGCCCGTCCGCGGGCTGCTCAGCAGGGGCAGGATCGGCGGCAGCCGGTGAGGGATGCTCGGCGAGGGCGGCTTGCACCGCAGCCGCGGTCGCGGGCAGCGGGGCCAGGTCCTCGTCCTTGCGGCCTGGTTGGGCGGGTGGGCGTGGCCGGTAGGCGCGGCGTCGGCGTAGCCAGACCAGGGCTGCCGCGGCGCTGACCTGCTCGGCGACGTCCCGGGGAAGCCAACCACCGGACACGACGATCCCGTCGTCGGGGAAAGCCATGCCGTCGTGACCCGGGACGATGGTGTCGCCGTTCGCGTCGAGGCTGCCCGCGGGCACCGGATGTGGTGGTTGCGGCGGTGATGCGGTCACCGCGTTGGCGCTGATTCCCAGAACAGCCGCTCCGGCCATCCCCGTGGCGGTGGCCTGTAGGGGTGTCGGCAGGGGCAGGTGCCTCAGCCAGGCCACGGTCGCGCGGAGGCGGGTCAGGACCCGGATGGTGACCGTGTAGGCGAGTGCGAGCCACACCAGCCAGGCCGTGATGGTCAACGCGATCGTGAGGGTCTGCTCGGTGAGGGGCTGCTCTACCCATACTCGCAGTTGCTCCGCGGTCGGCCAGCCGGGTGCGGGTGGGCCGACCAGTGACAGCAGCAGCAGCGGAGGGCCGGCCAGTAGCGCGAGGACGAACAGCAGCGACATCAGCCGTCGCGGCCGCCGCACCTCATCCACCCCCATCCGGGGGCATGACGCCGGTCGCGAGTACCCGTGCCTCACCCGGTGCGGGTTGGGCGGGGCGGATGACCCGGCTCCACAAGCGGGCCGCCCACCACACCGCGACGGCGAGGGCGTAGATGACGCCAAGGATTCCGGTGGAACGAGGGCCGACGATCGCTGCCGAGATCACGACGAGGGGAGCAGAGAGGACGAGCCGGAACATCAGCGGCTGCACCAGCGCCATGACCACCCCGACGCCGATCAGCAGCCCACCAAGCCGGCCGGCGACGTCGATCAACAGAGCCGTGTCCGGCCACCGATAAGCGGTCAGCGAGTACTGGACCAGCAACATGCCGAGCGCGGCGGTGACGATCGAGCCGGTCGGCGCGGCCAGCAACGCCGACCAGCCGCCGTGCGGGGCGCGCCACTGCCGAGCGGCGACGATCGCCATCGCTACGGCGAGCACAACGATCGGCATGATCGGCCACAGCGCCCAGCTCAGGAACCGGTCGAGGGGCTGGCTGAAAAACTGGCTGCTGACCACCGCGTAGAGACCGGCGATCGCGGCGCCGAGGGACACCGCCGCGAGGATCCCGGTGCTGACCCTGCCACCCTCGGTTCGGGTACCGGGTGTGGGGCTGCGGGCGGCGATCAGAGACCCCAGGACGGTTCCCGCAGCGAGACACGCCAGCAGCGCGAACACGGCCGCCATCGTGAACTCGCCCCAGTTCAGGTCTACCCAGTAATGCACCGTCAGCACATTGTTCCGCTCCGCGGTCATGAGGCACTGCCAGATCAGCGCCAACGACGCGAAGCCGGGCACAGCGATCGCGACGGCCCGCCGCACCGGCGGCACCGGCACCTCCACCGCCCCGAACGAGCCCGGGACGGCGGCGCCGGCGTCCGCGGCGCCCCGCACAGCAGCCAATCCGGGCTCGAAAGGAATCACAGGGGTGATGCCGGTCTGCTCGGCGATGGCCTTGTCCAAGTGCGGCAGGTAGGCGCTACCCCCGACGCAGTACAGGCCCGCGAGGTCGCCGACGGTCAGCTCGGCAGCGGCGACGGCCTCCTGGGTCAGCTGCGCCACCCGCTGCAAGACGAAGCGGGCCGCGTCCTCGAGCATGGCACTGTTCGCGATGACCGGCGGCCGATCGGGAAGAGGCACCGTGACGGCCGGATGGACGCCCAACGCTTCCTTCGCCGCGCGGACGCTCTCCATCATCAACCCGCTCCCCGCGTCACCGCCGGCCACGTTCACATCTCCCAGCAGGGCGCCGACGAGCCGCTGATCGACGGCGACGCCACCAGCGGCAGGTTCAGCGAGGGTCGCGAGGACCTCGAAGCCAGAAGGGCCGCGGCGCAGCACCGTCACCTCCGCGGCCCCGCCGATGTCACACACGACGATGAACGCCCCCACGGGCAGCTGCACACCGATGGCCAGGAGATGCTCCGCGACGGCGACCGGCGCCTCCACCAGACGCGGCTGTGGCAGACCGGCCCGGTGCGCGACCTGCCGCAACCAGGTCCGCCGCTTCGGCCCCCACCCGGCCGGCACGACCAGGCGGACATCCCGCACCGAGGCCCTGGCGACCCGCTCGGCCTCCGCCGCGGCCCTGCGTAGTGGTGCCGCCGCCATATCCAGCGCGTTCACCGCCGTCCCATCGACGGTGACATCGTCGTCGACCGGACGGCGGGGACTCGGGATAAGCCGGCTCGGCGCGGCGACACCAGCCTGCCGGGCCTGCTGTCCCGTCCACACCTCGCCATCGTTCGAGACGTAGACGGCGCTGGATAGGTAGGGCACGCCGTCGAAGGACAGCGGCGTCGAGGTGCCGTCAGGCCAAACCAGGAGCGCCTTGGTACTGCTCGTTCCGCAGTCGATCGCTAGCCGCGTCTCCCCCGCTTGCATAGACATAGTCAAACATGAGGATCACATTCACGTCATCTCCCGATCGCACACAGACAGCCGAACCCCGCGCCCATGTCTGATCAGCGAGACGCCGAGCCGAACCGCCACTGGACTTCCTCGAGGAAGTCCTCATGCTGAGCCGCTTCCCACGCCCGCATACTCGGGTACCGGTCACCGCAGTACCGCCGTTCCAAGCGCTCGACGAACCGCACGCGCTCACGGTCACCCGCCAAGAAGAGCCCCCGATCGTGGCTTCCCGCTCGAAGCAGACAGCTGCCGTCGGAATTGACTGTCATGGTGATCTCGCCGTGGCGCGGCTCGGGGACGCGCGCCGCGAGATAGGCGAAGTAGATGTACCGGTAGTCGAACTCGTCGTGATGCCGGTGAATCCAGTTCAACCACTCGTCCATCCGTTCCAGGCTCCACGGTTCCATCCGTCCCCCTCCCGCGACGTGCATCCGCAGGTCGATTGTTATCAATCCGATCCAGGGAGCCAAGGTTGCCGGTCACGGCGGTACGTAGGCGCTCCTGCGGCTCCACAGGCTCGGCTCGGCTGCCACTACTACAGATGCGCGGCAGCGGCCGCGTTATCCACGGCCGACGAGTTATCCACAGACATGCCTCACAAGTGGCGCGCTCGCCGCGGTTGTTGATGAGGTACCCGTGAGGCGTCACCGGGGCGTCCCACCCGCTCGGAGGTACGGGCATGCCCAAGCGTGGCGCGCGAGGGGCACGTCGAGCGGGGCGGCCGGCCCGTCTGGAACCGTCTGTTCGGGTGGCTGGCGTGATCAGCGCGGTCGCGAGCCTCATCACCGCGATCGCGGGGCTGATGACCGCGATCAGCGCCACGGTGGGAGGCCGATGATGCCCGCAGTGGAGGTCTGGTTCCTCGGGGGCCCGGTCGACGGCCGCCTCGCCCCGGTCGAGGTCGACGAAACAGCCAACCTGCCTCAGGTCGTGCGGCTTCTCCAGGCAGGCTTCTACCTCGGCACCGCCGACAATCCCAGTCAGCCGATCGAGCACCAATACGTCCACGACGAGGCGGAGACTAGCCCGGCGGTATACCGTTATGTCGGGCCTGCCCAGACATGAGGGCGACCTGAACTACTGGGGCGGAGGCGACGTCTTGACCCTGTGATTGACGAAGACGCTCCATGTCGGCATCACGATGTGTTGTCACGCCGGTCTTGGTCGAGGTAGAGGACGTAACCGAACACAGCAGGGATCTTCACCGGAAGCTGTTCGGGCCGTCGTAGGAACATCGACTCGTGCGCCAGGAGCAGGCCGGTGCGCCGGTCGATGACCAGCAGGTCGCGGGTGCCTTTGTCTGGGTCGTCCACGCTCACTCCGAGGCCCGGGCGGCCGAGCCGGTCGGTGACCGTGCCACGCAGAAAAACGCCGTCGGCGCGGGCGAGGAACCGCAGCGCAGCGACCCGGACATCTTGGTCGACCGTGTTGTTGCGGTACAGGTCCGCGACGGCGCGGACTGCTGACTGTGGTCCATTGCTACGTGGTTGGTGGGCGTACAGGGCGCGCTCGAGGGCGTCAACGTCAGTGGGGACAGGTTCGGCGACCACCGCTCCCATTTGTCCAGGCGCGTAGGCGTCAACCTCCGCCTCACCGCGGGCCGCAGCATCAACCAGGCCCTGGACGTCAGGCGCGTCGGCCACACCGGCGCGGTCCAGGGTGACCGTCGCGACTTTGCCTGATCCGTCGGCGGCCCGCCAGGTCGAGATGAGCTGCGGCACCATCCCAACCTCGGTACGGCCTCTGCCGGAGGAAAAGTCCAGCGACCACTGGCCGACCCGCACAAAGCTGAAACGGCCTGTTGGCCGCGCTCCGGCCGGTGTTGACTCGATGGCCGCCGCCAACCGAAGTAACTCGTCACGGGCCGGCGGGGCGGCGTCCGCGTACTGCAGTTGCAGCGGTGGCGGGGTTGCCGCGTACACCGGCGCCGACGGGCCGGTGACCTGCACGATGATCAGGCCACCGGCCACCGCAGCGGCGCTGGTCACCACCGCGCCGACCAACGCCCGACGCCTCCATCGTGACGATCTCGCTCCCGTTGCAGGGGCAGGTCCACTGGCTAGCGTTGCCCAATCCAGACGCGAAGCCGAGGGCCACTGCCGCACCTCCCGCGCCGGGTCCAGAGCCTTCAACAACTCGTCGACGCTCATCGCGCACCTCCTCCGCGCACCACTGCTGTCGCCGCCGACGACACCGACGTGACCGGAGAGTCGAGCAGACGGGCCAGACGTTGCCGCGCCCGGAACAACCGGACGGCCGCTGCCGGTCGCCGGCAGCCGAGGACCCGAGCCACTCCCGCCAAATCCAGGTTTTCCCACGTCACGAGACGCAGCACCTCACGGTCAGACTCCGACAACGAACGGAACGCGCGACGTAAGTCCTGCACCAGCCCGATCGCCTCGAACGCCCCGTCGACCTCGCCCACGTCGGGCATTTCTGCCAGCGGCACAGTGACAGGCCTCGCCCGCCCCGCCCGCCAATGATCAGCCAGGACCCGGCGGGCGATCCCGTACAGCCACGGCACCGTCTGACCTGGCGCGTCCTGACGGCGACGCCACGCAACGACGAAGGTCTCCTGAGTCAGCTCCCGGGCGCGCTCCATGTCCCCCGTCCGCCGGTAGCAGTAGCGCAGCACCAGGTGGTAGCTCGATTCGAACACCCGCTCAAACGCGGCATGCTCCTCTAGCTCTGCGCTCACCCGACCTCCTCCGGCCTCCCACCTCACTACTACTCATGGCGCCAACCGGGCCGGCGTTACAGCCGGGCCTGTGTCGAAGTCGGTCACAGCCACTCGTTGATGACGGCGAGGTGGATGGGGTCTGTCAAACGAACGGTGTTCGCGCTATGACCGATTCGGCGATGTCGAGCGTGCGGAGAAGGGCTTTCAGGTGCGCCGCCGGCAGGGTGCCTGCGTCCAAACCGCATGCTGATACGAGCGCCTCGAGCTGATCGACCTGTTCATGGCGGGCGGCGGCGAGGCAGGTGGGGTGAGTCAGCAGATCGCGTGCAACGTACCCGTCACCAGCGGCGTGTTGGATCAGTTCGACGGCGATCTGCTCGGCCGGTGGGTAATTTTTGCCGAGGGCGTCTAGCAGGGTGAAGCCGAGCCGGGTGTGGAAGACGGTGAGTCCGGGCTTGGCGGGTCCGAGGGCCCAGTACGCAGTCAACGCCCTGCCCGCCTGCTCCTCCATAAAATCGGGGCCTGCCGTCAGCAAGCGTAGGCAGGCGGTGACGCCGTTCTCCCATGGTTCGCCGGGTTGGGTGGCATCGAACATCGCGCGTGCCTGGCGGTGGCGGCCTGCTGTGGCGTGGGCGATGATGGTGATTTGCCTGCCGTCGAGCATGCGTGCGCCGATGCCGTTGTATTGGGTGAGGCGGTGGCTGGCTTCGTCCCATCGGCCGGCGATGGCGAGTGCGTGGGCGCCGGCGCCGAGCAGGACGGTCCATAGCCAGGTTCGTGTCTTGGTGTGGGCGCCGGGTGTATCGGTGAGGCGGGCGACGGGGATGGTGAGGCCGTCGATCATGATGTCGGTGCGGGTGTTGATGGCCTGGAAGAGGGTTTCCAGCAGGGACCAGGCGGTGGGGCCGTCGCCCGCGCGGATGTGGAGGCGGGCGAGGTTCACGATGGGTTCGAGTGCGTGCTGGGGGTCGCTGCCGTGGGCGATCGCGAGGGTGGCGAGTCGGTGGCACCAGGTGCGCGCGAGGTCGGGCATGCCGCAGTCGGATGCCAGGAGCGCGGCGAGGTTGAACACCGCGGTCGCGGCGGCCACGTCACCGCTGACCTCGGCGAGATCGGCGCGTTCCTGAAGGTCGACGATGCGCTTGGGCAGGGGTGTGCAGACGGGCCGGGTTCGGGCGATCAGCGGGAATCTGCGGGCAACGGCCGGGTCCATGAGTCACCGCCAGGGGTGAGCGGGTGGAACGCGGGGTCGGGGCCAAAGATGATGGTCTTCGCGGCGGTAGCGAGGGCCGCCTGGTGTAGACCGGGGATACCGCGCCGGTTCCACGTGAAGATTACGTGGTGTGCGAGGGTGGCTCGCAGGCCGCGATGCAACTGCCCAGCCTGGTTGAGCCGGCAGAGGATGTCACCGGCGGACATGTAAGCCTCGAACAAGGTGTTGTGGCAGCCGGCTAGCGGTGCTCCTTGTCGGGTGAGGCTGGCCGGGTCCACCGTGAGAAGCCTTCTCACGGCATTGCGCAGGGCATCGAAACGAGCGGGTTCGGGCGGGTCTCGGTGGTCGGTGACGCGTGCCCATACGTCGCCTTGTTCGTACCAGTCGAGGCCCGCCGCTCGCATCATCGCCGCCGAGAGCATGATCGACAGTTCGCGTTGGCGGGCAAATGTGTGGTTGGTGCTGTGGGTGAGTAGGTGGCGGCTGTCGTGGTGCCACAGATGGTGGGCGGTGTCCATGGCGTCGGGGCCGCCGAAGGCGTGGGTCTCGGGCTCGTAGATGCCGGGGACGGCGGCGCTGAGGCGCCGGTCGTGCTGCAGGCGGGCCATCTGGCTACTCAGGTATCGGTCGGCCTCGTCGGAGGCGGGGAGGTAGCGCAGCCGCCAGTTGCCTTTGCGTACGTAGAACCAGGTGGTGATGAGGTGGCGGGCCTCGGCTTCGGCCAGGATCGGCGCGAGATGTGTCCTGGCTGCTTGCTCTGCGGTGTGGGGATCAGGAAAGGCGATCGTGGTCTGCCGCCATTCGGCTGCCGTCATCAGCCCGTTTCCTCGTTCAGGTGAGGGCGAGGAAGGCGTCCCAGCCGGTGGCCGAGGTGCCGGAGGCGGCGGTGTGGAGGGCGAGCGCGGCTCCGGCCACGCCATCCATCAACTCTGCGTCGCTGTGGGTTTCGGCGGCGAGCTGCCTGGCGAGCTCTGCGGCAAGGCCAGGTAGCTCGGCGGTGAGCTGGGCCGAGCGGTGCGGATCGTTGCTGGTGGTGGCCACGCGGCAGGCGGACTGGAGGAGTCCAGCTTTGCCGTGACACAGTCCGATCTCGGGAAGTCGGCTGCGCTGGGTGGTGTCGCTTAGTACGGCGAGCATCGCATCCTCTGCCCGTTGCTGGCGGGCTTCGTCGTGCAGAGCGAGCCCGGCGAGTTGTTGGGCGCGGGCGGTGCCAGGGGTGCCGTAGCACCAGGAGGGCCGGTGCCGCCGTGGGGTGGTGTCGGGGGTGATGTAGCCGGGCCACCATGTTCCGGTCGGGTCGTCGTAGCGGTGGTGGTCGGTCCAGTCGCAGAGGGCGGCGAGGGCGTCGCGGGCTGCGGGGGTGTCGTGGCCGTGAAGGATGGCGTAGGCCAGGAGGGCGATGACGGCGCTGATGCCGTGAGCCATGCCGATGTTGCCGTGGCCGTGGGGGAAGTCGGGGTGTGGTGTGCCGGCGAGCCCGGAGGGCAGCCACCACGGCGGTTGAGCTGCTTTGTCGCCGAGGGGTTGGGTGATGCGGGCGAGATAGCCGACCAGGTCGTGGCTGACGGGGTGATCGGGATGGGAGTGCAGGTGGTAGAGCCCGAGCCCGGTCAGCCCGTGGACGAGGTCGAACTCGTACATCGTCAGCGGGTCGCGGCGGACGATGCGGGCATGGGCCGCGGCCAGCCGTTGACGTGTGAGTGTGATCGTGGCGTCGTTGAGCTTGGCGAAGGCGCGCTGATAGCCGCTCAAGGGACGGGCGGTGTGCAGCATGAACGCCAGCGCGGGGGCGCCGTGGAAGGGGTCGGCGTTGCGGCCGATGCTAACCGGCTCGCTGGCTGCGGCGCGTATCCAGTGGTGGGCGGGGGCTTCGTCGCCGTGTCCGGAGATGGCCCGCTCGATGTGCAGCAGGGCAATGCCCACTGCGCCCCCGGCCAGCGATTGCGGCCGGGTCCGCCCGTCCGGTGACGGGCCGACGATGGCGGGGCTGGCGCAGACCGCCGCGAGCAGGTCCAGATGGTTGGTGGTGAGGGTTGGGGTTGTCACGGGATGCTCCTTGTCGTCCAGCTCAGTGCGGCGGCGCGGGCGAGGTGCAGGCAGGCTCGTTCGCTGTCGAGGTCGAGTCCGGCGACGCGGACGTGGTGCAGGTGCAGCAGGTCGGGCAGCAGCTCGGCCGGCGGGATGGTGCTAATAGTGGGCAGGCTGTCGCGCCAGGCGGCCACGGTGCGACGGCGTTGGGCCCAGCGGTCCGTCAGGTTTTTGCCGTCGGGCAGGGACGCCACAGCGGTGGGGTGGTACGGGTTGGCGAGGCGGATGGCTTGGTCGTAGACGGTTCTTGGAGGTGCTGGCCGGTGCGGGCGGGTATGGGCTATCAGCCATCGCAGGGCGTCGTGTGGGTCGCCGATGACGGCCGTGACGAGGTTGACCATGCTCGCGGCGGTCAACGCATGCCAGCCCAGGGCGGACCGTCGCGTGGTGACGGCCAGCTGGGCGAGCGCGGCTGCTGAGTCCGCCGCGAACACGGCTGTTGTCGCCTGGTACCCGGCCGGACTGCCGAAGCGTCCGGGCTCGCCGAAGTCGGTGTCCCATTGGACTCGCCGGGTCAGGTCGGCGTCGGTCAGCTCTCGTGTCCAGCCGGTGACGGCTTCGATGGGCAGGCCGTTGATGCGCAGCCGCAGGTGCGGCTCGGGGTCGGCGTGGCGCAGGAACCACCACCTGCCCGCAGGCGGGAGTTGCCCGACAAGCCGAGGCAGGTGGGCGGTAAGGATGATGGTCTCTTCCTCGGGCCGGGCGTAGATCCTCAGGTAGTGGTGGTCGCCGCCGGGCAGGCTGCGGTGGGTACGGACGTCGACCAGGGGGCTGGTGAGGCGGGGCGCTGGTGGTCTCGCGGTGGTGGCGGTCAACGGGATGACGATCTCGTGCGGGTGCCCGCCGATCCAGTCGTCGCCTTTGGGGATGACGCGCAGCAGTGCGGTGGGGTTGCGGGTCAGGTGGTCGCGTAGCAGCGCGCGGTGAGCGGGTTCATTCAGGTCGAGGCCGAGGGTCTGGTCGCCGATACCGAGCGAGACGACGGCAGGGCAGCCGGTGGCCTCGAGCCAGACGGACAGGGCCTGGTTCCACTGCTGCCAGCCGGTTGTCCGGTCGGGCAGTTCGGCGGCGGTCAGGTGCCAGCGCGCGGGGCTCAGGAGGGTCCGGCCGTACCGCAGCGCGGGCAGGAACGGCAAGCCCTTGGCCGCGGGCCCCCACTCCACCGGTGTGCATGGGGTGGCGAGGCCGACGGGTGCTTCGGCCAGGAAGCGGGCGAGTGGGTGGGCGTGGCGGATCGGCTCGACCGCGTTGACCGCGATCGGTTGTAGCGCCCGCTGGCGGGAGATCGACACCAGGTACAGGCGGTGCGCGTCGGCGGTCACCGCGATGTCCTCCAAGCCGATCGCGGCCTGCGACGGGGCGTGGTACTCGCCGACGGGGATCAGATGCGGCAGCACCTGAGGGGCGCGGTTGACGTCCAGGCTGATGGTGTAGCGGGTGACCGCAGACAGCTGGGCCAGCAACGCTTCGCCGTTGGCTGCTGGGCTGTCGGTAGCCCGGGAGGCCATCCGATGTCGCTCGGTGTCGCCGAACAAGTCAAGAAAACGGCCTGCGGTGGAGAAGGCTCGCGGGGACGCCCGTACGACCGACAGCTGAAAGTCGCCGCACGCGACGGCCTGGATGGAGCCGGCGTGCACGCGCACGGTGAGCTCGGCGGTCGGAGCGATCTCGGTCGGCGCAGCGCCGGCCAGCCTTTCCAGCATCGGGTCGTCGAGGACGACCTCGTGTTCACGGCGCAGGGCGGCACGCTGCGCCAAGGCAAGCAGCCCCTGGTCTCTGTCGGTCAACACGGCCGAGGCATCGGTTGGCTCGCCGGTAAAGCCGTCCGGGTAGCCAAGGCCCACCTGGGGATCGATCGCATCCAGGAGCGGGACGAGGGCGCGCAGGCCGTACCGGTTCAAGAAACGTTCGTGCCAGTCCCGCCACGCCGCCGATGCCGGCCGGGCGAGGCGGGTCAGCGCGGCGGCGGCGCGGCACGCCTCTGTCGTCACTGTCGTCGGCACCACGAGGTCGCAGTCCAGTCGCAGATCGACCCCGACCACCTGCCCGGCGTGATGGATCGCGGCGGCGGCTTTGCCGAGGTCCCGACGGCAGGCGACACGTGTGGCTTCGTCCGGCGCGCGGTCATGTAGGGCTTTGAGATCGCGAACGCGACGCAGTGGATCAAGGAGCTCGCCCACGTCGCCGCCGTCGGCTGCAACGGTCTCCAATTGATTTACGAGGCGCGTCAGGGGGTCGGTCGCGGTCGACGGCGGGCGCAGGCTGGTCAACAGCAACCGCTGGGTCACCATCTGGCCGATCAGCCGCTCCGCGCCTTCCTGCGGCGCCTCACATTCGGCCGTCAGCTTGCCGGTGAGGTCGGTCCACCGGATCGGCTCGGCCGCCAGCGCCAGGGCTGCGCGGATCATGTCGTTGGCTTTGATGCGCAGATGCGTGGGCGCGCCGTAGGGGTCGGTCATGGCAGGCCGGTACTCCAGCACCACCTTTCCGCTGCGCTCGACCAGCAGGTTGTTGGCGCGCACCATCACATGCGGACGAAGCCGCGGGTCGGATTCCAGGCCATCCAGGACGGCGGCCAGCCAGGGTGCCTGGAGACGAGCGACAGGGCGATGAGCGGTGCCCCAGCGGATGCGTCCGGTGCGGCCCACGGTGGCGGCAGCGACGCCCGCGAACAACCCGTACGGTGTGGCACGGGTCGTGGCGCGCAGCGAGTAGCGCATGACCGCGAGCACCACCCGGCGGGCGTCGGCATCCGACAGGCCGCCGTTGATGGCAGCGGTGGCCCGCTCGGTGAGGTCCGGTGACGCGTGGGCCACCGCTGCCGCGAACCCCGGAATCGTCAACGCCTCGGTGAGCCACGGTCGCCAACTGGCCGCTGCGTCGCTGCTGGTCAGGTCAGGCCATACGCCGAGCTGACCGGGGCGAAGCAGGGCTGCCCGAAGCAGCAAGGCCTCATTCACGCAGCGATACATACCAGCCTCCCACGGGCGTGATCATCTGTTGCGGGTGAGGAGTGCCCGACCTTCGAGAGCAGGTCTCTCCGGACCGGGCGCTCCTGGACCGATGTCGATGGCTCGCCTTACGGTCTGCCCACGTGGACCGGGCTGGCTATCAGAGCGGGCCACCAGCGGATGCGGCTTGTCAGCAGCTGGTGCAGGCAGACGCGCAGGTGCCGCCGCAGTTGTCCTCGGTCATCTTGATGATGTGCTCGACGGTGCCACCGGCCTCGATGAACTCGATGTCGAGATCGAAGTCGTCGAGGGTGCCGCCCTCGACGTCGGGCTGGATCGTGGCGAGCTGTGCCATGACAACCTCCCTTGTTGGGGTGATAGGGGTTCCCCGACGCTCCCCCGGGTGTGGGTCGCTGAGGTGAGCGCCGAAGTCTTCTAGGACCAGGCGACGGCGAGGACGCCGTGTCGCTTGGTGGTGTGCCACCCGGTCAGGCCGCTCGTGTCGTCGGTGTTCGGGTGGTAGGTGATGCGGGCAGCGCCGCGCCGGTAGTAGCAGTCCGCCCAGGTGCGGATCATGCTGAGCAACTCGGCACCGACCTGCTCGGCTTCCGGCCCGTGGGCGATGACACCGGTCTCGTAACCGCTGACCGTTTGCGGACTTTCCCGCTTGATGCGATAGGCGAAGCTGCCGCCGCGCACGAGCGCCGGGGTGCCGTTGCGTACCGTGCGGTTAGCTACGCCCTGGTCGACCGCGGCCTGCGCGGCGTGCAGCATCGGCAGTTCCGGCCCGCTGGTCAGCAGGTACAGCTCGAGCTCGTCCGGCATGTCGAACGGCGTGCCCGACCAGCTCTCCACGGGCTTGGTGTTGAGCGCCTTGCGCAGCGCCGGCACGTCGAACGTGAGAGCGCTGTTCTGATCGAGGCGCAGCCCGACGTCGGGGGTGACCGGGATCAGCTGCTCGCTGGCGGCGCCGTCGCCCTGCATCGGCACGAACGAGCCGAGCCGGTAGTTGCTGGCCGTCAGCACCGACCTGCCGGGGGCGCGGTCGAAGGCGACCAGGCGGGTGATCCCGGCGAAGCGCAGCGGAACGCCGATCCGGCCGTCCGGAGTGAGCTGATCGAGCCAGGCGGGCGGGATGTCCCACGCCCCGACCGTAACGATGATCCGGTCATACGGCGCATGCTGCGCGACGCCGTGCTCGGCGTCTGCATGCACGATGTTGACCTGCTCGTACCCGGCCCGGCGCAGACCCGCTCGGGCACGGTTCACGACGTCGGCGTCGATGTCCACGGTCGTCACCGAACCGGTCGGCCCGACGATCTCCGCGATCAGGGCGGCGTTGTATCCGCCCGAGCCGATCTCCAGCACGTTCATGCCCGGCCACACCTCGGCCTGTTCGAGCTGGATGGCCTGAATGTGCGAGGCCGAGACCACACTGGTCTGACGCCCCTGAGCATCGATCTTCGGCACCAGGGTGGTGTCAGTCTGGTACACCTTCTCCAGCGGTTCGCCCGGGGCGAAGTCGTGCCGGGGCACCGCGTTCATCGCCGCAGCGACGCTGTCGCTGGTGATGAGACCTTCCTCTCGCAGCTTGGTCACCATGGTGTGGCGGAAGGTGGTGGCGCCGTCAACCTGCGATGTCATCGAAATCCTTCGGGTCGGGGCTGTCGGACTGACGTCCCGCATAGCCCTTTGGTCTGGCCGGTGGGGTTGTGGAGAACTGGTCCAGCGAGGCTGGCTGGGGAGAGAATTAGCCGCTCGTGGGCCAGGAGGTTGTCACCACGCCGTGGGTCTTGGTTCATGACCATGGCGTCGGCGGGAGTCTCGGAGCGGTCGCTGTCGGCGGAAGGCGAATGTCGGAGGAATGTCCCGGCCTTTCGGTGATCGATCGCGGGACCGGCGTGTCCGGTGATGAGAGCGCCAGGGCTAGACATGGAAACCCTGCCCGCGGTTGTCGACGGGGCGGGCCAGGTTGATCGGCATGGCGCTGCCGCTGTCACGGCGGGCGTTGCGGCGCATCGGGTGCAGGGTCGGGCCGCCGGGCAGGGCGATCGCTGGTCGGGGTGTGTAGCCGTAGCGGGCGAGCAGATCCTCCCCGCCTATGGGGACGGTGGCCCAGGCGGGCAGGTCGATGCGGTCGAGGCGGCTGCGGTGGTGTGTCAGCAGCGCGGTGCCACGGCCGGCGTTCTGGGCGTCAGGACAGACGGCGAGGAACGCGAGGTGATAGTGCGGCTCGGTTGGCTGTTTCTCGGCCAGGAGCGCGTCCAGCAGATCGAACCGGTCGGCATGTGGTCCGGCAGCCTCGGCCAATCGGGTGCGGTAGTTGGCTGGTGGAGGAATGGGCCGGTAGCGGTGGAAGCCGACAGTGGTGGCGGTGTAGTCGTCGGTGAGGTGGATGTCGCCGAAGAACAGCGAATGCTCCACCCAGATCCCCACGACGTCGGTCAGCACCTGGCGCCGCTGCGCAGGGTCGGGCACGAGCCAGGCGGCGAGCGGGCGAGGGTGTAGGGCGTCAGCGATCAGCGCGGCGACCGCATCCTTGTCCGTCCAGCGAGCAGGACGGATACGCACAGCAGGATTCATCAGACAGCTCTCCATGTCGCGCTCATCGGTAGGCGGCGGTGGCAAGGTCACCGACTGCGGCGTCAACGGTGATGGTGATGTCGCGCACCGACCGGTGGTGCTGCTCCGCGATCGTTTTCAGCCGTTCGGTGAGGGTGGTGGTGTCGTCGTGGAGGTAGAGGTGCTCGGTGAGGCCGAGGGTGGCGACGAAACCGGCGAGTGCGGCGGTGTGGTGGTCGGGTTGCTCACGGCCGTGTGCGAGGTACCGCAGGCGGGCGCGGGCGACGACCGACCATTTGCTGTCGGTGGCGAGGTAGGTGTCGGTGTGGGCGAGCCCACCGAAACGGCGCCGGGTGCTGTGGCGGAGGATGCCGGCGGCGACGAGTCCGGCGCGGGTGCGCTCGTACAGGTCCCCGGAAAACGTACGCAGGAATGCCTTCACGGGTGGGGCGGTGCGGCCGTGGCGGATGGCGGCGATCGCGGTGTCGCTGATCAGGTCGCCGACCGGGCGGTCGGTGTGCAGGCGTAGCCACCGCTCGCCGTTCGGGTGGCTGTCGGTCTGGGGGTCGAGGGTGATCCGTCCGGCGAGGAACAGGTCGATAAGGACCGCGCCGGCCAGACCGAGTGCCAGTGCCTGGCGGTGGATATGGGGGTGGCCGGTGTCGTCGTCGTGTCCGAGCAGGAACAGTTCGTCGCGCAGTGGCAGTCGAGGAACATTCATCGCGCCACTCCCCCACCCGGCTCGGCGCCGAGGTGCCGCAGCCGGCGGTGCACCTCGCCATAGGCCTGTGCGGGCGCGGGAAGCAGGGCTTTGTCGACCGCGGCGAGGACGGTGTAGTTGGGGTCGCAGACGTTGCCGATCGGCGCCCGCCCCGCCTGGGAGACGAGTTGGTAGGCGTCCAGGGTCTCCAGGCCGGTCAGGGACTCGACCCAGCCGACGAGGTCGTGGTGGGCGATGCGGTAGGCGTCCTCCAGCGGGCGGGCGCAGCCGATAGACATCATCGCCGTGTCGGTTTCCAGGCGCGGCCACACCGTCGGCACACCCTTGATCACCTCGATGGCGAGGGTCGTGGTGGTGGCGATCTCCACGCCGACACCGCAGGCTTCGCCTTCGCCTTGGCGAGCGTGTCCGTCGCCGAGTGCGAGCATCGCCCCATGCACCCGGACGCCGAGATACAGGGTGGCGCCAGCCCGGAGTTGCGGGGTGTCGAGGTTCCCGCCGTGGGTGTCCGGGACGATCGTGGAGCGGGCCTCCATCCCGCCGGGGGCGACCCCGATGGTGCCCATCATCGGCTCCAGCGGCAGGTCGACGGTGTGGTCGGTCTCGGTGGCCTCGAACCGCACGATCCCGGCATGGCGGTCGATGCCGTACACCCACACCCGCTCCTCAAGCGGCGGCTGCAAGCTCGCCGTGTGGGAGGTAGAGGTGAGGGCGCCGAAGTGCGGAAACGTGGACGACACACCCCAGTCCCGTGCCGGAACGATCGAGGCGACGTGGATGGCGAGGGTGTCGCCGGGCTCGGCGTCCTCGATAAAGAACGGGCCCGAAACGGGGTTGAGGTACGACATGCGACACACCTGCGACGGCAGATCCGCCGGCCCGCACACAAGCCCGCCGAAGCAATCCTCCGTGAACACCTCAAGCACGTCCCCCGACCGCAGGTGCCCGACCGGCATCCGTCCGCCGAAGGTGTAGGCCAGCTCGTCCCGCGCCGGGCGGTAAGTGATCTTCTCCATGCTGGTCACACCCTCTCCACGTCACGCCGCTGCTGCGGCTGCACAGGAGCCAGACCGGACAGCACCGGCCGGCGGCCCGACAGGTACAGGCCGGCGAGGACGATCACGCCAAGGGCGAGCCAGGCCAGGCCCAAACGCTGGGCGGCGATGTTGGCGTTGACCACCACATAGGCCAAGATCGCGAAGCCAACCGCGGGCATCACCAAATGCGCCCACCAGTTCCCGCTGCGACTGCGGATGAGGTGGTGCACAACCACGGAAACGTGCAGGACTAGAAAAGCGACCATCGCCCCGAAGTTGATCAGCGACGACAACAGGGTGATCCCCTCCGCCCGAGCGGCCATATACAGGCCGAGGGCGAGGGACACGGCGCCGGTGAGCAGGGTTGCGTTAATCGGCACGTTCCAGCGGATCGACACCTTCGCCAGAAAGGCGGGGAGCTGCCGGTCGCGGGCCATCGCATACAACAGGCGGCTGGTGGCGACTTGGGCGACCATCGAGTTCGGCAGGCCCCACGCGACCGCGGTGGCCACCGCACACAGGGTTGCCAGCCAGCTCCCGCCGGCGGCTTGGGCGGCGTCGTAGAAGGCGGTGCCATTCGGGTCACCGTCTACCAGCAGCCCGGACGGGTTGGGGACGAGCATCGCGGCCAGCCACGTCTGCCCGATGAACAACACCCCCGCAAGGAGCAGGACGGCGGCCATGGCACGGCCGATCTGCCGGGCGCCACCCTTGGCCTCCTCGGCCAGCATGCTGATCCCGTCGAAGCCCAGGAAGCTGAGCACGGCGACCGATACCGCCCCCGCCACCACCGACCACGTGAAGGTGCCAGGGGTTGTAGAACGGCTCCCAGCTGAACCGGCCTTTCCCGGAAGCGATCGCCCAGCCGGCGACGGCGAGAAAGACCGCCAGAACGATCAACTCGCCGACCAGCATCACCCGAGTGACCACCGCGGTCATCCGGATGCCGACCGAGTTGACGACCGAGTTGACCGCGACGAAGCGCAACAGCCACAGCCACACCGGCACCGCGGGCACGGTGGCGTGCATCGCCACCGACGCCACCAAGTACAGCAGCCCCGGCACGAGCACGTAGTCGAGCAGGATCACCCAGCCGGCGAGGAACCCGACCGGCGGGCTGATGCCACGGCCGGCGTAGTTGTAGACGCTGCCCGACATCGGAAAGGCTCGGACCATCTGCGCGTACGAAAGCGCCGTGAACACCAACGCCACGACACCGATGGCGTAGGCCAAGGCGACCATGCCGCCGGAGCCGGCGTACACGCTGCCGAAGATCGCCATCGGCGCGATCGGCACCATGTACACCAGGCCGTAGGCCAACAGATCCCGGAACCGCAGCTTCCGGGCCAGTTCCTGCCGGTAGCCGTACTGGGCCAAGTCATCAAAGGTCGTCACCAGGACTCCTCACGAGGGTGAGAGTTGTCGCCATGAACGCACCGCCGTGGCCGCCGAGAGCGTGGCGGCGGCCGTAGCCGCCTACCGCACGGTCAACGCGAAGGAGTTGACGGCAGCAGCCATCCGGCATCGCTTCCGCAGTCACAGATGCATCCATCGGGTGACTACTTCCGGACCGGGAGTGATCCGGCAGAGGAAGCATGACAAGCGCATCCACACCAATGGATTCCCAGCGGTGGCGAGATTTTCCCCCACTCACACACCCGCATTGACCTGCATATACGGTGATCTTTTGGCCGGCAACTACCCGCTGCGACGCCGGCCGTCTCGCCGCCATCCGTACCGGTTCCGACGACAGGGGCGTTACCGTGCGACGGAGGGCCACACGTAGGGGGTGACCGCGACGGCAAGGACAACTGGCACCAAGGCGCAGCGCGATCACGTACGTCAGACGCTGGCTGGCTTCGGAGCAACTCCGGCAACCATCGCTGCTGAGCTACAGCGAAGGTTCGGGCTGCGGCCTCGAGACGCCTTCCGACAGGCCCATGGGTGGACACAGGAGGCGGTAGCGGAGCGTCTAAATAACAGCGGGAACGGTTCAGCGTCGTTCACCGGGGCGCGGATCAGTGACTACGAGCGGTGGCCATTCGGCGGCCGTCGTCCGACCTTGGCCGCCTTGAACGCGCTGGCCCAACTCTTCGGGACCGAACCCAACTCCCTCGTCGACCTAGAAGACCTGGCCGCGATGCCTGAGTCCGACCGCAGGATTCTCGGCAGCGCCAATACGAGCCCTCTGTCAAATAGAACAACAGCAGCCCAGCCAATCCCGCCTAGGAACAACATGACAGAACCGCTTCGGTGGGACCTCGGAGCACTGCTGGACGAGACGGAGTTGGTAATAACCGTGGCGGAACGCACAGCCAGCTTTGGCGCCTGGGCACAGGCCTCCAACGTCGGACCATTCACCCTAGACGATATCGCTGCCTCTACCCGCAGGATCGCCCTCGACTACCTGACCGAGCCACCGGTGGTGGTCTACGCCCGGGCAGGGCTACTCGCCGATCGCGTGTTCCAGCTACTCCAAACCGGCCGCCAGAACCCCGACCAAGCGCGAGACCTGTACACCTGGGCTGGATACCTCTGCGCATTACTCGCCTGGATGGCCGGCGACCTCGGCCACCCCGCCGCGGCGGAATCCCAGGCACGCACAGCGTGGATGTGCGCCGAGATGGTCCGCGACAACACCCTCCGGGCCTGGGTCCTGTCCACCATCAGCAAGATCCACCTGTGGGAACGGCGCTTCGAGGACGCTGCCAACGCCGCCGCACGCGGCTTTAGCCACGCCATCGAAGGAACCGCAGCGGTCATGCTCGCCTGCCAGGAAGCGGACGCATGGGCGGAGATCGGCGCCGCCGAACCTGCTAGACAGGCGCTGCGCCGGGCCGAGGAAGCCCGCCAGGACGCCGGCAACGACTCGGTAGGCGGGCTACTCGCCTGCAGTGTCGTGCGCCAGCACAACTACGCCGGAGCGGTGCTGCTACGCATCGGTGAGGCCGCCAACGCCATCGAACACGCGGATCACGCTCTCGCGGAAGCGGCCGCGGATCCCTCAGTCGCCTACGGCACGCTCGCCCAAATCCGCATCTGGGCCGCCTCGGCGCATCTCAACGCCAACAGCCTCGATGGCGCCATCTCAATGCTCTCTCCCGTTCTCACCCTGCCGCCCGAGCAGCGACTCGATCCGCTCGTCCATCGCCTGCGCGACCTGGGCCGCACCATGGCCAGCACCCCGTCGCTGCGCGCGAGCACCGAGGCCCGCCGCCTCCAAGCAGCGATCACCGACTTCTGCGCCACCGGCGCCGCCCATCAACTCCCCTGACAACCCGGAGCGACCATGGCAGTTCCGCACGCTACCCACATCCGCAATCACTGGTATTGGCGGCCCGGCTGGGGCATTGGTTCCCGCTTCTACACATGGCACATCACCTTCGACGGTCAACCCGAAATCGAACACCTCACCGACCAATACCGGGCCCTACTGTCACAGCAACCAAGCCTCGATGTCATCCCGAACCAGTGGCTTCACCTCACCATGCAAGGCATCGGCTTCGTCCAAGACGTCGCGCCCGAAGACATCGACGCCATCGTGGCCGCCGCACGAACCCGAAGCGCCCAGCTCGCTCCCTTCAAGCTCACCATCGGCGCCCCCCACGTCGACCCCGAATCCATTCAAATCGCCGTCGACCCGGTCGAACCGGTACGCCAACTCCGTACCGCGATCCGCGCAGCCATCGCGGACGTCTGGGGAAGCGATCGAGTGCCCGAACCAGCCGAGCCGTACAACCCCCACCTCAGCCTCGCCTACACCAACACAGAAGGCCCGGCCGCTCCACTTGTCGAAGCCCTGGCATCCGCCCCAGACCTGAACGCGAGCGCCGAAATCAACTCATGCCAGCTCATCATCCTCAACCGCGACTCGGGCATGTACGTATGGGAGCCGTACGCCACAGTGAAACTCGAGTCCTGACCGATCGACGTCCCTGACAGCGACTTCGCCATCGCCGTCGCTCAGGCCGAGGTTGCCGATGCGTCGCGATCAATCGGTCTGCTCTGCCGGGAAGTCGACGGCGAAATTGGCGGCGGCAGACGCCCGTCGGCATGCAGTCGTGTTCGTGAGTCCCACTCAACGTGCAGCACCGCCTCCGCGCTCGCGAGCAGACCGGCACAGGCACCTGAAGCCTCTGCTCAACACTGGCCTTGCGGTGGCCTTGGGCTCGAGGTTGCGATCCTCGCCCGGCGCTGGGGCCGGGCGCAGCTCGCCGCGGACCTGTACCTGCTGGTGCGGGCGTACGCGTTGCGATCCTCGCCCGGCGCCGGGGGCCGGGCGCAGCCCACCACGGCGGTGTCCGGGGTGTACGACTGGTAGCTGTTGCGATCCTCGCCCGGCGCTGGGGCCGGGCGCAGCTGGCAGCCGGCGTCGCCCGGCACGCGCTCCCCATCGTGTTGCGATCCTCGCCCGGCGCAAGGGCCGGGCGCAGCGGCGGGGCGGTGAGGCTCATCGGTAATGCTTCCTACGGTTGCGATCCTCGCCCGGCGCTGGGGCCGGGCGCAGCATCCCGGCAAGGAAGCAGCGGAGCGCCAGACCAGAGAGTTGCGATCCTCGCCCGGCGCTGGGGCCGGGCGCAGCGACCCAGGCACACCCTCACCCTAGGAGACCTCATGGAGTTGCGATCCTCGCCCGGCGCTGGGGCCGGGCGCAGCGCACCCCCATTCCGGCGGGTGCGGATTGCAACGTCCGGTTGCGATCCTCGCCCGGCGCTGGGGCCGGGCGCAGCCCTCGGGGTGGCGTTGGATGCGCTCACCCTGATCGGGGTTGCGATCCTCGCCCGGCGCTGGGGCCGGGCGCAGCAAGACCGGACACAACGCCGCCCGGCAGGGCTGAACGAGTTGCGATCCTCGCCCGGCGCTGGGGCCGGGCGCAGCGTTCGGGCGCCGGCGCAGCAGCCGCTGACCTACGCCCGTTGCGATCCTCGCCCGGCGCTGGGGCCGGGCGCAGCCTGGCTGTTCTACCGCTCCGATGCGCCGCTGCTGGTGGTTGCGATCCTCGCCCGGCGCTGGGGCCGGGCGCAGCTCGGCGTCTACGACGATGGCCCGCCGGCCGCGGTCGGTGTTGCGATCCTCGCCCGGCGCTGGGGCCGGGCGCAGCGTCCCGCCGCCACGAGGTCAGCGTCTCGTCCAGCCAGTCGTTGCGATCCTCGCCCGGCGCTGGGGCCGGGCGCAGCCCCGGGTTGAGACACAACTCGCCGTTGTCGTTGACGTTGTTGCGATCCTCGCCCGGCGCTGGGGCCGGGCGCATCCCCCGCCGTTCTCGCCGCCGCTGGGCTCGACTCCGCGTTGCGATCCTCGCCCGGCGCTGGGGCCGGGCGCAGCAGCTCACGAGCAGCAAAGATAGCTGTCGAGCGATGACCACTCGACTCTTCTAGGTGTCGATTTGCCCACCTTATTCGCTGTTGGTGGTTCGGAACCTTCGGAGCTGTCCGCGTTCACTTGGGGTCCCTAGATCACTAACGGGCCTCGTGGGTCGATCAGCCGTGGCTTGCCAAGATGTTCGATGTCGTCTAGCGCATGGGCGGGCAGTCGATAGATACGGATGCTGTCCTGCAGTGGATCGATGGCTCCCTGAAGCGCAGCGATGAAGCGCACCTTGTCGGCTTCGCGGCAGACCACCTCGAATACCGACTTCTGCACGCGGTGGCCGTACGCTTCACAGACCTTGCCTACCTTTCGTAGTCGCCGTTGCCCTTGCGGGGTTGCCGTCTCTACGTCGTAGGTGACGAGAAGATCCATGGCTTAGTTCACCGTCCATGGCTGGTAGGTGGCCAGGTCTCCGCGGAGGTGGCGTGCGAGCAGCCGGGCTTGGATTAGTGGTGGCAGTGCGGCGGGTACCTCTCGGTCGAGTGAGGCGTGGGGCCACTTGCGCTGTCGGCTCTGCTGCCAGGCGGCCAGCACCGTCTTTCGTCCGCCGTCTGTGAGCCGGTATGCCTTGTTGGGCAGCTCTTCGAAGTCGGTTGGGTTGAGTTCGCGCCTGTTGAGCATGGTGAACGCGAGCCGGTCGGCCAGGAGTGGCCGGAACTCTTCCATCAAGTCCAAGGCGAGCGCGGGCTTACCCGGCCGGACGGCGTGTAGGAAGCCGATGTACGGATCGAGTCCCACCTGGTCGAGTGCGCCGTGTACGGCGATGCGCAGCATGCCGTACAGGAAGGAGAGCAGGCAGTTCAGGGGATCGGTGGGCGGCCGTTTGCTCCGCCCGGTCGCCTTCCAGTCCGTGTTTCCGGCGAGCAGGTAGGGCATGGCGGCGAAGTAGTCGCGGGCAGCGATGCCTTCGACGCCGAGTACCTCGTTGGTGCTGGCGGCGGTGGCGAGCAGTTCAAGCCGCCGGGCCAGAAGTTCGGCGGTCGCCCGCAGCGCGGTCTGTCGGTGTCCGCTCGTGTCCCGGGCGGTGCGTAGTAGCACTTGCCGGGCATTGTGTATCTTGCCGGCGACGATGGCGATCGCGATGGGTAGCTGCCGATCCGGCGAATCGGCGGTCCGGTGTTGAGCTTGACGAAGCAGTGGATTGCCGTGGGTAGGGCCGACCAGACCGGCGCGGAACCGTCCGCTGCCGGTGAGCCAACTGACGGAACGGCCATCGTCGGCACACCGCAGCAGCAGGTCATCGCTGGCTGTCACACCGCTGAACATGACGACGTGATTGAGCCGGACTAGCGGCAGTAGACGGCGTCCGGGTTGGTCGGGGTGGTATATGCGGACGGTGTCGCCGTCGAGGTGCAGGCTGGTGCCGGGGGTCTGCACGTAGAGGGTGTTGAGCAGTTCAGTCACGCCACTGTCCCAAGGGTCGTGGGGTAAACAGGTTCGGTGTGCCTTGGCGCCGACCGTCTGTCAATTCAGGAAGGCAGTCCTCCCGTAGCGAGCATTTCCGGCAGCGGGCATCGTTTCGAGCCGTGGGTAACGCCGGGGTGTCCATCAGTCGGCGTACGGCTATGGCTGCGGTCGTGACGCGGTCGAGCAGGTCGGCGTCGATCGGTACGGCGTGTCGGCGCCGTTCGGCGACTGAGTAGATGTAGCCGGTTGGCACGTCGAAGCCTGCTTCGAGCAGGCATAGCGCTTGGCCGCCGAGTTGCAACTCGGCGGGACCGCCGGCTTTGTGCCGCCCGACTTTGTATTCGACCGGTGTGGCCGTGCTGCCTTCGAATTCGACGACGTCGCAGATGCCGCGGAGCCCGTGGGTCTGGCTCCAGACTGGTAGTGACCGGATCACGGTGAGGCCTCGGCGACGTTGGAGGCCCGGTAGGTCGACGGTGGTGTGGCTGAGGTCGCCGCGTACCGTGTCCACGCTTTCCGACCAAACGCCTTCGACATGGATTAGCGCAGTCTGACGATGGCAGTAGGCGTAGTGCTCGAGCGCGGACAGCGGCACCTCCCGCAGGTCGATGCCGCTGTCCGCCGGGTCGTCGCCGGTCACGGCCAGAGGTCAACCAGCTTCGTCAGCTCGACACCGTCCGGTAGTTCCGCCTCGTCGATGCTGCGGGTGTAGTCGGTGTGGGCGCGCGGCGCCTTGTCAGTGTTGGTCCGGTTGAGGGTGATGCGCTGTGTGAGAGCGGCCGAGGGGGCTACCCCGAGCGCGTCGGGGTGGCTGAACACGTAGAGGCCGCACAGCTTCATCTCGCCTCGGGTGGCGGCACGGTCGTGGTCGAACATCACGGTGATGGCCTGCCAGAGTGCGGCCAGGTCGTCGCTGGTGACGCCGGTTTTCATGGCACGGGGCGCGGAATAGAACGCGTGCGTCCGGTACAGGCCATAGGGCACGGTCCACTTAGAGCCAATCTCCGTACGTTCTCCCTTGTCGATGTCTCCCTGTCTGGTCTGCGTGACGCGGGTGATGGTGTGGTCGGTGGGCAGGATCGGATCGATGCTGCGGGCGAAGGTGAGCTGGAGTGGACCGCGGACCTGGCCGGCACCGCCACCCTTACCGGTGCTGAGCACTCCCCCGAACATTCGAATGTCGAAGTAGTGCTCGCACATCCACTGCTGCGCTTCGTCGGCCTTGCCCGGGTTGGCCTTCAAGGCCGCTTCGATTCGGGTGTTGAGCGCAAAGCCGGCCTCGACGAAGATGCCGTAGCGTGGGTCGTCGCCCCGCAGCAGCGATACCGTGTCGCGGATCTTGCGTTTGATCGCGACATCGGTGACCAGGCCTTGTCCGCTCTCGTCGTCGGTGCGCGGCTGGTTGCCAGCGTCCGGGTCGCCGTTCGGGTTTCCGTCGCTGACGTCGAACAGGAGGACGGCGTCGTGGCGGCGGGTGGGGTCCAGGTGTGCGGTGCTCATGCGTCGTCTCCTTCAGCTTCGGTGGCCGGTGCCGCGTTGTCGGGCTCCAGGGGCAGGTCGGTCTTCTTCTTGTTCGCGGCTGCCGCGAGTCGTTCGGCCCGCAACTCGGCGCGCTGCTGGTGGTAGCCGAGGATGAACTGGGCCTTGTCGGTCAGCACCGCGCCGCTAGGGATCGTGTGGAGCTGGACAAAGAGGTCGTCGAGCCGTCGTTCGTACGCCTCGGACCAGTTCGGCCGGTGCAGGGGGCCACGGAGGCGTTTGAGCCACGCCTGCACGTTGCGGCGGCCGGAGACGATGACGACCTGCGGGTTGTCGATGGCACGGCCGAAGTAGCGTTCGGCGAAGGTGGTGTTCAGCTTCTGGTCGGCGACCCGGAACACGGTCCGTTGCAGGTCGTCCATGACGGCGAAGATGCGGCCGGATACGTAGGCCGGTTGCTTGTGTTCGACGTTCAAGGTTGGCGTCAGCCTCTCTCGTTCATGTTCGGGCAGGTTCGGATGGCGGCGGAGGGCGAGCCGGATTAACGCGGCGCGTGCGGCGTCGAGCCGGCCGTCGATACGGATCCGGTTGAGAACGTGGTTGAGTAGCTTCGGCGGTAGCGGCCGTTTGAGCAGCGCGGTGCCGAGCAGCCGGTGGAACAGGTCGGGCGGCCGGTGCTCCCCGGACGCACCGAACCTGGTCCATGTCCCGGGACCTCCGTTGCGTCCGGCTTCGAACCGCCCGGCCGCCCTGGCCATCTGAGAGGCCTTGACGCGAACGACCTCGCCGGCCCAGGCGTCAACGATCATGTGGTCGTCGAACCACGTCCGGATGTTGTCCTTCACTTGGCGGATTGGCTGTTCGACCCAGTCACGTACCACTACTCGGGCGACGTTGCCGCCTACGGTTACCGAGCAGTACCGGGACAACTCCTCCAACGTCGCTTCCTGACCGTTGGCAGGGCCCACGATCAGGGTTTGGATCTGGGAGGGGTCCAGCTGCTCGACAGTCGCCCAGGGGTCGAAGGTTGATCCGCCCAGCACCCACCAGGCGAGCCGCGCGTTCTGCCCCGACAGAGCGGTGCTGTGCAGCGGATCGGAGAGCAGGCTGGTCAGAGCGGTCATGAACTTCAGGCCGCAGTCGGCGCATATCGGGGTGTTGGTGAGGAATTTCTGCAGTTCGTAGCCGTGTGCGGCCTCGTTCATGCTGACCAGTGACGCGCTCTGGGTGGCGCCGGGTACCGACCGTCGAGGTATCTGCTGCGGAACGGTCTTGAGCAACGGCTGGACCTGGCCGCAGACCAGACACAGGCTGGACCGTCCCGAACCCTTCCGGTCGCCGGCGACGCCGGCCCAGAACCGCCGCGCCGCGTCGGTGTCCGCTGCGTATACCCCGTCGACCCAGAAGCCGATGAGGTCGCCTCTGCTCCAATCGGCCGGTGGTCGCAGCTTGTTGGCGTGCCCGTCCCGGTAGAACGCGGCGATGGCCGGACCGGGGCCATCGGGTTCGGCGGCGACCCAGTCGGTGATCAGAGCACGGAATGCGTCGTGCTGCTTCGCGACCCGCTCTGGCTTGGCGCTCTCCGACAGCCAACCGAAGACGTACTCCCCGTTGTCGACAGCGAGTGTGGGTGAGATCCCTACCGTTCGGGTCACCGCTGGCACGAGCCGGGCCGTCCCGAAGCGGCGTTGCGGGTCGTCCTTGTCTGCGGTGCTGGCAAGGTCGCCCCTAGGTTCACCGGTCCTGGCGATGTCCAAGCTCCAGCGCACGGGCTTGCGGGCGTAAAACGCCGGGATGACGTCCTCGCTGGTGTCGGCGTACTCCACCAGCCGTTGCAGCAGCACTAGGCCACCTGTCCTTTCGAGGGCAGCGCTAGTTCGATCCCGCGTTCGGGCACGTAGAGCACACCGGCAATGACTCGGGCGGCGAACCACTCCATCGTCGGCTGGGCGGACGTCCCGTCTCGATGGATGGAGTGCAGCATGATGCCGATCTCCTCGTTGACATCTGCCCGCCGCGCGTCATCCGGCCAGCCAAACTCCGCGCTGAACTCGCGAGTGCCGAGGTACGGCTGCTGGAAACACGCGCCCTTACGGACCCGTCGACGCAGCTGATCCCGATACGCGGCAACCGGCTTGTCCGCATGCCCAGCCATTTCGATGTGGGCGTGGATGCGGTACGCCACGTCACGCAAACACACAGCGTTGCGTTGGTCGCGGCGCGCCGCCGTGTCGACCCGGCGGACGCCCTTGATCGCTTCGGCGAGCGGTGCCACATCGGAGGTCTCATTGCGCCGGACCGAGAACTGCTTGACCGGCTTGAGCACCTCAATCGCGACAATCTGATACCGCATCTCCGGCTTCCAGAAGATCGACTCCAGAACACCCACCGCGGCGGACGGGGTCATCACTGGATAGCTGACCCGCTCCACCTTGAGCTCCGGCCGCGAGAACAGCGCCGCTTCCCCGCTGACTTGCACAACGACCGGCAGATCTCCCTCCGCGCTACGCCGCAGAGTCAGCCCATTGACCACATCGGTCGTCACAGCACAAACCCCTCCCAAGATCAGAGCCGATCAACGCAAGATCGAAACATGACGGAACCTTGACACCGCGGCCTTCGCGCAACCGGCACGAGCATGCCCCGGCGGTACGACACTTCTCGTCCTGACGCCTGCAGGTAGATCACCTACCTTTCGGATCGACCGCGACAACGGCAGAGCCGTGATCGCGGCGTCTGCCGTCGAGCGAATTAGCATCGACTGTCAGGACGACACCCTGTGCTCGGCACAGCGCATGCCGCGCCCGCAACATTGCGATCCTCAGCGCTTACGAGCGCCGCAGTCCGAAGTGACCGCCCGGGCGACCTAACGTCGACCAACAACCAGATCTAACGCGATTCTTCTTCGGAGTACCGGATTCCGGTCGAGCTCAGATATTCCTGGCCCGATGCTAGCTGACCTTCGTTGCAGAAGCAGCATGCTGCTGCCCAATAGCCGCCCGTAATGGCCAGAGATGCCATCCTTCTAGGCCCATCGACCGAGGGAGATCCGCGAAACGGCCGGTTCGACCAGATTGCAACTGACCGATTCCGAGAGTTCCTCGGCTCTTCCTGATGCGGTCATCAACCGGCCTGGATGCCCGAAGCCGCCGGCATGACAGTGGCCTCCCGCGGCATCGACGTTGGATCGCGTCTTGGCGCAGGCGGCGCTTCGGAATCGCCAGACTGGCGGGTGCGCTACCGCTTGTCCGGCTACTGGTCAAGAGCGCCGATAAGTATGGCTGTCAGATGACGAACTGCTCCAGGTGCGGGTCGAGGTCGATCCCGGTGGCGGCGTCATAGTCACCCACCCACTCGACCAACACGCCCCGTCGTACCTCGTCACCAAAGACCGGCCGCATCAGCGCCATCACACCCGACCTTCGCAGCGTGCTGGGATGGAGGCTCGTCGTGTATGCCTGCAACCGTCGCAGCTCCACGAGGTCCGGGACCGGTGCCTGGCGCAGGCCCTCGACCGTGCGCTCCAGGTCGCGGCGTAGCTCAGGCGTCTCCGCCGCCTGGGGCGTCACCACAGCGATGCCCTCATCGTCGATCATGCGGAATGCCACCTTCCGATCCCGCCGCCTCGTGCTCGCGTCCATCGGCCCCTCGGCGACCGTCTCGAACTCCCACCTTCTCCGGGCCTGCTGGATGCGCTGCCCGACGTGCTGGCCGTCGGCGAGATTCAACAAGTCATACACGTTGCGGTAGTAACGCCCGAGGGCCTCCAGGTCGTCCGGGTCGGCCTTACCCGGTCCGAACTGACGCTCGGTACAGCCCACCAACGTCTTGTACGTCGGCGGCTGGCCGCCGTCCTCGGCAGCGAAGACAACCACCCGTCCGGCGCCCGTCATCCGCCCCTCTCGGTTGGCTCGACCCGCTGCCTGAAGCAGCGAATCTGCCGGCGCCATCGCGCGGAACACCACCGGGAAGTCCACGTCCACCCCCGCCTCGATCAGTTGGGTGGCCACGAGCAGAACCGGCTCGCCGTGGAGCAGCCGCCTACGCACCTGCTCCAACACTCGCCGCCGATGGTCAGGACACATACGGGTGGACAGATGCCACGCCACACCACCCAGCTCGCCGTCCCGCCACCGCTCGTATACCGCCTTCGCATCCGCGGTCGTGTTGACCACAACCAGCGCCGCCCGCTCCGACGCCGCCTGATCCGCGATAGACGCCAGCAAGGGCCTCGGATCAAGCTGCCACTCGTACCGCACTCTCCGCAGATCGCTCACCAGCCGCGGCGCGTCACGGACCAGGTCGACGCAGGGAACGTCCTTGAACTCATCAAGGGCCCAGAACTCGGGTTGCGTCGCTGACGACAGCAGCACCGTCGCCCCGAAGTGCCGTACGAGCAGCCGGAGCCCGTCCAGGATCGGCGCGAGCATGGCATGCGGCAATGCCTGGACCTCGTCCAGCACGATCACCGAGTTGGCCAGCCGATGCACCCGACGCATCGTCGACGGCTTGCGCGCGTACAAGGATTCGAACAGCCTCACGAAAGTGGTGACGACAACCGGGGCGTCCCAGTTCTCGGCCGCCAGCCGCGCCCATCGACCGGCTCTCGGGTCATCGAAGTCGGCCTGGCTGTGGTGCTCGAGCACCGCCGGCTCAGCGCCGCCTTCGTCAAGCAGCCGACGGTAGACGGAGGCGTTCTGCTCAGTGATCGTGAGGAAAGGAACCGCGACGACAACCCTCCGCAGACCGTGCTTCTCAGCATGCCGTAACGCGAACCCCCCGCTCGCCAATGTTTTTCCCGCACCAGTCGGAGCGCCCAGGCGGAACACACCCCTGTCCTGCTCAGCCGCGGCGAGGCAATCGGCGTAGACCTGATCCCGCAGGCCACTGATCGGCGTACAACCGCGACCCGCGAGCTCGCTACGCCTCCGCTGCTCAAACGTCTTGTACAGGCGCGCGAAATCGACATCCGGACGGACACGTGGGCCGCTCAGCCCTTGAAAATGAGCGCTGGTGTCCAAGCTGTCCGCGTCCACCAGCGCGCTGTAACACAGACGCAGCGCCATCTCCCCCACCATGGGATCTAGCCGCCACTCTTCAGGCACGAAGTGGTCGAGCCGATCGGGCAGATCCGGCAGCAGCCCGGCCAACCTCCGCTCAGCAGACGCCGCATTCGCCGGGACCTCATCAAGTCGAAGCCGGAACGCCTCACGCAGCCTAGGTGCATCGATTAATCCGCCATGATGACCGAATATCGCACCGGCGAACCCGCCGAGCCCCCGATCGAACGCAACCCGGGTACCGAGTGCCTTGTGGTCGACGCCAACCGGCCGCCCCGTCTGCGCGACTGCGGCAAGTCTTTCCTGCCAAGCGCAAGCCGCCTTGCCTACGTCATGCAACGCGGCTAGCCAGTACGCCACCTCACCTCCGCCGAACGGAGCAGCAAACCGCCGCGCCAACTCCGCCGTGCCACGGAGATGATCAGCAAGAGAATGCCATCGACCTCCACCAGGAGCAGGACTATGCGCC
The DNA here is from genome assembly GCF_004348525.1 of Micromonospora sp. 15K316. Taxonomy (GTDB): domain Bacteria; phylum Actinomycetota; class Actinomycetes; order Mycobacteriales; family Micromonosporaceae; genus Micromonospora. The sequence continues at coordinate 11,385 of NZ_SMKG01000030.1, read as the reverse complement.
CACAGCTCACCCTCACCAGACACTCAGCGCCCTCACTGCCCGACGAAGTTGCGACATCACCAGGGCCCATCCAGCCACCAAGACCGCCGTCGGTCAACGCCACCCAGCACGTCCTGTCGGGAAACCGGCTAAGCGGATTGGCCTGGGAAGCCGGCGCATCGCAAGTGGCACAGCTCGATCAGCAATAGAGTCGAGCCGGGTAATGCGACAAAATCAACACGATACGCCCCACCCGACCCATAGACCAACATCCCCGTACGAGTCACTCGGCCGACCGAGCGCAGCCAACGTACGGAACGGCGGTACATCGCCAGTTGGATCCTCACACGCGCGTGGACCGAGACCAACATCGTCCTCATGAAGGCTCGGGGCGACGCGGTTTGGCTGTCGCGACCCTCACCCGGCCATGGGCCGGACGCGGCGGTGCTCAGGTCCGCGGTGGGCATCCTCTTATCCCAGTTGCGATCCTCGCCCAGCCCGTGGGCCGAGCGCAGCAGGTCGAGCGGAAGCTCAGTCCCGACCGGCGAAGTCAAGTTGCGATCCTCGCCTAACCCGTGGGCCGAGCGCAGCCGGCGCAGCACGGCCGACCGGTCGCGCGTCGGAGGGTTGCGATCCTCGCTCAGCCCGTCGGCCGAGCGCAGCCCCTTCCCGACGAGTCCACGGCCAGCCCGACCGTCGAGTTGCGATCCTCGCCCAGCCTGTGGGCCGAGCGCAACCCGGCCCCCTCACCCCTCTGATGCCGGTCCTATCGAGGAGTTGCGATCCTCGCCCAGCCCGTGGGCCGAGCGCAGCTGGAGGGCGCGCTGACCAACGGCGAGCCGGGCTACTGGTTGCGATCCTCGCCCAGCCCGTGGGCCGAGCGCAGCCCGAGGGCGACGCCGCCCGGCAGCGGCAGCGGTACTTGGTTGCGATCCTCGCCCAGCCCGTGGGCCGAGCGCAGCTGCCTGTCGCCGGTCAGGAGTGGCCGCCCCGTAGCGCTGAGTTGCGATCCTCGCCCAGCCCGTGGGCCGAGCGCAGCGACCAAGACGTTCTGGAAGCAGACCTTCGAACGCTCCGTGTTGCGATCCTCGCCCAGCCCGTGGGCCGAGCGCAGCTTGATGACCCGACCGTCGGCCTGCTTGACCTTCTTCTCGTTGCGATCCTCGCCCAGCCCGTGGGCCGAGCGCAGCACCCGTGACTGCGCGGTGACCACCGCGGCCGCGCGCAGGTTGCGATCCTCGCCCAGCCCGTGGGCCGAGCGCAGCGGGCGCGCAGCAGCCGCTCGTTGGCCTCCTCCCAGCCGTTGCGATCCTCGCCCAGCCCGTGGGCCGAGCGCAGCGCGCATAGCCTGCGCCATGGCCGGCCTTTGCGTCCGGCGTTGCGATCCTCGCCCAGCCCGTGGGCCGAGCGCAGCCTCCTTGGTCGGCTCCTGGATGGCCCCGACGATGATGTTGCGATCCTCGCCCAGCCCGTGGGCCGAGCGCAGCGCCGCACCTGCGAGTCGTTCGAGCTGTGCGACGCCGGTTGCGATCCTCGCCCAGCCCGTGGGCCGAGCGCAGCGTGCCGGCCAACCCCGCCGACCTGCGCGGCACCACCGCGTTGCGATCCTCGCCCAGCCCGTGGGCCGAGCGCAGCTCGCTCGATCGGCGTACGTGATCAGCGGTGAGCAACCGGTTGCGATCCTCGCCCAGCCCGTGGGCCGAGCGCAGCGCGCCGTTGCCGCTGACCGTGTTGCCCTGCCCGGCCGTGTTGCGATCCTCGCCCAGCCCGTGGGCCGAGCGCAGCGCGCCGTTGCCGCTGACCGTGTTGCCCTGCCCGGCCGTGTTGCGATCCTCGCCCAGCCCGTGGGCCGAGCGCAGCCTGGCTGTCGACTCCAATACGGGGATTTACCTTCTGAGGGTTGCGATCCTCGCCCAGCCCGTGGGCCGAGCGCAGCCTGACGACCCCGGTTTCCGGCAGCGAGTCCGGCTCGCCCGTTGCGATCCTCGCCCAGCCCGTGGGCCGAGCGCAGCAGCAGCGCGGCGCCCGTGTCGTTGTCCTCGGGTCCGGGTTGCGATCCTCGCCCAGCCCGTGGGCCGAGCGCAGCAGCTCGCCATCCGGCCGCCCTTGAGCAAGTCCGCAACCGTGTTGCGATCCTCGCCCAGCCCGTGGGCCGAGCGCAGCAGCTTCCGAACTGTGGATATGCATACCGCACGATCATCGATAGCACTACCGTCGAGACAGTTTGTAGCCATTTCATCCCATATCCCACTTGGGAACCTCCCTTGTCTGGGTGGACACTAGAGGTTCCTAGATCAGGCAAGCTCCCGTGCAGGGTCAGCTCGAAGAGTGACGGCGCTGCATCTCGAATCCAAACCCGTTGATGTCGCACTCGACCTCCCACAGCAGCGGTACGACCAGCGTTCCGTTCTCGGTCAGTTGCGCGATCCATGCCGGCGGAATGTCCCACGCCCCGACCTCGACGATGATCAAGTCGTAGGAACGGGCGGGTCGATCGGCTGCTCGGCGTCCGCGCAGACGACGGCCACGTCGTCGTAACTCGCCGCTGCGAGGCAGACGGCCGCACGGTCGGTCACCTTCGCGATCGATGTCCACGGTCGTGACCGAGCCCACCGGGGCGACCAGCTCGCGCAGCATCGCTGCGTTGTATCCGCCGGAGCCGATCTCCAGAACATGCCGGCCGGACAATCCACCATCGGTGGCGTCGGCTGCCTGACCGAGCATTTCCGCAATGCGCCACGGCGCCGACACCGAACTACCCGCCTCGTCGCCGATCCGCTTGGTCATCACAGGCCGGTCGGCCCGGTACGCCTCCTTCAGCGCGGCATCCGGAGTGAACAGATGGCGCGGCACGGACCGTAGCGCCGTCTCCACCTCAGGCCGCATGACCAGCCCCTTCTCCGCATGATCAGCGACGAGCTGATCGACCATCGCGGCATGAAGGTCCTCGCCGGTCGCCGTGTCGACACTCATTCGGGTGCTCTCCCCTTCCATATGGCCGCCCGATCGAATGGCCCGCCGTTCCGCTCAGCGGGACCCCGCCTGTCCGTGGCCGGACGGCTCGGCTCGCCTGATCGGGTTGACGATGAGGATCTTCATTCGGCGGAGACCGCGCTGGCGATGTTCCGGCAGTTGGACCACACCCACGGCGCTGGACGAGTCCACCGACAGGTGCAGCGGTACGTCGAAGGGCGACCTGAACCGGCTGTTGGCGAACAGCCCCGCCTCCGAGCCTGTTGGCCGCCATCTCTACACGCTCGCGGCGGGGTTCTTCGAGCTCTGCGGGTACCAGGCGGTCGACACCGGCGCCCATGGCCTCGCCCAGCGCCGCTACCTTCGCGCTCTGCGTCTGACGGAAGCCGCAGACGACCGCCTGTACGGCAGCTACCTGCTCGCCGTGAACATCGGCCACCTCGCGCTACACTGCGGTCACCCAGAGCAGGCGCGCAGGATGCGCTGACGGCGGTGCGAGGAAGCGAGACAGAGGCGACGCCTGCTGTGGCAGCCGCGCTGCACGCGGTGGTGGCGCGCACGCACGCCCGCCTCGGACGCGAGGGCGACTGCCTGACCCACCTCGACATCGCGGAGAGGCATCTGGCCCGAAGCAAGCCCGAGGACGAGCCGCCGTGGATCGGGTATTTCGACGCGGCGTACCTCGCTGACGAGATCGCTCACTGCTTCCACGACCTCGGCCTACCGCGGCAGACCCAACGTCACCTGGGCGACGCCCTCTCCACCCTGAGCCCCACCCATGTCCGGCGACTCGCCATCGACACCGCACTGCTCGCATCGTCGCTGGCCGCCGCCGGGCACATCGACGAGGCCTGCGCCACCGCCCGCGAGGCAGTCGACTACGCCGCACGAACCACGTCGCACCGCTGCCAACAGCGCATCGTCGAGGTACAGGCCGACCTCTAGCCCTATCGGGTTGAGCCGGAGGTCCGCGAGTTCGGCGAGTACGTGCGTCACCGACTACCGCTGGCCGCTGTGTAGCCCCCGTTGATCGTTGGACTCATCCGCCATCACGGAGCGGTAGTGAGCCAGCTCCGCTTCCAGCGCCGCGCTTGCTTGACGGGAGGTCGCCACATAGTGGCCGACGTCAGGAAGAAGTAGCACCTCGGGCGCCGCGCCGAGGGACGTCAACTCCTCGGCGAGATCGTGGACATCCTCGACCATGGCCACCTCGTCGGCGGTGCCATGAATGAGCAACACTGACCGTCGGACAGCGGCGGCACGGACCGGGCCGGCACCCCCGCGCAGCCGCATCGCGTGCGCCCGCTGGAACCGGGGCACCGTCTCGGCCCACCGGTCAGGATCCACGATCGCCGACACAGCGGTGGCAGCGGCGAACGGGCCGTCCTGTGCCACCGCGTGCAACGCGGTGTATCCGCCAGCGCTGGCACCGCGGATGAACACCTGCCCCCGCACCGCCCGCCCTGTCGCCAGCAGGTGAACCGCCACCGCCGCGCAGTCATCGACATCGTCCAGACCCCACCGGCCGTACAGCGATTCCCGGAACACTCGGCCGTACCCGGTGCTACCCAGGTAGTCGACATCAACGACGGCGAATCCGCGACTGGTGAAGAACTGCGCCTGCCAGTCCAGGCGCAGCAGGCAGGAGGCGGTAGGCCCGGGATGCGCCCGGACGATCACCGGTGCCCGCCAGTCCGCAGCCGAGCCCGTCGGCGGGTAGACCAGCGTAAGCACCTCCCGGCCACTGGCCACTCGAACGCACAGCTCCGTCGGCGTCGACACTCGCGCCCCGTCGAGTGCGGCGTGCTCCGGCCTGGCAAGCACCTCCACATGGGGATCGGCCTCAGCCAGGTCAATCAACGCGACCTGCGGGGCTGCGGTGGGTGACGATCCGATCAAGGCCACCGTCGTCCCTTGCACGGCTAGGTACGGCTTGATCGACGTGTACGGGAGGTCAACCGGGCGGACAGTGCCGTCAGGCTCGACGACGACGAGGCGATGTCGCGGCCCCTCCTGCACCGCCACGATGATTCGACCGTCGCCCAGGAAGCCGTACGACGCGTAACCCAGCTCCCATGGCTCCGCGGCGCACTCACCCGCCATCGGTGCTACCGGCTCCCCCTGGTGGCCGTTCCACCGGTAGAGGTTCCACCAACCACTGCGGTCCGACACGAAGTACAAGACCCCGTCTGGTCCCCACCGCGGCTCAACCGCAGACTCCTTTGGACCGCCGGCGATCCTTGCTGGGCCCTCGACCGAACCACGCGGTGAGTAGGAGGCGACCCACACCTCACACGCATCCCAGGGCATGTCGCGCTCGCTCCACGCGGTCCAGGCCAACCAACCCGGGCCCGGCCGAGGCGCGCCGAGGAACCCCCGGGACGCGACGAGAGTTCGCATCTGCGGAGCCCCGGTGAGCGACACTGCAATGAGTTCGTCACCCTGCGCCGACTCCCGCACGGCCAGCAACTCGCCGTCGCCGATCGTCAGGTCACCGAAGGACCCATGGATGACCAATTCGAGTTCGCCGCCGTGACGACGGCTCCGGTAGAGGCCATCCCCGCCGACGCACCACAAGGTTCCCTCGGCGACAGCGAACGCTCCGCCCCCGTACGCGTGCACGCTGCTGCTGACGTTGAAGCCCTCGGGACTGACATCCTGCTTGCCGTTGCCGGCCCGCCATCCTGTCACCGTCGCAATTCCGTCGGCGTCGGGCCGAGTTTCCAGCCAGTACAGGCCGTCATGACCGGTACGCAGCTGGTCATAGCTCACCGAGGCGCGGACCGCGTTTTCCACCGACACTTCAGCGATGTCCTCCGCCAGCCTCACGGGTCCTCCTCGAACAGCTTCCAGACGGCCGGACGACGGCGGGCTCGTCAACCGGTCGCGGGGGCACCGGCGCGGCCGGCAGGGCTCGATCCCCCGGGCCAGCGTGAGTGCCTAGACGTGGCCGACTCTACGCCCGAGCACCTTGCCCCTACCGCTGGACAGCCTCACAAACCGCCGCTGCCCGTTCGCTTTCCCGGGGCAATGTCGATGCGGAGATCAGCGCTTGTCCAGCACTACTTCCTGATCATGCCTTGGCCCTCGATAGCAGGCCGTAATGGCCGGCGAAGGAGCGAACAAGGTCTTCGAGTACGGCCTTGCCTTTGACTGCGGTGGCGTGGGACGGCAGACCGATGACGCCGCTGGTGGTGTAGCCACTCATACCCTGTGTGAGGAGGTGACGTCGATCGTCCGCTACGTGGTCAGCATGCTGGAAGCCATCACGCACTACCTCGGGCGCAACGTGCAGCAGCAGCGAAACCTCGAGCTCGCCCGCGTGCATGTCCTGGTGGGCTGTGCTGTGCAGGCCGGCGGCCACCCGAGCGTCGTCCCAGTCGGCCCGCGCGGGAAACAAAGTCATCCGCGGTCCGCCGACGTTGACTTCCTGAACGACGTTGGCGAGCGCGTAGTTCCCGCCGTGTCCGTTGATCACAACGAGCCGGTCGATGCCCGATTCACGCAGAGAGCTGGCAATGTCAGTGACGACAGCGGCGAGGGTGGTGGCGCTGATACTGACGGTTCCACGCCACGCCGCATGCTCGTGCGAGCAAGAGATCGTCACAGGCGGCAACAGAAAGAGGTCGTAGCGCTCGGCGACCGCCTTTGCAATCGCGCAAGCCACGATGGTGTCGGTCAGCAGCGGGAGGTGGGCGCCGTGCTGTTCGAAACTCCCGACTGGGAGGACTGCGACGGACGCCGCTCGCTCGGACTCGTCGGTGCTCGTCGCCGTGGTGATCAGATCCACGGGCTAATGGTTGCACGCTTTGAGGGTCGTCTGCCGATAGGCGAACACGAAGGCCGCAGCCTCGGGAACGGCTGTCTGCTGTCGAAGGGCTACCGCCGTCGGGTTCAACCAGCGCAGCGCCCGTGCGGACGAGGTGGCAGTGGCCAGGGCAAGGGCATTGGTGGCCTCGGTCGCCGCGCGCTCGACGTCGCCACTGTGCACGTAGGCGGTGGACAGGGCCGATCGACAAAGGGCCTCGTCGACACGCCACTGAGCAGGCCAGTGGCGCAGGAGTTGCTCGTAGAGATCGGCTGCAGCCGCCGGCTGGCCGAGGAGCAGACGGCAATGCGCTTCGTGCGCAGTCACATACACCGGGTCGCAGTGGCCGCCAACATCGACCGGAAGTTCCGACTCCCAGTCGGCGCTGCCAGCGATTTTATGCGCCTTGTCGATGCTGGCTGCCCAGGCGTCTTCGTCACCTCCCATCGCATATGCCTGGGCCTGACGGACCAGCAGCAGAGCGCGGATACGGCCTGGTAACAGATCCTCCTCCAGCGCCCGCTGCGCCAATGCGGCCGCATTACCCGGGTCGTAGCGCTCGATGGCGCGTTGGCTCTGCCTCATCAGGACGTAGCTCGTTAGCACTGGCACGTTGGCTTCGACGGCGTGCTGCTGAGCACGTCGCAACCATGCGTCCGCCTCAGCAGCGTCGCTCTGCTCGTCAATCCAGCTGAGGAACTCAGCCCACAGTGCCTGCGCGATCAGTACCTCTCGACGGTCAGCTGCGCTGCCGCGCCGCCCGATAGTGGCTGCGGCACTGATCTTCGCTTGGGCGGTGGACGCCATCCCTGCGTATCCGGTGCGGTTCCCAGAAATGGCGAGAACGGCGAGCTGCTCGTGCCACGAGCGGAGCAGGTCAGGCTCGCCGGGATGATCCATGACAGCCCGGAGTTGGCCATCCACACTGTCGACCCAGCGGTAGCCGACGCCGGTCAGCCGACGCTCACGTTCGAGAACTGACAGGAAGCGGACCAGCTCACCACCCGTCTGCAGCGCAGCCTCACACGACTCGACGAGGCGCGCGGACGGCCAACGTTCGGCCTTCTCCACCTTGCCGATGAGGTCTCCACTGACATGCACCAGGCCGCCCAAAGCACGCTGGGACAGCCCGCGGCACACACGCCACTGTCGCAGCGCCGCGCCGAACCCATGCAGCACTGATCGATTCGGGGTCAGCCGTCGTGGAGTTTGAGCCACCCGTACTCCTGAATGCCGTTCACCCGCCGCTGCCGCAGCCGGACGGACCTGACCATACGCGGCCGAACGCTACATCGACAGTTGCATGCGGACAACATCGCCTGTCCGCATCGACGCTATCGACTCATCTGGCCCGGTGCGCAATTCTCGTTGCTGAGATACCCGTCCGCATGCCGGGCGAAATCATTAGCGGCGGTCCGAAAACGAGCAGCCGCCTCCGCTGACCGGTCAGCTGCGAAGTCGTGAGCTTAGCCAGGACTCGAATATCTGAGGGGGTCGGATGAGTATCCAGAATGACATCTCGCGACGACCCCTTCCCAACGAGGAGGAGGTCAACGTGCGTATTGCGTTCTTCCGTTGTCGGCCGGCGGAGAAGCCGAAGCTGAATCGCCGAGTGCGCGGGGCCAACATGCCAGCGTGGATGTACCAGCCGACGACCGTCTTCCCAACCCTTCAGCCCGGCCGTGCCGGCAACCTGACGCCGGCTCAGCGGTACCGCGCGAACGGGGGCCGCTGGTGATCTCGGAGCTACTTCCCACACCGCGCCTCGGACCACATCCTGACCGGCCGCGGCATCGCACGTTAACCAGCCCGCCACACACTCCGCTGCGCCCAGTCTGGGCCTGCCGGGCATGCGGCCATCCATGGCCCTGCGCCTCCGCCCGGCTCAATTTGAAGGCCGAGTTCGCGCGTCAAGAGGCAACCCTGACGATCTACCTCGCCGGCCTGATGTACGAGGCGATGCACGACCTGTACCACCTGAACCCCAACGACGGACCAGGCCCACGCGACCTGTTCACGCGCTTCGTCGCATGGGGTCCGTTCCGGCGATCGATCGCCGAGGAGCAGTGATGGTGCGCCACCCTCGGCCGAGGAAGAGGGGTCCTCCACCTCGGCCCCGCCGCGACCCACCGGCACCTCATGATCGCTTCACCGATGGACAGGCATGGGCGCGGAGGCCCCTACCTCCGCATTCGGCGCAAAGTCAGCGCCACCAACCGCAATAGCTTCAAGGAGAAGTCGTGACTATCACCGCAGACAGGTCGAGCATGATCGCCAGCGACCCCCGAACCCTCGTCGGCCCGAGACGTTCGGGAAGCTGGTCGACTACTTCGCCGCCGACCGGCAAGTCACCCGCAGCTACGCCGAACAGGCCGTCGAGCAGTTCCTCGTGTTCCTGAAGGCACACGCCGACAACGTCGACAACCCGAACTTCGGGATGCCATTGCCGGACGGGTCGATCGGCCGCGTCGTGCCGACCCTCCCGGTGGACGCGGTGTGGCACTCGGTGTTGCAGCACACGGTGCCCTACGCCGCCGCCTGCGAACAGATCGCCGGAGGCTTCGTCCACCACATCCCCATCCTCACCGAGGGGATGATGGACGGCACCGCTGTGACCTTCACGCTCGCGGCGCTGCACGCCACCGGCTACCGGGTGGACATGCGATTCTGGCGCGGCGAGGCGGAGTCCTGCTGCCCGCCGAACCCGCCACAGCCCGGCGGCGGCAACTGACAGGAAGGTGACCCATGCGCAGTGATTGGGCCGCTCTGCCCCAGGCCGTCACCGCGGAGATCGCCGCGCGAGTCGGCGGCATCATCGACGTGTACCCGGCCCCGAGTGCCAACCACGCGGAGATCGCGTCGACCGTCACCGGCTCAGCCGACAAGGTCTTCGTCAAGGCCGCGTCAACGGACCTGAGCCTCCGGTCACTGCGCTACGAAATGGCAGCAACCAGCGCCGTCGACTGCTACCCGCCGGCCGTCCGGTGGCACTTCCAGCGCGACGGATGGTTGGTGGTGGGGGCCGAGCTTCTCGACGGTCCCCACCCCGACCTCTCCCCGGACAGCACGGACCTCGACCTGCTCGGCGTAGCACTCAAGGGCCTCCAGGCGACGCCAGCTCCAACCGGACGGTGGTTCACGCCGGAAGGACGACTTGGCTTCGCGGTCCCACGGATGGACGGCGGCACTCTCATCCACTCCGACCTGAACCCGGCCAACCTGATCCTCACCACGAACGGCCTGCGAATCGTCGACTGGGCCTACGCGACCAAGGCAGCCCCATGGGTCGAACTCGCCCTGCTCGTCCAATGGCTCATCGGCAGCGGCCACACCGCCGCACAAGCCGAACAGTGGCTGGCGCAGTTCCCGGCCTGGGCCACGACCGACCCCGCCGCCCTGGACCAATTCGCATCACACAACGCCTCCAAGTGGTCGGCCAAATCCCAACACAGCACCGAGAAGTGGGTGCACGACCTCGCCGCCTGGACCAGCGAATGGACGGCTCACAGGCAAGGTCGACAAGTGTGAGCCGGTGAGCCGCGGTTGGTCGTGCCGCGCCGTCGGCCCGCACCCACGGCCACGCCAGTTCCTGGAACGCCCAGACCCAAGCCGAACGCGCCCACGCCGAAGTAGATCTCCACGCGACAGCAGGCAACAGCACGCGCCAGATGAGCGGAACAGAAATCCCGAGCCTCGTCGCGACACTCAGCGACATCGCCACCACGCCCCGCGACGCCGACCCCGCCGACAAAGCCGAGGCCTACCGACAACTCGGGCTCCGGCTCACCTACCAGCCCAAAACGCGAACGGTGCGCGCTGCGAATGATCTCAGCGCACACCGTTGGGTAAGTGTTTGGTGTCCGAGGGGGGACTTGAACCCCCACGCCCTATACGGGCACTAGCACCTCAAGCTAGCGCGTCTGCCATTCCGCCACCCGGACTTACTCGTTCAGCCTACCGCGTCGACCAGGATGATCTCGCACCCCTATGGCCGCCCCGGCGGGCCGCACGGGGAGTTACTGTACACGGCCGTCGTGGATCATGCACATCGTGTTCCCCCGCCCCGCCGGGCGCGGCGTCTGCCCAGGTCACGGCGGGCACCTCGGCGACACGGTCGGGTGCGGGTAGCGTGCGGAGGCTTTCTCCGGGCAGCATGACCATGTGTCCCATCCCTCCCCTCTGGCCGCCGTTCAGCACCGGGCGCTCGCTCTGCGCGCCGCGGGCGACTTGTCCGCCGCCCGTCAGGTGCTGACCGAGGCCGTCGATTCGGCGCGCCCGCCGTACGGGAAAGACCACCCGGACGTGCTCAACACCGCACATCTGCTGGCCCGGCTGCACCGGGAGGCCGACGACCCGCTCGCCGCGCGGCGGGTGCTGGAGGAGGCGTACACCGCCGGTGAGCGTCGCTGGCATCCGAACGATCCCCTGATGCTGGCCCTCATCTACGACCTGGCCGGCGTCTCGGAGGAGCTCGGCAACCGGCACGAGGCTCGCCGCAACTACAGCCGGATCGCCGCAGCGGGGCCGGCGGTGCTCGGTGAGGACCACCCGGCGGTACGCGCCGCGCGCCAGTACCTCGCGCAGCACGCCGGCGCCGTTCCGCCTGCCGCCCCGGCCGCTTCGAC
>NZ_SMKG01000309.1 GCF_004348525.1 Micromonospora sp. 15K316 | reverse complement strand
GGTCCGGGTGGTCGCCGGGGTCACCCGCGCCGGGAGGGCGAGGTGGTTCAGTCATGGACGTCACGGTAGGGGGCCCCGACAACGACGCGCCAGAGCTGCGCCGCCGGGCCCGCGGCGGACCGGCCGAGCGTCGGTGGGGGCCGGACGGTCCCGACGTGGGCCGGACTCGCACCCGCGGTCCGTCCTTGATCATCGCGTCGGCGGGTCTGCCGACGTAGACTGGCACTCGCTACAGTCGAGTGCCAGGAGCGCCGTAGGTGGTGTGGAACACCCGCGGTCGATGCGCGTAGGAGGTGGGGAGGATGGGTCTCGACGACCGCAAGCTCGCCGTGCTCCGCGCGATTGTCGAGGACTACGTCGCCACGCAGGAGCCGGTCGGCAGCCGCGCGCTGGTCGAGCGGCACCAGCTCGGGGTCTCCCCGGCGACCGTCCGCAACGACATGGCGGTCCTCGAGGAGGAGGGCTACATCCGGCAGCCGCACACCAGTGCCGGCCGGGTGCCCACCGACCGCGGCTACCGCCTCTTCGTGGACCGGCTCTCCCGGGTCAAGCCGCTCAGCCCGGCCGAGCGTCGGGCGATCGAGCGCTTCCTGCTCGGCGCCGTCGACCTGGACGACGTGGTGCACCGCACGGTGCGCCTGCTGGCCCAGCTGACCCGGCAGGTCGCCGTCGTGCAGTACCCGAGCCTCGCCCGCTCGTCCGTCCGGCACCTGGAGCTGGTGCCGATCTCCACCACCCGGCTGATGTTGGTCATGATCGCGGACACCGGGCGGGTCGAGCAGCGGCTCGTGGAGATGCCCGCGCCGATCCCCGCCGATGACGTCACCGACCTGCGTCGGCTGGTCAACGAGAAGCTCGTCGACACCCGGCTGTCGGAGACGCCCCCGCTGGTGCAGGCCCTGGTGGACGAGGTCGGTCCCGACCTGCGCCCGGCCATGGCCACCCTCGCCAGCGTGCTGCTGGAGACGCTGGTCGAGCGGCACGAGGAGCGGATCGCGCTGGCCGGTACGGCCAACCTCACCCGCGGTGGTCTGCTCGACTTCCAGGGCTCGCTGCGACCGATCCTCGAGGCCCTCGAGGAGGAGGTCGTCCTGCTGAAGCTGATCGGCGAGGTCGAGGAGAGCACGATGCGGGTGCGCATCGGCGACGAGAACGAGATCGACAACCTCCGCGCCGCCTCGGTGGTGAGCACCGGCTACGGCCCGGGTTCGATGATCGTCGGTGGCCTCGGCGTGCTGGGGCCCACCCGGATGGACTACCCCAGCACCATCGCCACCGTGCGGGCCGTGGCACGCTACGTGGGCGATCTGCTGGCCCAGAACTAGAAGCAGTACCGTCCGGCCGGTTCCGGTCGGCGGCCGGCGCAACGCGAACGAACATGAGGACACGGAACGCAGTGGCCAGGGACTACTACGGCATTCTCGGTGTGAGCCGGGACGCCTCCGACGACGAGATCAAGCGCGCCTACCGCAAGCTCGCGCGCCAGTTCCACCCGGACGTCAATCCGGATCCGGAGGCGCAGGAGAAGTTCAAGGACATCAACGCCGCGTACGAGGTCCTCTCGGACGACCGGAAACGGCAGATCGTCGACCTCGGCGGCGACCCGCTGGCGCCGGGCGGCGGGGGTGCGGGTGGCCCGGGCGGTGCCGGCGGAGCCGGGCCGTTCGTCGGCTTCCAGGACATCATGGACGCCTTCTTCGGCGGTGCCGCCGGTGGCTCCCGGGGGCCGCGGCCGCGTACCCGGCCGGGCGCCGACGCGATCCTCCGTCTCGAGCTGGACCTGCACGAGACGGCGTTCGGCGTCGAGGCGCCGATCACCGTCGACACCGCCGTGCTCTGCACCACCTGCTCGGGCGCCGGCACCGCCGCCGGCACCCACCTCGCCACCTGCGAGGCATGCGGTGGCCGGGGCGAGGTGCAGTCGGTGCAGCGCACCTTCCTCGGCCAGGTGGTCTCCGCCCGCCCGTGCACCGTCTGCCAGGGCTACGGCACCACCATCCCGCACCCCTGCCCGACCTGCGCCGGTGACGGACGGGTGCGTACCCGCCGCTCGCTCACCGTGAAGATCCCGGCCGGCGTCGAGGACGGCATGCGGATCCGCCTGGCCCAGCAGGGTGAGGTCGGTCCCGGCGGCGGCACCGCCGGCGACCTCTACGTGGAGATCCACGAGCGCCCGCACGACGTCTACTCCCGCAAGGGTGACGACCTGCACTGCCGGGTCACCGTGCCGATGACCGCGGCGGCGCTCGGCACCCGGCTGACCATCAAGACGCTGGACAGCGAGGAGACGGTCGACGTCAAGGCCGGCACCCAGCCGGGCAGCACGCTGCGACTGCGCGCCCGTGGCGTACCGCATCTGCGCGGCACCGGCCGGGGCGACCTCTACGTGCACCTGGACGTGCGTACGCCGAGCAAGCTCGACGCCGAGCAGGAGCGGATGCTGCGGGAGTTCGCCAAGACCCGGGGCGAGGAGGTCGCCGAGCTGAGCAAGCAGGGCGGCTTCTTCTCCCGGATGCGCGACGCCTTCAACGGTCACGCCTGACCTCACCGGCTCGCCGTTTCCGCCGGTGCCGGGGAGGTTAGCCTGTTGCCGTGTCCGCCCCGCTCTTCCTCGTCGAGTCGCTGCCCGCCACCGACACGCTGACCCTCGGCGGCCCCGAGGGTCACCACGCCGCCACCGTGCAGCGGTTGCGGGTAGGTGAGGAGCTGCTGCTCGCCGACGGTCGGGGCGGTACCGCCACCGCCGTGGTCACGGCTGTCGGTCGGGGCAGCCTGGAGCTGGAGCTGACCGCCCGCGGGTACGTCGACGCCGCCGTCCCGCGCCTGGTCGTGGTGCAGGGGATCGCCAAGGGCGATCGGGGCGAGCTGGCCGTGCAGGCGATGACCGAGGTCGGGGTGGACGAGATCGTGCCCTGGGCGGCGTCCCGCTCGGTGGCACAGTGGCGCGGCGACCGGGGCGTACGGGCCCGGGAGAAGTGGGTCGCGACCGCCCGGGAGGCTGCCAAGCAGGCCCGCCGCCCGTGGCTGCCGGTGGTGGCCGGGTCGCCGGACGAGTCCACCGGCCGGGTCGCCGGGCGGCTCGCCGGTTCCGCCGCCGCGTTCGTGCTGCACGAGGAGGCCACCGACCGGCTCACCACCGTGGACCTTCCGGACGCCGGCGAGATCGTGCTGGTCGTCGGCCCGGAGGGGGGCATCACGGCGGACGAGGTGGAGGCGTTCGTCTCCGTCGGGGCCCGACCCGTCCGCCTCGGCCCCTCGGTGCTGCGTACCTCGACGGCAGGCGTCGCCGCCCTCTCCGTCCTCGCCACCCGACTCTCCCGCTGGTGACGTCTCGCCCCCGCTGATCGGTCGGGGTCCGGTGCCGGTGGGGCGCCCGCGGGAGCGGGGGCGCGGTCAGCTGCGCAGGTACGAGGCGCCGTTCAGGTCGACGATGGTGCCGGTCGCCCACTCGGCCTCGGGCGAGGCGAGCCAGTGCACCGCGGCGGCGATCTCGTCGGGGCGGGCGATCCGGTTGAACGGGCTCTGGGCACGTACCGCGGCGCCGCGCTCGGCCTTGAGGTGCTCGTTCGTCATGTCGGTCTCGACGAAGCCGGGCGCGACCATGGCCACCGCGATGCCGTACGGCGCGAGCGCCACCGCCAGCGACTGGCCCATCGCGTTCATGCCCGCCTTGCTCGCCCCGTACGCCGGGTTCGCCGGCTCACCGCGGAACGCGCCGCGGGACGAGACGTTGACGATCCGGCCACCCCGGTCACGCATGTGCTGGGCGGCGCACCAGGCGGCGTTCGCCGCGCCGAAGAGGTTGGTGTCCAGCACCTCGCGCCAGCGCTGCCGCCACTGCTCGTAGGTGCTCTCGAAGACCGGGTGCGGCGGGTCGGCGGGTCCGAACGTCCCGGCGTTGTTGACCAGCACGTCCAGCCCGCCGAGCCGGCCGGCCGCCTCGTCCACCATCGTCCGTACCGCGTCCGGGTCGGCGAGGTCGGCCCGGACCACCACGTGTCCCTCGCCGGGCAGCTGCGCGCGCAGCTCCTCGGCCAGCTCCGCCGAGTCGCGGTGGTGGATCGCCACCCGGTCGCCGCTCGCCGCGAAGGCCTTCACCACCGCTCGCCCGATGCCGCGCGAGCCTCCCGTCACCAGTACCGCCCGTGAAGTCACGCCGGCCATCCTGCCGCACCGGACGCCGGTGCCGAGCAACGGCCCTTCCGCATGCCGAAACCCTGCCGGCGGGCCGTTCCTTACACTGCCCGGATGGGATCAGACTGCCTGTTCTGCCGCATCGTCGCCGGGGAGATCCCGGCCACTGTCGTCCGGGAGACCGCCACCACCCTCGCCTTCCGTGACATCGCCCCGAAGGCGCCGGTGCACGTGCTGGTCATTCCCAAGGAGCACTACGCCGACGTCGCGACGCTCGCCCAGGGCGATCCGGCGCTCGCCGGTGAGCTGCTCGCCGCGGCCGCCGCGGTGGCCGAGGACGAGGGCCTGCTCGGCGACGGTTTCCGGCTGATGTTCAACACCGGGGCGTACGGCGGCCAGGAGGTCTTCCACGTGCACGCGCACCTGCTCGGCGGGGCGCCGCTCGGCCCGATGCTCGCCCGGGATCTCGCGTGAGCCCGGTGCCGGCCAGGTTGGAGCGGCTGGTGCGCCAGGCGCAGGCGCAGCGGCGAATCCCGGCGGTCTCGGCGGCCCTGCACCGGGCTGATCGGCCACTCTGGACCTGCACGGTCGGCGGCACCGGCAACGACACCCCGCTCGGGCCCCGCACGCAGTTCCGGATCGGCTCGGTCACCAAGACGTTCACCGCCGTGTTGACCCTCCAGTGCCGGGACGACGGTCTGCTGGACCTGGACGATCCGGTGGGTCGCCACCTCGACCTGCCCGCGCACGGGGAGCTGACCGTGCGCCGGCTGCTGTCGCACACCGCGGGCCTGCAACGTGAGCCGTACGGCGACGTGTGGGACACCCTGCGCGCCCCCGACACCGAGCAGCTCCTGACCGAGCTGGCCCGGGCCGAGCGGGTGCTGCCCACGGGTCGCCGCTACCACTACTCGAATCTCGGGATGGCGCTGCTCGGGCAGTTGGTCGGCCGGCTGCGCGGCGGCACGTGGGCCGAGGTGCTCGGCGATCGGGTGCTGGTGCCGCTGGGCCTGGCCGACACCACCGTGAGCCCGGGCCCGGGCGCCGCGACCGGCTTCCTCGTCGACGCGTACTCGGACGAGGCGCACCCGGAGCCGCCGACCGACTTCGGCGCCGTGGGGCCGGCCGCCCAGCTCTGGAGCACCGCCGGGGACATGGCTCGTTGGGCCGCCTTCCTGGCCGATCCGGCGGCGCTCGACCCGGCCGGCACGGTGCTCGCCCCGGCCACGCTGGAGGAGATGCGCTGGCCGGCGACCGTGACCGACGAGAACCTGTGGGGCGCCGGGTTCGGGCTCGGTCTGATCCTGGTACCGCAGGGCGAGCGGGTGATGCACGTGGGGCACGACGGCGCGATGCCCGGATTCCTGGCCGGCGTCTACGGCCGGCGGGGCGGGGAGGGCACTCCGGGCGCGATGGGCTGCGCCGTGCTCGTCTCCTCCGGCACCGCCTCCGAAGCCCTCGACCTGCCGCACCAGCTGCTCGCCGCCGCGGTCGAGCACGATCCGGCGGAGATCGAGCCGTGGCGACCCGGCCCGCCC
>NZ_SMKG01000308.1 GCF_004348525.1 Micromonospora sp. 15K316 | reverse complement strand
CCACCCGCCCGCTCCGGCGGGCCGGAGCCGGCGTCGGGACGCCCGGCGAAGGGCCGCACCGGCGCGCCGGCCGCCGGTCGGGCCCGCCGCCGCCCCCGCGGCAGGTGCACCGCGACGGAGGTGAGCGCGAAGACCGACCACGCGACGGCGAGGGCGGCCGCGGGCGAGGCGTCCTGGACGTAGTGGTAACCGGCGAGGAAGCCGATGAGGGCCAGACTGTTACGGGCGAAGTGCCGGCTGAACTCGACCAGCTGGCGACGCGCCTCCACGGCGACCAGCACCCCCGAGTACGGGAAGGTCACCACCATGCCGCGCAGCAGCCCGCCGAGGAGCCCGGTGAGCACCGCGCCCACGAAGATCACCACCAGCTTGGCCGGGGCGGCCAGCGCGTCCCGCCGCGCGGTGGCGGCCGGCGCGACGGAATCCCCGGCCTCGGGAACCGCCACGGTCGCGGCGCGGGCCCGGTACCGCAGCGCCGTCATCGTCGCCGCCCAGGCCACCAGGACGCCGACCAGCGCGGCCTCGAAGGGTATCGGGACCGCCAGTACGCCCAGGCTCAACGCCACGTACGCGGCGACGCCCGCCGCGTCGGCGACCAGGATCGGCCAGCGCAGCCGGTGATGGGTGAACGCGACGACGACGAAGAAGAGGTTGAGCCCCGCCACCCCGACCAGCTGCGCCCCGTCCACCGGATGACCGGTGGTGACCAGGGCGAGCGTCATCGGCAGCGGCAGGCTGTAGACGAAGGCGCGTACCCGCACCGAACGGATGACGCTGACCACCCACACCACGGCGGTCACCAGGAGGACACCACTCCATGTCATAGCGGCCCGCTCTCAGGCCCCCCGAAGTCCGCGACGTCGGCGCAGAGCCGGAACACCCGGGTGAGACGGTCCACGTCGGTCCGGTTGATCGAGTACTGGTTCTCGCTGATCTCACCGTGCGCCGTCATCTTCGCCTCCCAGCAACCTGAGCCGTCCCAGACCGCCAGGTTCACGTTCAGGTGTGGGCTGACCGCGCCGAACGGCAGCAGACCCACCCGCACCCCCGCCCGGCGCTGGGTCTGCACCAGTTCGGACAGTTCGTCGCCGAGTTCCGCGTAGATGAAGATCCGGGTGATCGTCACTCCCCGGGCGAGGGCCGCCAGGTTCGCCTCCCAGTACCGGCGCCCGACATCCCCCCGCCACCAGCTCAGCTCCCCGCTGACCCGGGGCATCACGTTGGTCAGCCCGAGCAGCTGGCGGTGGCAGTCCCGGGTGGCGCCGATCAGGTCCTCGTCGTCGTCGCCACGCCGGATGATCCGGCCGGCGGCGAGCTGCTCGACCTCCAACCGGAACTCCTCGTAGCGGCGCTGCGCCACAGCGGCGACCCGGGTGCCGGCGTGCGCCTCGGCCGCCTCGCGCACGGCGCCGATGAGCTGCGGGGTGGAGCGGGCCAGCCAGGGCGGCCCGTCCAGCAGCGTCCGCAGGTGGAACCGACGCTCGGCGCGGGCCAGCGAGTCGACCAGCAGCGAGATCGTGATCCCCATCAGACCGGCGAGGAGGGACTCCACACCGGTGGCGGCGCCGGTCAGATCGAGCGTGATCGAGAGAGACACGGAGAGGGCGATGCCGAACAACGCGACCGGATCGGTGTGCGCCAGCAGCCGGGCGAACCCCCTCGGCGAGCCGAGTCGGCCGGTACGCGGTCGGCGGAGCAGTTCGGCCATCGACGACCTCCTCGCTGGCGGCTGCGGTCAGCGTAGGACCCGACGGCCAAGGTCCGTGCCGTACCACGCGGGCGGCGGCGGGCCGGCCGGTACGATCCGAGCGTGCCCGAGCCGCCCGTTCCGCCGCCGCCCGGGCCCGCCGGCCCGTCCCGGTCCACCCTGGTCACCGTGGAGACGGTGCCGCTGCCGCTGGCCGGCGGAACACCGCCCGCCGGCCCCGGCGCGATCGTCGACGGCATCGCGGCGTGGATCACCTCCGCACCGCTGCGCGGACTCGTCGACCGGTTCGCGGGCCGCTGGCCGACCGGCGACCTCGGCGCCGTCCTCGCCGGGATGGACGCCTTCTCCGCGGCGCACTGGGACTTCCGGGGCGGCCGGGAGCGGCCCGACGCCAGGGAGCCCGACCTCGATCCGGCGACGGCCCGGCTGGTCATGGCCGCGGCGGCCGCCCTCGGCCTGGTCCACCCCGTCGCCCCGGCTCGTCCCCGCTACGCCCACCTGCTCGTGCTGGGCGGGTTGGCGCAGGCCTGCCTGCGGCGGGTGGCGTACGCGGCGCACCTGCTGCGCCACGGCGTCCGGGTGGCCGGCGAGGTGGCGGTGCTGGGCAGCTTCCGGCCGCTCTCCGCGGCGGAGCGGCGAACGCTCACCGCCGCCGACGTGACCGGCGCCGACACCGAGGTCGACGCGCTCGACGCGGCGGTGCGGCTCGCCTTCGGAGTCACCCGGCCGGCCGAGGAGGACGGCGTGGACACCGGGCACCCGCACCACTCCTGGTCGTCGCGGACGTACCATCCCGCCGGTTTCCCGCCCGTGCGGGTGCTGGCCGCCCCGTCCAGCGAACCGCAGCACCGTCGCGCGCACACCGCCGACACGCAACGCTTCTGGGCCGGGCACGCCCGGCTCTCCTCCGGCGACCAGGTGCTGCTGGTCACCCACCCGATCTACGTGCCGTTCCAGCACTGCGACGCGCTGCGCACCCTCGCGGTGCCGTACGGCGCCGGGATCGACACCGTCGGCGTCGACCCCGCACTACCCGACCCGGTCCGGCTGCCCGAGCCCACGCTCACGCCCGGGCGCTACCTCCAGGAGATCCGCTCGGCCATCCGCTCGATGCGTTCCCTGCACACCGCCCTCTGACCCCGATCGGCCGGCCCCGCCGCGAGCCGCGGACCCGCGGCCGGCCGGATTACGCGCGGGCGGGCGAGTGGCTCACCGTGAAGGAGGCGTGACGTCACCGGGCGGTGTCGCGTACCGCCTCGGCGAAGACCGCGGAGCGGTGCTCGAAGTTGCGGAACCGTCCGTAGCTCGGCGCGGCGGGCGAGAGCAGCACGACGCCGCCCGCCGGGGTCAGCTCGCGGGCCAGCCGCACGGCGTCCACCAGCTCGTCCACCGTCTCGGTCCGCACCTTCGGCAGCCCGACGAGCGCCTCGACGATCCGGGGGCCGCTGTCCGGAATCCCGATCACGGTGATCTCGCGCTCGGCCAGGTGCTCCCGCAGCGGGCCGTAGTCCAGCCCCCGGTCGGCGCCGCCGACGATCACCGTGAGCGGCCGCCCCTCGTACGCGTCGATGGCGTGCATGGCGGCGTACGGGCTGGTGGCGAGGGTGTCGTCGACGAAGGTGAGCCCGGACGGGTCGACGATCTCGGTGAGTCGGTGGGCCAGCCCCTGGAACCCGGCCACCGCCACGGCGAGCGTGTCCTTGCGGGCGACGACGTCGACGCCGAGCGCGTCGAGCACGGCGAGCGCGACGCACAGGTTGCCCTCGTTGTGCCGGCCGACCAGCGGCAGCGCGGCGCGCGGGAAGAGCGGCTGGTCGCGCAGGTGGAACCAGGGCGCGCCGTCCGGACCGGTGGCCACGTGCGCGGTGTCGGGCCGGCCGGCGCGGATGGCCGCCCGGTCGCCCAGTTCGATCGCGAGCCGCGGGTCGTTGCCGTTGACGACCACGGTCCGCGGCCCGTACGCGATCAGGTTGAGCTTGTCCCGGTAGTACTCGGCCTCGCCGCCGTGCGCGTCGAGGTGCTCGGGGAAGAGCGCGGTGACCACCGCCACCCGGGGCGAGTCCGTCAGGTCGCTGCACTGGTAGCTGGAGAGCTCCAGCACGTAGAGGTCGGCCTCCGGCAGGTCCAGCGTGGGCACGCCGATGTTGCCGCCGAAGACGTTCGGCCGGTCCACCGCGTTCAGCAGGTGGCTGATCAGGCTCGACGTGGTGCTCTTGCCCTTGCTGCCGGTGACCCCGACGGTCCGGTCGCCGTGGTCGGCCATCCAGAGCGCGGTGCCCTGGGTGACGGTCACCCCCTGGCGGCGCAGCTCGACCAGCCACGGGTGGGTCTGCGGCACGCCCGGCGAGCGGACCACGACGTCGGCGGCGGCGAGCCGGGCGAAGCCCTCCTCGCCGGTGACGAGCGGCGCGGCCTCGGCCAGCGGCCCGTCCCAGGGCAGGGAGAGGAAGTTGGCGCTGTCGTCGACGGCGACGAGCGCGGCCGGGCCGTGTGCGGCGATAGCGGTCACCGCCGCCCGGCCCTCCCGGCCGGTCCCCCAGACGGCGACGGAACGTCCGCGCAGGTCAGACAGGCGCACAGGTGATCTCCTCCGGGGTTTCGGCGGTACCGGACGGGCCGGGTGTCGCGGCGCGGGTCCGGCACAGCCGGGCACGGCCGGACGAACCAGGGCCTAGTATGGCGTGTGCGCTACGAGCAACTGCGGCGGATGGACGCCTTCGGATTCCCGTCCTACTCGATCGACCTCTCCACCGGCGAGGTGTTGTTCGACTACGCTCTGACAGGTCCCGCCGGCGAGCAACGGTTCACCGAGGTGGTCACGCTCCCGTTGCCGGAGGCGCCGCCGTCCGACGAGACGGTGGCCGCCCTGGGCCGGGTGCTCGAGCTGCTGCACGTGGTCGCCGGGGTCAGCTACTACAAGACCGCCGCGCCCGGACGGCTGGTGCTGCCGGCTCCGCTCGGCCCGGCCGCCGCCGCGCTGGTCACGGCCGTCTACACCAAGGGCCTCGGCGAGTACGCGTACCGCAACCAGCTGCCGCACGTGCTCCAACTCACGCCGGAGATCCCGGACGGGTTGGTCAAGCCCGCGGCGCCGCTGGACAACTCCGACCGGCGGCCGCTCTCCGCGGTCGGCGGCGGCAAGGACTCGATCGTCAGCCTGGAGGCGCTGCGCCGGGCCGGCTTCGACCCGGTGCCGTTCTCGGTCAACCCGAACCACGTGATCGTCTCGGTGAACGAGGCGTCGGGCCTCGCCCCGCTGGCCGCCCGCCGCCGGATCGACCCGGTGCTGTTCGAGCTGAACGCCGCCGGCGCCCGCAACGGGCACATCCCGGTCACCGCGATCAACTCGCTGATCGCGGTCGCGACGTCGGTGCTGCACGGGCTGGGGCCGGTGGTGATGTCCAACGAGCGTTCCGCGTCCGACCCGAACCTGATCTGGAACGGTCACGAGATCAACCACCAGTGGTCCAAGGGGGTCGAGGCCGAGGGGCTGTTGCGTGCCGGGCTCACCGAGCACGCCGGGCTCACCGAGCCCTATTTCTCCCTGCTACGGCCGCTGTCCGAGCTGCACATCGCCCGGCTCTTCGCCGGGATCGACCGCTACGACAACGTGGTGACCAGCTGCAACGCGGCGTTCAAGCTGCACGACCCGAGCGACCGCTGGTGCCGGGACTGCCCGAAGTGCCGGTTCGTCTTCCTGGCCCTCGCCCCGTTCATGCCGCGGGAGCGGATCACCCACATCTTCGGCGGTGATCTGCTCGCCGACGAGGCGCAGATCCCCGGCTACCGGGAGCTGCTCGGGGTGGACGGGCACAAGCCGTTCGAGTGCGTCGGCGAGGTGGAGGAGTCGGTGGTGGCCTTGGGCCTGCTCGCCGAGCAGGAGCAGTGGCGGGACGCCCCGGTCGTACGCGCCCTGGTCGACGCCGTACCCGACACGGCCTGGTCGGTGGTCGCCACCTCGGACGTCTTCACCCCCGGCGGCGGCCCCCACCAC
>NZ_SMKG01000307.1 GCF_004348525.1 Micromonospora sp. 15K316 | reverse complement strand
GGCTCGGGCGGCTGCGCCGGCTCGGGGGCGTCCGGTTCGACCGGTCCCGACCGGTACACCGCCGGGGCGCCGGACCGGGCGCCGCTCGCGGCCTGCGCCTCCGACGCGGTGACCCGGCCGGGGGGCGTGGGCACGGCGGCGCTGGCCCGGGCGGCCGCCGACTCGTCGGTCGTGGCCCGGGCGGCTGTGGGGACGGTGGCGCTGGCTCGGGCGGCCGGCGCGGCGCCGGCCGTGGCTCCGGTCGCGCCCGGGACCGTGGCGCCGGCCTGGGCGCCCCCGCCCGAGCTGTCCCGCTGGCTCGGCAGCTCCCCGGCCGGGCCGGGCGGGGTCGCCGCCGGCGCGGAGCTCGTCGCCCGGTAGGTCGTGCCGGCCGGGTTCGCCACCGGCGTTCCGCCCGAGGTCGGCGCGGCGGCGGTGGCGACGCTGGCCCGCGCCCGAACCGGGATCGCCGGAGCCCCAGGCTCAGGCTGCTCGCCCGCCGTGGCCTCCGCGCTCGTCGGGCCGCCGGCCCCGTCGACGGGCGCGGTCTCGGGCTCCGCCGCCTCCGCCGGATCCTTCTGCTCGGCCATGTCCGCCCCTCCGCCCCACGCCTGCGCACCCGCACCCGGCCGGGGCCGGGTGTGTCTGGGTGTCACGGTGCCACATCACGCCCGGGCGGGACAGCCGGAGTCCGTGCTTGCAGCTCAGTCGACGCTGCCGGGGCTCCTCGAACCACTCGCGGACGGGCTGCCGCTCGTCTCCGAGCTACGGCTGGGCGAGGGGGAGTTCGAGGCCGAGGAGCTCGGCGTCGGGCTGTTGGACGGCGTGGCATCCGGCGTCTCGCTCGGGCTCGGCTCCGTGGAGGGCGTCGGGCTCGGCGAGGTCGAACCGGTCGGCGTCGGCGTCGGCGTCGCGGACCCGGTCGGCGTCGGCGACGCGGAGCCGGTGGGCGTCGGGGTGGCCGACCCGGTGGGCTTCGGCGTGGCCGACGTGGAGGGCTTCGGCGTCGTCGGCGGCTTGGGGGTCGTCGAGGGAGCCGGTACGGCGCCGATCACGCGCGTCGCGGCGTAGAGCCGGGACCAGGTGACCGTGGAGATCTTGACGACGTCGCCGGTGGTGGGCGCGTGCACCATCTTGCCGTTGCCGATGTACATCGCGACGTGATGGATCGTCGTCCAGCTGCTGCCCGAGGCGAAGAAGAGCAGGTCGCCCGGGAGCAGCGCGTTGCGCGACACGGTGCGGCCGCGGGTCGCGTAGTACTGGTCCCGGGAGACCCGGGGCAGGTCGAAGTAGTCGGCGCCCTTCGACCGGTAGGCCGCCCACATCAGACCCGAGCAGTCGAACCGGTCGGGCCCCTCCGCGGCCCAGAGGTACGGATCACCGAGCTGCGCGAGCGCGTAGCGCACGGCGGCCAGGGCGCGCGGGTGGGCGGCCAACCCGTTGGCGCTCTGGCCGTCCAGGTACTGGGTGCCGAGCTGCTGCTCGCTCGCCTCCTGCTGGCGCTCCAGCACGAGGAGCTGCGCCTCGTTGTCCTTGCGCAGCGTGAGGAGTTTCGCCTCGGCGGTGCGCAGGGCCGTCTCGCCGTTGCTGAACTTCGTCTCCACGCCGCGCAGCAGCGCCTCGGCAGTCGTGTAGGCCTGGTAGGCCGCCTGCTCGGCGGCCTGCGCCCGGGCCAGCTCACCGGTCGCCGCGGTGGTCGAGCCCTCGACCTTCTCGCCACGGGTGATCCGCTGGAGCCGGCTCAGCCCGTCGATCTCCTCGGCGAACTCGGCGGACGGCAGCGCCGCGGCGGCCTTGAACGCGTCGGCGGCCGCCTGGTCGGCGGTCACCTGCGCCTGGGCCAGTGCGTCGCGGGCGAGCTTCAGCTCCCGGTCGGCGGTGGTGAGCTGCGTCTGCGCGTCGGTGCGTTCTTGCCGTAGTTGGAGCAGTGTCTCGCCGAGCATGCCGACCTGGGTCTCGGCGGCGTAGACCTGGCTGGCCAACGGGCCGTTGCCGAGGTTGCCGACAGGTGCGTCGGTCGTCGGGGGAGTCGTGCCGCCGGGCAGTTGGAGCGTGCCGGTGATGGTCGGACGGGCCCCGGAGTCCGGCACCGCGGCGGGCGGTGCGGGTTCGGCGTAGACCGGGGTGGCCAGCACCGCGGCGGCTATCGCGCCCAGGAGGGCGGCCCAGAGCCGTGGTCTCAGGACCGGCGAGACCACCGGGCTCCGCCGTCGTCGCCGTCGCCCGTGCCCGCTGTCGACCATGCCGCTCCCCATCCGCCGTGCAGTCACCACGCCGGGGTGGGCGCGGCCGTGGGGACGCTACCAGTGGACCCTGCGCAGCTGTGGCCGCGTGTCGCCCACGCCCGGAGCCTCACCCGCGGCCACGATGGACCGAACGGGGCGAGTAACGGTGCCGGTGTGTCCCTCCCCACCCTGTCTTACCTCAGTCGGCGCAGCCTTGTCGATGTGTGGTCGGGTTACGGGTCGCTGAGAATGCGGTTAACCGGGTCGTGCCGGCGGAGTCGTCGGTCGCCCGACGTACGCTCGACCGGGACCGCGGGTGTGGAAGGGACGTGCCATGGACGCCGGACTCAAGCGTGAGCTCGAAGCGAAGGTGTACGCCGGTGAGCGGCTGACCCGGGAGGACGGGATCGCGCTCTACGAGAGCGACGACCTCTCCTGGCTCGGGCGGCTGGCGCACCACCGGCGCACCGAGCTCAACGGCGAGCGGGTGATGTTCAACGTCAACCGGCACCTGAACCTCACCAACGTCTGCTCCGCGTCGTGCGCGTACTGCTCGTTCCAGCGCAAGCCGGGCGAGAAGGACGCCTACACGATGCGGATCGACGAGGCGGTCCGCAAGGCGAAGGAGATGGAGGACGAGCAGCTCACCGAGCTGCACATCGTCAACGGCCTGCACCCGACCCTGCCCTGGCGCTACTACCCGAAGGTGCTGCGCGAACTGAAGGCGGCGCTGCCGAACGTGAAGCTGAAGTGCTTCACGGCGACCGAGGTGCAGTGGTTCGAGAAGATCAGCGGGCTGAGCGCCGACGAGATCCTCGACGAGTTGATGGACGCCGGCCTGGAGTCGCTGACCGGTGGTGGCGCGGAGATCTTCGACTGGGAGGTGCGCCAGCACATCGTCGACCACGACTGCCACTGGGAGGACTGGTCCCGGATCCACGCGCTGGCACACCGCAAGGGCATGACGACGCCGGCCACCATGCTCTACGGCCACATCGAGGAGCCACGGCACCGAGTCGACCACGTGCTGCGACTGCGGGAGCTCCAGGACGAGACCGGCGGCTTCGCGGTCTTCATCCCGCTGCGCTACCAGCACGACTTCGTCGACTCGGCGGACGGCAAGATCCGCAACCGCATCCAGGCGCGGACGACGATGGCCTCGCCGGCGGAGTCGCTGAAGACGTTCGCGGTCTCCCGGCTGCTCTTCGACAACGTGCCGCACGTCAAGTGCTTCTGGGTGATGCACGGACTCTCGGTCGCCCAGCTCTCCCTGAACTTCGGCGTGGACGACCTGGACGGCTCGGTCGTCGAATACAAGATCACGCATGACGCCGACTCGTACGGCACCCCGAACACCATGCACCGCGAGGACCTGCTCAACCTGATCTGGGAGGCCGGCTTCCGCCCCGTCGAACGGGACACCCGGTACAACGTGGTACGCGAGTACGACCCCGCCCCGTCGCTGGCGGAGCGGCGTGCCGAGCCGCAGCGGGTGTGGGCCTGACCGGCCACGTACTCTCGTAGGGCGATGACGGAGCAGCAGAGCAGTTTTCCGCGGCGGGACGCCGACGGGCGGATACGTTTCCTCGGCGATCTGCTCGGGATCAGCCTTGCCGGCTGGGTGATCGGGGTGCTCGCCCTCGTGCTCTTCGACTGGGCGTTCGCCTCGTTCGGGGCGGGCGGCTTCGGGCGGGCGAACGGCTGGCTGTCGATCATCCTCCCGGTCTGGCTCTTCTGGGAGGATTTCCGCGCCTGGGAGTTCGGCGCCGCCCGGGTACTGGCGGGAGTGTTCGCCGCCGCCGTCGGGGTGGTCGTGGGGCTGCTGGTGGCCGGTCTGGCCGCGGGCCTACCGGGGCTGCTCTCCGGCGCGCTGGCGGCGGCCGCCTTCACCGTGGCGTACGCCGTGGTGTGGTTTACCGGCGTCCGCTGGCTGGCCCGCCGGACGGGCTGAACGCCCTCGCGGGCTGAGGCGTCCGCCGGACCGACCGGCGGAGCGAGAACGGAGTGGTGCGGGTGAGCGCGGCGGTCAAGTACACGCTGGGGCGGATCGGGCTTTTCGTCCTCGTGCTGGCGGCCCTCTGGCTGGTCGACATCAACGTCTTCCTGAAGCTGATGCTGGCGTTGGTCTTCTCCGCCGCGCTCTCGTTCTTCCTGCTCAAGGGCTGGCGGGACGAGATGGCCGAGGAGATGGCCGGTGCCGCGCAGCGTCGCCGGGAGGAGAAGGAACGCCTGCGCTCCGCCCTCGCGGGTGAGGACGAGTCGAGCGAGGGTGAGCGGCCGGACGGCCAGGCCCGGTAGCGGGGTACCGGCGAGTTCGCTGCTCGGCCGGGTTGATCGGCTCGCCTTCCCTGAAGTCCGGCTGTCCCACCACGGCGGTTGCCCCGACTTCGATGATCTCGGGCGAAGCGAGCCCGGCACTGTCGATCGCGACGGTGCCGGGCTCGTCCGCCGTCACCAGTTGGTGGAGCCGGGCACGCGCGGCCAGGGCTTGCCGACCGGCTTGATCAGGTACGCGATGCCACCGGAGCCGCCGGAAACGCCGCCGCTCGCGTTGATCCGCTTGGTGCGCAGCCAGATCTGCTCGAACTGCTCCCGCTGGTAGACGTTGCGCACCACGTCGTTGCTGGACGAGGCCGGGTCGTTGACGATGACGTCCCCGTCCGCGGTGAAGCCGACCACCACGAAGAGGTGACCGGAGGTGCCGTAGTTCGCCCCGTCCAGCTCGCTGGCGAGGAAGGACTGGCTGGTCACGACCGGGATGCCGGCGGCGATGAAGCGTTCCACCTCGTCCAGGGAGTGCAGCCGGGTCACCCGACCCTCCAGCCCGGGGAAGCTGGCGGCGTACGCGGTGTTGAACGGCCAGTTGCCGGCGCCGTCGTACGCGTAGTCGTACGTCATCCGGGCGGCGTGGTTGACGGTCGGGTCGGGGTAGGTCGGGTCCACCCAGGCGGTGTCCGCCGCGGAGGGCTGCCGCCCCCAGTACTCGACCACCATCTCGGTGGAGGTGGGGGAGCACCAGGCCTCGCCGCCGCCGTCGTACTCGGGGTAGTGCCCGGAGTGCACGTTCTGCGAGTAGCGCGGCACCGGCAACTCCACGCCCCAGGCGATGTGCCCGGCGCTCGGCGGGACGGTGAACCGGTCCGGCACGTTCGAGCTCATCGCGCCGAGCATGTGTACGACCGGAGCGGCGGCCTGCCCGGGCGCCCGGTAGAGGGTCAGCCGCAGCTGGTACGAGCGCAGCAGCACGCCGGCGGCGGCGTCGTCGATGCTGAACGTGTCGGTCCAGATCGTCGACCACGGGTCGCCCTGGCTGTTGACGGTGGTCCGCTTGACGTCCGCGTCCCCGGAGGCCCACCGGCCCATCACGTACCACGGGGTCTTGTCGCCGGTGTTGTACCTGCCCTGGAGCTCGACCTGGATCCAGGTGCCGGCCGGGGTCTTGGCGTTCCAGGAGGCGACAAGTTCGGTCGCGTCGAAGCCGATCGCGGTGACCGGGGAGGTCCAGGTGCCGTACTCCCAGCTGCGGGTGATCCCGGTGTGCGGATCGGTGTAGTCGGCGGTGCCGGCGGGCCGGGCCAGGGTCAGGCCGGGGC
>NZ_SMKG01000306.1 GCF_004348525.1 Micromonospora sp. 15K316 | reverse complement strand
AAGTTGTCTATAAGAGACAGACCGGCGGGGAGAGCCTCCCCGCCGCCCTGGAGGCCCTCCGGGCCGCGATCGAGGCAGCCCGGTTCCCGCTGGCCCTGCCGTCGGCCGAGCCGGCCCGGCGGGCCGCCGAGGCGCTCACCGACCAGCTCGACGACTATCTGCTCCCCCGGCTCTCGCGACTCGACGCCCCCCTGCTCGTGGTGGTCGGCGGCTCCACCGGCGCCGGCAAGTCGACGCTGGTCAACAGCCTGGTCAAGGCGCGAGTGAGCGCCGCCGGCGTGCTCCGACCGACCACCCGTTCCCCCGTTCTCGTCTGCAGCCCGCCGGACACCTCGTGGTTCCGGCAGGGGGAGCTGCTGCCCGGCCTCACCCGTACCAACGAGCCGAGCGAGGACCCGCGGACCCTCCAGATCGTCACCGCGCCCGCCCTCCCGTCCGGGCTCGCGCTCCTCGACGCGCCGGACATCGACTCGGTGGTCGACGCCAACCGGGCGCTCGCCGGCCAACTGCTCGCCGCCGCCGACCTCTGGCTCTTCGTCACCACCGCGGCCCGCTACGCCGACGCCGTTCCGTGGGAGCTGCTGCGCGGCGCCCGCGCCCGGGGCACGGTGATCGCCATGGTGCTGGACCGGGTTCCCCCGGAGGCGATCGACGAGATCTCCGCCCACCTCGGCGAGATGCTGGCCGAGCAGGGGCTCGGCCAGGCCCCGCTCTTCGTGCTCCCGGAGACCCGGGTCGACGGTCAGGGGCTCCTCCCCGAGCGGATCACCGGCCCGCTGGCCGACTGGTTCACCCGGCTGGCGGCCGACGCCAACGCGCGGGCGGCCGTCGTCCGGCAGACCCTGGACGGAGCGCTGGCCGCGCTGCACCCGACCGTCGAGGGGCTCGCCGACGCGGCCGCCGAGCAGCTCACCGCCGTCGACGCGCTCGACGAGCGGGTACTGGCCGCGTACCGGGGCGGGCACCGCACGGTCGAGCAGGGGTTGAGCGACGGCCGCCTGCTCCGCGGCGAGGTGCTCGCCCGCTGGCAGGAGTTCGTCGGCACCGGCGAGTTCTTCCGCACCCTGGAGGCCCGGATCGGGCGGCTGCGCGACCGGATGGTCGCCGCGCTCACCGGCCGCCCGGCACCCGCCGCCGGGCTGCGCAGCGCCATCGAGTCCCAGCTGGTCACGCTGCTGCGCGGGGTGGCCGCCGAGGCGGCCGAGCAGGCGTACGCCGGCTGGAAGGCGCATCCGGCCGGGGCGGAGCTGCTCGACAGCTCCCTCGCCCGGCCGGCCGAGGACCTGCCCGAACGGGCCGAACGGCTGGTCCGGGAATGGCAGCGCGGGGTGTTGGAACTCGTCCGGACGCAGGGCGGCGACAAGCGTTTCATGGCCCGCACCGCCGCGTACGCGGTGAACGCCACCGGTCTCGCCGTGATGATCGCCGTCTTCGCCTCGACCGCGTTCATCCCGACCGGCCTGGAGGTCGCCACCGGCGCGGGCACCACCGTCGCCGCGCAGGCCGTACTCCAGGCGATCTTCGGCGACCAGGCGGTGCGTACGCTCGCCGCCAAGGCCCGGACCGACCTGCTGGAGCGGGTGCGGGCCCTGCTGGACGACGAGGCCGGGCGCTACCTTGCCCGGAGCGCGGCGGCCCGGCTCGACGCGGAGGTCGTGGGCGCGCTGCACGACGCCGCGGACCAGGTGGAGACCGCACGACGGCGCAGCGGGCTGACCACCGGAGGGCCGACCCGGTGAGCACGAGGGGCAGCACGGCCGACGCCGGACGGCGGACCGCGAAACCCGCGGTCACGAGCGGAAGGTCCAGGCGGTGAGCAACGTGGTGGGCCGGATACGCGAGGCGTTCCGCGGCGGCGACCAGCGGGTCGACCCCGACGTGCTGCTCGCTCGCCTGGACGCGGTGCGCCGCTTCCTCGCCGCGGCGGACGGGCACCTGCCGGACAACCGGCTCGTCCCCGCGCACACGCTGGTCGAGCGGGCCGGCACCCGCCTGGCGCTCTCCCGCGACCACACCGTGGTCGCCCTGGCCGGCGCCACCGGCAGCGGCAAGTCCAGCCTCTTCAACGCGCTGGCCCGACTGGACCTCTCCCCGGTCGGGGTACGCCGCCCGACGACCGGGGTCGCACACGCCTGCGTCTGGGGCCCGCAGGAGGGCGCGGGCCGACTGCTCGACTGGATAGGTGTGCTGCCCCGGCACCGGTTCGTACGGGAGAGCGCCCTGGACGCCGACGACGAGGCGGCGCTGCACGGCCTGGTCCTGCTGGACCTGCCCGACTTCGACTCGGTGCAGTGGTCCCACCGGTTGGAGGTGGACCGCCTGCTCGGCCTGGTCGACCTGGTGGTCTGGGTGGTCGACCCGCA
Organism: Micromonospora sp. 15K316; assembly: GCF_004348525.1. Lineage (GTDB taxonomy): Bacteria > Actinomycetota > Actinomycetes > Mycobacteriales > Micromonosporaceae > Micromonospora. The sequence goes on along the minus strand of NZ_SMKG01000306.1, from coordinate 3,444 downwards.
GAAGTACGCCGACCGGGTGATCCACACGAGCTACCTGGGCGAGTTCCACCGGCACCGCGACGTCACGCTGGTCGTGCTCAACCAGGCAGACCGGCTCCCCCCGGCCGAACTGCCCCGGGTCCTGGCCGACCTGCGCCGGCTGCTCGACGAGGACGGGTTGGACGGCGTGCCAGTGCTCGCCACCAACGCGACCGACCCGGACGGCATCGTCGAGCTGCGGGCGGCGCTGGAGCGGACCGTCGCCGAGCGGCAGGCGGTGCTGCGTCGCCTCGCCGGGGACGTGGAGACCGTCGTCGCGGGGCTGGACGAGCTGGTCGGCTCGGACCACCCGGCCGGCGGCCCGGACGAGGCCACGGCCGGCGAGCTGACCCGGGCGCTGGCGGGTACGGCCGGCGTGCCCGCGGTGACGGAGGCGGTACGGGAGGCGTACCGGCATCGGGCGGTCGCGAGCACCGGGTGGCCGCTGGTCCGTGGGTGGCGGCGGCTGCGGCCCGACCCGCTGCGCCGGCTGCACCTGCCGGGCGAGGTCGCCGATCCGGCGGAGAGCCTGGTGGGCGCGACCTCGGTGCCGGACCCGACCGCCGCGCAGCGGTCCGCGCTCGGGCTCGCGATCCGGGCGGTGGCCGACCGTGCCGCGGCCGAACTGCCCGCCGGCTGGCCGACCGCGGTGACGGAGGCGGCCCGGTCCCGCCTCGCCGACCTGCCGGACGCGCTGGACCGGGCGGTCGCCGCCACCGACCTCGGCCTGGCGCGCCGGCCCCTCTGGTGGCGGTTCGTCGGAGTCGGGCAGTGGCTGGTGACGCTGGCGGCGCTGGGCGGGCTGGGCTGGCTGGTGTTCGGCTACGTGCTGCGCGCGCTCGGGCTGCCCGACCCGGAGCACCCGATGGTGGGCGTGGTGCCGCTGCCGACCCTGCTGCTGCTCGGCGGTCTGCTCGCCGGCCTGCTGCTCTCGGCGCTCACCCGGCCGATCGTCCGGTGGGCGGCCGGGCGGGCCCGCCGCCGGGCGGAACAGCGACTCACCGCCGCCGTGGCCGTGGTCGGCGACGAGTACGTGCTGACCCCGGTCCGAGCCGTCCTCGCCGACTACGGCGTGGCGCGCGAGGCCCTCCGGGACGCCGTCCGGCACTGAGCCGTCCCGCTGTCGCTACCGCTGCCCGGTACCCCCGGACGGGCGTAGGGTCGGATGCATGGCCCCTCCCCGGACCCCGTACGACGCAGTCCTGCACGCCGCGCGCGACGTGACCCGGCTGGACAGCGCCCTGGACGCCGAGATGCTCGGCGCGGCGCTGCTCGGCAGCGTCTACGCCATCGCGGAGAGCGACCGCAACGCCGCCATCCGGGAGTTCGTCACCGGTTTCCTCGCCGCCACCGCCCGCCGGCGCACCGCCGCCGCCACCACCATCCGTTCCGTCTTCGCCGCCCTGGTGCCCGACGCCGACGGCGCCGAGCGGGTCCGACCGGGCAGCCAGGCACCGGCCTGGTCCGACCAGCTCGGCCGGGTGCACCTCACCGGCAGCTGGGCGTACGGCGACGTCTACGGCGACCAGACCTCCTACCTGGCCACCTTCGCGTACGACGACGCCGCCGGAGGCCCGGAGCACGCGCTGGTGGCGCTTGTCGACCACAACATCGGCATCACGAAGGACGTCTTCGTCGGCGGGCCGGCCGGCCAGATCCTGGAGCAGGTCCGGCAGATGTGCGCGGCCGACGAGCTGACCTGGTTCCGGGAGGAGGATCCGGCCCGGATGCGCGGCGAGGTGGTCCGCCACCTCACGATCACCGACGACCTCAGCGAACTGCCGAGCGCGGGCGCCCTCGCCACCGACCGGGCGCTGGCCGGCGCGCGGCTCGCGGTGCTGCCCACCCAGCCGGTGCCGGCGGCCCGTGGGACGGAGCCGCTCTCCACCGCCGACCGGACCGATCTGCTCCGACGCTTCCTCGCCTCCCCGGAGGCCGCCCAGGCCGGACTGGACGCCATCGACGGTCCCGAGCTGGCCTCGCTGCACTTCTGCCTCGGCCTGCTGCTGGATCACGCGGAGAGCTTCCCGGACGCCGATCCGCTGCGGTGGAGCCCGGCGGTCGCGGGCCTGTTCCTGCTCGACTGGGTGCACCGGCGGGCCGTGCTGGACATGGACGACGCGGCGATGCTGCCCCGGGTGCTGCGCGCCTGGGCCGCGTACGCCGCCCGCCGGCGCGAGCTGCCGGCCGTCGCGGCGACGCAGACCGACGCGGCGATCGAGGAGATGGTGCCCGAGTTCGCCCGCCTCTACAGCACCGGCGAGCGGCGCAGCCCGGCCACCGCGGCGGTGGCCGAGTTGATGGCCGACGGCGTGGACCCGGACGATCCGGAGGCGCTGAACACGTGGATCGAGGCGAACCGGCACCGCCTCACCGACCTCGACTGAGCCGGCCGGCGCGCCACGGTCGCGGCACCCACGAGGGCGTCTTCGGCCGGGGCCGCCCGCCCTCAGCGCAGGACGGCGAAGACCGCTCCGGCCACCAGGCCGCCCACCAGCCCACCGACGACCACCTGCGGCACGGTGTGATCCCGCAGCCGCACCCGGGACCAGCCGACCAGGGCCAGCAGCGGCGCGGTGAGCAGCAGCCGGGCGCCGAAGGTGAGGACCAGGATCACCACGGTGCCGGCGGCGACCGCCGAGTGGATCGACATCTTCCACCAGTGGCTCACGGTCACCGCCACCACCAGGCCGATCGCTCCGGCCACCGCGAGCGCCACCACGGGCCGCGGCGCGCCGAGCCCGACCAGCAGGACGAGCCCGACGACTACCGAGCAGAGACCGACGAGCAGCGGGATGCGGCGCTGTTCCCGCTGCCCCACGTGGTGATCGGTGAGCCGCCCTCGACGTACGCCGCCGACGATGTACGCGAACGGGATGCCGCTGACGAAGACGACGGCGAGCAGGGCCCACCCGAGCCCGGCCGCGCCGCCCTGGGCGCTGTGCCAGCCGACGGCGATCATCAGCACCGGGGTCAGCACCGCGGGCGCGGTCAGCTCCGTGACGAGCCGGGCCAGCCGCAGCGCCGGACCGGACCGGGGCGCAGGGGCCTCACCGGGTCGCGCACCGCCGCCCACGCTGTCTCCTCGAAGTACCTCGTCCGGGCGGTCCGGCCGCTCCTGACCGTCACCGTATCGAGGCGGAGGGGCGGGGGCATTCCCTAACCGGTTCCCGGGACGACGGGATGACGGGGCCGGCCACGAGGGACGGGACGTGACCGACGGAGCGCGGGCCGAGGAGCGGGCTGGGGCGGGTGCCGACGGACGGCCGCGGATGCACGGTCATGGTCGGCGAGTCCGCCGGGTCGGGCAGGTGGTCCGGGGGCGTCGGGTCGTCCGGGGACGGGGACTCGTCCGGGCCCTCGGTGGGCAGCGAGGTGGGCTCGGAGGGTGGTCCGGAGGTCGATCCGGACGGCGACGGGCTGGCG
>NZ_SMKG01000305.1 GCF_004348525.1 Micromonospora sp. 15K316 | reverse complement strand
CCCCACTGCGGGTCCGGCCACGGGCCGCAGTACGGCGTGGGGGTGTACCAGCCGGAGTTGCCGGGCCCCTGGGTGATCTGGAATCCGCTGCCGACGCAGTTGTGGATCGGGTTCGACTGGGCGATCCGGGTGGCCCGCACGTTCGTGAACGACACCTGGCTGGGCGCCTGCACCTGGAGGGCGTAGGTGCCCGCCCCGTCGATGCGGACGTTGCTGACGTTGATCCCGCTGGTGGCGCCCTCGATCCAGTGCAGCGCCGCGTACGAGCTGTCCAGGATGTCGGTGTCGGTGACGTTGATGGTGGCGTTCTGGATCGGTTCGTTCAGCGCGGAGAACCAGATCGCGCCGACCCCGAACCGCCAGTTGTAGTCGGAGTTGCCGTTGCGGATCAGCGTGTTCCGGGCGACGGTGATCGTTCCGGAGACCGCGGTCGGGCCGTTCACGCCCGGGTAGCGGTTGGCGACGTGGATTCCGCCACCGTTGGTCACCGAGTCGGCGGTCACGTTGTCGGTGATCCTGATGTCCCGCCCGCCGTACGTCACCAGGTGGTTGGCGAGGATGGTCACGCCGATGGTGTTGAACGTGAACGAGTTGTTGACGTTCGGCACGTTCTGCGCCCACATGGCGAGCGCGTCGTCACCGGTGTTGCGGACGAACGTGTCGGTCACCGTGGAGTTGGTGACCCCCCAGTGGAAGTTCACCCCGTCGGCGGTCTGGTCGAGGATCCGGCTGCCGCGGATGGTGAAGTTGTCCATCGGGCCGTCCATCCAGGCACCGACCTTGGTGTGCTGCATCCAGACGTTCTCCACCACCGAATTCGACATGGCTCCGCCGATGGCGTTGACCTGGTGCTCGTCCACCCGCTCCCGGATGTCGCCGATGATGGCGAAGTCCCGCAGGGTCACGTTGCGGCTCGGGCCACCGGCCTCGTGCGGCCGGATCTCGCCGCTGTAGCCGCCGCCGGGGACGTACTTGCCGTAGATGCCGGCGGCCCGTTTGCGGTCGGTGGGGTGCCGGCCGCCGAGCACCGAATACCACGGGCCCGCGCCGCGCAGGGTCACCCCGTCCACCACCACGTGGTCCCAGAGGGTGAAGGTGCCCGTCGGGATCCAGACCGCCCGGCCCTGCGCCTTACCGGCGTCGACCGCCGCCTGGAACTTGGCCGTGGAGTCGGTGGCGCCCGTGGGGTCGGCGCCGAAGTCGGTCACCACGTCCAGCACGTTCGCGGGTTTGGTGATCGCCGGGGCGACCAGCTCGAAATCGGCCAGGTCGATGGTGAAGGTCGGGGACTGGGCCGTCGAGGAGACCTGGAGCCGGATCTTCGTACCGGCCGGGTAGGTGGTCCCGAACATCGTCCGGGTCTCGTCGTAGAAGTGGTGCGGGTTGGTGTCGCCCGGGTTGTTGTTGAACGGGTAGCCGCCGTAGTACCAGCCGTACCGGGAGGTCACCGGAACGGCCTTCACCAGGGCGCCGTTGGCCCGCAGGTCGATGCTGGCGTCCCGGCCGGTGCCGGCGGCGTTGTCCGGGATGCTGTAGCGGAAGGTAACCGCGTTGGCCGGCTCGGTGAGCGTGAACTCGACGTACTCGCCGACGGCGTCCAGGGTGACCGCCTCGCGGCCGGACGCCTCGGACGGCAGCGTGCCGTAGTACCGGTCCGGGCCGATCTTCGTGCCGGTGTGGGCGACCTCCTCCGCCTCGTGCTCGACGAAGGGGACGTCGGCGCCCCGACCGGGGATGTCGAACGGGGAGAGCCCGGCCGCGTGGGCCGGGGTCGCGGTGCTGGTCAGCGCGATGACGGTGAGCGACGTCGCGGCGAGGGCGACAGCGGCGAGGGCGGCCACCCCCGCGCGGACGCGGACTCTTCGGGGTGGGTGGGCGGTGGTGTGGTCGGACATGAGCGGGACTCTCCCTCTCGTCGGTGGTCCAGATCCCCCCGTGCGTTGCGGTCCCCCCGAGGCGGTGCGGTGTGCGGGTGACTCCCTCCGTGTCGGTCTCGGCCGGCGGTGCCGGCGGGCTGAATCCGGTGCCGGCGCCGGGACGGCGCCGCCGGGTGGTGCGGGCGCGGTGCCGGCGGCGGGACGGAGCCGCCGGCACCGGGCGGTCAGGCCGGCTCGGATCCGGCGGGGATCGGTTCGGCGGTGCGCAGCCAGACGGCGGTGTCCGGCGGCAGCAGGTCGTCGTCGAGCGGGCCGCTGGCGAGCAGCCGCTCGGTGTGCGGCGGCAGCGGCACCGCCGCGCCGGAGAGGTTGACCAGGCAGGCGAAGTCGGCCGAGCGGCGGTACGAGAGCACCCCGTCCGGCGCGGGCAGCCAGGTCATCTCCCCGTCGCCGAGCGCGGGCTCGGCCCGGCGGATGGCGAGCGCGGCGCGGTACAGCTCCAGCATCGAGCGCTCGTCGCCGGCCTGCGCCTGGGCCGTCCGGTCCTTCCAGTCAGCGGGCTGCGGCAGCCAGGGGGCAGCTGTCGCGTCGTCCGGGCTGAAGCCGAACGGCGGCGTCTCCCCGGCCCAGGGCAGCGGGACGCGGCAGCCGTCCCGGCCCGGGTCGACACCGCCCGAACGGAAGTGCATCGGGTCCTGCCGCAGCTCGCGCGGAATGTCCTCGACCTCCCAGAGGCCCAGCTCCTCGCCCTGGTAGACGTAGGCCGCGCCGGGCAGCGACAGCGACAGCAGCGCGGCGGCGCGGGCCCGCCGGGTGCCCAGCTCCAGGTCGGTCGGGGTGCCCTCCCGCTTCGCGGCGAAGCTGAACGTGGTGTCGGCCCGGCCGTAGCGGGTGACGTGCCGGGTCACGTCGTGGTTGGAGAGGACCCAGGTGGCCGGCGCCCCGACCGGCGCGTGCGCGCTCAGCGTCCCGTCGATGCTCTCGCGCAGCGCGGCGGCGTCCCAGGCGCAACCGAGGAAGTCGAAGTTGAACGCCGCGTGCAGCTCGTCCGGACGCAGGTAGTTGGCGAACCGCTGCCGGTCCGGCATCCACACCTCGCCGATCAGCGCCCGGTCACCGGGGTACTCGTCGGCGACCCGCCGCCAGGCGCGGTAGATCTCGTGCACGCCGTCGAGGTCGCGGAACGGGTGCGGCCGGTCGGGCAGGGTCTCCGGCAGTGAGCCGTCCTTGACCAGCAACCCGGCCGAGTCGATGCGGATGCCGTCCACGCCCCGGTCGAACCAGAACCGCAGGATGTCCTCGAACTCGGCACGCACCCTCGGGTGGTCCCAGTTGAAGTCCGGCTGCTCGGCGGTGAAGAGGTGCAGGTACCAGTCGCCGGGGGTGCCGTCCGGGTTGGTGGTGCGGGTCCACGTCTCGCCGCCGAACTCGCCGACCCAGTCGGTCGGTCGCTGGTCGCCGTCGGGGCCCCGGCCCGGACGGAACCAGAAGAGCTCCCGTTCGGGCGCGTCCGGCCCACCGGCGAGCGCCGCCCGGAACCAGGGGTGCGCGTCGGAGCAGTGGTTCGGCACGATGTCGACGATGGTCCTGATGCCGAGTTCGTGCGCCTCCGCGATGAGCGCCTCCACCTCGGCCAGCGTGCCGAAGACCGGGTCTATGTCCCGGTAGTCGGCCACGTCGTAGCCGGCGTCGGCCATCGGGGAGGGGTACCAGGGGCTGAACCAGATCGCGTCGACGCCGAGCGCGGACAGGTAGTTCAGCCGGGACCGGATACCGGCGATGTCACCGATCCCGTCGCCGTTGCCGTCGGCGAAGCTACGCGGGTAAACCTGGTAGATCACCGCTCCACGCCACCACGGACTGCCGTCTGCTGTGGACACGAGCACCTGCTTTCTGCGTTACGTCGGCGGGTTCGCCGGACCTGGATGTGTATCGGGCGTACGACCGTCGGCCGTCGCGCGGGGGTGTGCCGAGTGCGGCCGTCCACGATCCGAGCCGTGGGTTTTGTCCGGCGTCGGCTTTGTTGCCGGCTATCCCTTGAGGCTCCCCGTGGTCAGACCGGACATGATGTTCCGCTGGAAGATCAGGAAGATGATCACGGTCGGGATCGCCGCGATGACCGACGCGGCGATCACCACGTTCATGGGGGTACCGCCCGCGAAGGCGTAGATGCCGACGCTGACCGTGCGCGTCTCCGGTGACGGCATGACCAGCTTCGGCCAGAGGAAGTCCTTCCACACCGCGGTCACGGCGAAGATCGACACCACGCCGAGGATCGGGCGCGACATCGGCAGGATCACCGACCAGAGCGTGCGCAGCGGCGTCGCCCCGTCGATGAGGGCCGCCGCCATCAGGTCCTCCGGGATCGAGTCGAAGAACCGCTTGAGGAGGAAGATGTTGAACGCGTTCGCCACCAGGGGCAGCCAGATCGCGAACGGGGAGTCGAGCAGGTTGAGGTGCAGAAACGGCAGATCGATCACCGTCACGTACTGCGGGACGATGAGGACCATCGCCGGGATCATCAGCGTCGCCAGCATCATGGCGAGGATCGCGTTGCCGAAGATCGGACGCAGCTTCGACAGCGCGTACGCGGCGGCGGTGTCGAGGACGAGCTGGAACACCACCGCGCCGGCCGCGTAGTAGAACGTGTTGAAGAGCAGCTTGGCGAGGTCCAGGTTGTTCCACGCGTCGACGTAGTTCTGCCACTGCGGGTCCCGCGGGAAGAGTGACGGCGGGGTCTGCGCGATCTCCTGGCCGGACTTGAGCGCCCCGGTGACCATCCAGTAGAGCGGCCCGAGGAAGACGAGCGTGAACCCTACGACCACGACGGCGAGCAGCGTCCAGTAGATCGCCTTGCCCCGCCCCCGTCGGAGCTGGGCGTGCGAGATGAGGGTGCGGGTCCCGGAGTCGTGTGCCATTCCTCGTCCGTCCTAGTCCTGTTTCGCCGTCAGCCGCAGGTAGATGGCGGAGAAGCCGGCCAGCACCACGAGCATGATCACGCCGAGTGCCGCGGCGCCGTTGAGATCGTTCTGGAAGAACCCGTGCTGGTAGATGAGGTACGCGACCGAGGTGGCCGAGTCCTCCGCGCCCGCGCCGTTGGCGAGGATCAGCGGCTCGATGAAGAGCTGCATGGTGGCGACGATCTGCATCATCGCCAGGAGGGCGAGGATCAGCCGGGTCTGCGGGATGGTCACGTTCCAGATCCGGTGCCAGATCCCGGCGCCGTCGAGCTCGGCCGCCTCGTAGAGCTCGCCGGGGATGTTCTGCAGCGCCGCCAGGTAGATGAGTACGGCGCTGCCCATGTTCATCCAGGTCGAGGCGATCACCATGGCCGGCATCGTCATCTCGGGCGACTGCATCCACTGGGACGTCGGCAGGTGCAGGGCCTTGAGGATCGCGTTGAAGAGCCCCGCCTCGCTGGGGTCGTACGCGTAGAACTTGAAGAGGAAGAGCGCCGAGGCCGGCGGCAGCATCACCGGCAGGTAGACCAGGATCCGCAGGTACCCCTTCGCGTGGCGCAGCTCGTTGAGCAGGATCGCCACCAGGAACGGCACCGCGTACCCGAGGATCAGCGCGAGGGCGGTGAAGTAGAAGGTGTTCTTCCAGGCGGTCCAGAAGCTCGGGTCGTCGATGATGCGGGTGTAGTTGTCCCAGCCCACCCAGGTCGTCACGCCCCGCCGGGTGCGCTGGAAGCTCATCACGATGCCGCGGATCATCGGGTACCAGGAGAAGACCGCGAAGCAGAGCACCGCGCCGATCAGGAACGCGTGCCCGGTGAGGTTGTCGCGCAGCTTGCGGCCGAGGCCCGCCCGTCGCGGCCGGGGCGCGTACGGCGAGGAGGGGCGGCTGGGTCTGGTGGTACCCGGGGCGGTGGTGATCGCCAAGGCAACTCCTGGTGAGTCGGTGACCGGACGATGCGGCGCCGATGGGGTGGGGGC
>NZ_SMKG01000304.1 GCF_004348525.1 Micromonospora sp. 15K316 | reverse complement strand
GTTCGGGTCTGGTCGGGGTGTTCGGGGCGGCGGAGGTACGGCCGTCCTCGGCGGGGGCGAGCAGGCGGCGCAGGGAGAGCGCCACCACGGAGGCGAGCAGGCAGCCGCCGACGACCGCCACCACCCACACCTTGCCGTCGGCCGCCCCGATCAGCGGGCCGGCGGTCACCGGGCCGATCACCCCGCTGATGCCGAAGATCATCGAACTCATCGCGTTGTACCGGCCCCGAAGCTCGTCGGTGGCGAGCGCGTTGGTCAGCGCCGGCATGACCGGTGAGAGCATCGTCTCGCCGAAGCCGAAGATCGCGGAACAGGCCACCACGCCGAGCGCCGCGACGATCGCGTTGCTCGTACCGACCAGACCGGCGGCGCCGAGGACCAGCCAGGCGGCGGCGAAGACCGCACCCACCGCGGCGAGCGCGCCGGTACGACTCCGCCCCTCCAACCGCCGGATCACCAGCAGCTGCGCGAGCACGATCATCACGGTGTTGGCGGCGAGGGCCCAGGCCACCACCCGGGGACTCACCTCGACGACCCGGACGGCGTACGCGGTGAAGCCCACCTCGATCTGCGCGTAGCCGCAGGTGGTGAGGATCAGACCGAAGATCACCAGCCGGCGGAACGGACGGTCCCGCAGCACCGTGAAGTAGCCGCCGCCGGACCGCCGGTCGCCGTCGTCGCCCGTCGCCAGCCGTCGCCCGACGCCGGGCAGGGTGAGCAGGATCAGGGCCGGCATCAGGTAGCTCACCGCGTCCAGCAGGTAGATCGTCTGGAAGGTCACCGGGCGACCGGTGTCGACGATCGCGCCCGAGGTCATACCGCCGATGCCGATGCCGAGGTTGAGCAGGGCGAAGTTCAGCCCGAAGACCCGCTGTCGTTCCCCGTCGTCGGTCAGCGAGGCGAGGATGGTGTTCTGCCCCGACCAGATGGCCGAACTGCCGACCGCGATCACCGTGACCACCAGGAACGCGGAGGCGGTCGAGTGGACCAGGGCGAGGGAGCCGGTGCCGATCGCCTCGATCAGCAGGCAGGGGAGCACCACCCGGCGCGCACCGAAGCGGTCGATCAGGGTGCCGCCGAGCGGCGAGAGGGCCAGCGTGACCGCGCCGTACCAACCGATCACCAGGCCGGCGCGGGCGTCGGTGAGCCCGCGTACGTCGGTCAGGTAGATGAAGAGGAACGGGAGGGTGAGGCCGCGCCCGACCGCCGAGAGCAGGGTGCCGACGAGGATGCGTCGGGCTTCGGGACGGCGGGGCAGGGCGCGGCGCAGCATGCCCGCATTCTCAACGGTGGGGGTGACAGCGTGCGAGTCGATTAACGGCCGGCCCGTGTGGCGCGAGCCGGTGCGTGACGAAGACCATCCGGGACGCTGTCCGACCGCTCTGCGATGCTGGCGGGGTGACCACCACCTGGCGCCACCTGCCCGCGTCCGCCCGCGAGATCGCGGAGAGCGCCGTCGAGGCGGTGACCGCCGCCCGGCAGCGTGACGTGCCGGCCTACGACGCGGCGGTGGCTCGCCTGGCGACCGCCGAACGTGCGGGACTCGTTCTCGGTGCGGTGGTCCGGCTCCTGCTCGAGGAGGGCCATCCGGACGGCGTGGCCGGTGACGACGTCCGCCAGGTGCTGGAACGGTGTGCCCGCGGTGCCGCGCAGTGGCGTTCCGACGTCGACCCACACGTGCTGCTGGTCCTGCTCGCCGGCGCGCTCGGGGTGTACGACCCGGACGGCGACGAGTCACCGCCGGATCCCGCGGCGATCGCCCGGCACGCCCCGCTGCTCGTCGCCGACCTGGCGACCGGAACCGGCCGGCCGCTCGACGCCTATCTCGCGGCGGCGTTCGCCGAGATCGAGCGGGCCGAGCGGCAGGACTGAGCCGTCCCGTTCGCCGAACCGGCCTCGTCGCCCGGATGACGCCACGAAGATGACGGGGTGCCCATCTCCCGGTCCCGCTACGAGCCGACCGAGGAGACGCACCGGACGACCAACTTCGAGATCTTCTTCGATCTCGTCTTCGTCTTCGCGCTGACCCGGATCGTCGAGTTCATGGCGGAGACCCCGACGGCCGTCACCATGGTCCGCGGGCTGATCCTCATCCTGCTGCTCTGGTTCTCCTGGTCCGCGTACGCCTGGTTGGGCAACGAGGCGCGCGCGGACGTCGGCCTGGTCCGTACCGGCACGCTCGCCGCCATGGCGGCGCTCTTCGTGGCGGCGTTGGCGATTCCGGACGCCTGGCAGCAGGACCGCGGCCCGCTGCCGGCCGCGCTCGTGCTCGCCGTGGCCTACCTGGCCGTACGGGTCCTGCACATCTCGCTCTACCTCTACGTGTCCCGCAGCCCCCAGCTCACCCGTACGCTCCGGCTCAGCGCGATCCCGCTGGCGCTGGCGTGGATCCCGTTCGTGGTCGGCGCGTTGCTCGGTGGCACGGCCCAGACGGCGCTCTGGGCGGCGGCGTTCCTGATCGACGTCGGCGGCGGCCGGGTCGCCTCCGGCTTCAGTCCCTGGCAGTTGCGTAGCGTCAGCCACTTCACCGAGCGGCACCGCCTGGTGATCATCATCGCCATCGGCGAGTCGCTGATCTCGATCGGCCTCGGTGCCGGCGCGGAGCTGGTCACCTGGTGGGTGCTGCTGGCGGCGCTGCTCGGCTTCGTCGTCACCGTCTGCCTGTGGCGGTTGTACTTCGACCGGTTCGCGCCGGCCATCGAGCACGTCGTGGCGACGGTGCCGCGGGCGCGGCGGGGCACCATCGCCAGCGACGCCTTCAGCCTCGCCCACCTCCCGATGATCGCCGGGATCCTGTACATCGCGCTCGGCGTCGAGCAGGTGCTGGCCGTGCTCATGCACGAAGGGTCCGCTTCGAGGTCGCCCGGGCTGGGCCTGCCCGGTGTCGTCGCGCTCTACGGCGGGGGCGCGCTCTACCTCGTCGGCCGGGCGCTCTGCCTCCGCCTCACCGCCGGCCGTACCGCGCTGCCGCCGATCGCCGGTGCCGTCGCCCTCGTCCTGCTCATCGCGCCGGCCCGGCTGCTGCCCGCGCTCTCCGCGCTGGCGCTGCTGGTGGTGGCCCTGCTCGTGCAGTGTGCGGTGGAGCGGCGCTCCGGCACCCTGGCCGCGCCGCCCGCCGTCGAGCCGGCCCGTTGATCAGCCCTCGGCCGGGTCGGGCTCCCGGCGCTCCGCTCGCCGTGCCGCGCTCACCGGCGGCCGGCGCGGGAGAACATGGCGACTACCGGCCCAGCCGACGCCGGAACCAGCCCGGGTTCGGGTTGACGATCGCGGCTCCGTCGGCCATCACCACCGTCGGCACGGTCTCGTTCCCGCCGGTGATCGCCCGGACGGTCGCCGCCCCGGCCGGATCGCTCCAGATGTTGACCCAGTACGCCCGACGGGCGGCGCGGCCGAGCCGCAGACGCAGACGGAGGCAGTAGGTGCAGCCGGGCCGCCAGTAGACGACCGGCCGCCCGTCCGCGGCACCGCGCTGTCGTGCCTCCGCGGCACTGACGGAACCGGGGAAGGCCAGCGGTGACAGCACCGACGCCAGCGCCACGAGGAGCACCAACCAGATGACGCCGAGCCAGACCGGTCGCAGGGTGGCCGCGACGTACCCGCCGGTCACCAGCAGCAGTCCCGGTGGACCCCATACGCGCAGCATCGCCTCGGATGTTAGTCACCCTCGCTTCTCCTGTCCCGCCCTGAGCAGGCGAACGTCGGCGGTCAGGGTGGGGTCGGCGGCGCGACGCCGCCGGCGAGGCGGGGATGGTGGGGCTGGCCGCTGCGTCGTGATCCCGGGGGCCGTGAGTGCCGGCGCGCCGGCAGCGCCGGCGGGCGCGGCCTCTCGCCGCTTGACAGGGGCCAGCCCGATATCGTCGCCGGGTGCCCGAACTGATCGCCCCCACCGTCGACCTGCACACCGCCTGGCTCGACGCGCGTGACGACTGGGGGCCCGGCGCCCACGAGGACGGGTTCGGCCTGCGCCCGTCCGACGAGGTGAACTCGCCCGCCGGGTTCGCCGCCTGGGTGGCGCGGCTCACGGCGGAGTCGGACCCGGCGAAGCCCCTGGATGCCGGGCGGGTGCACTGTACGTACCGATGGATCGTCGAGGGTGATCAGGTGCTCGGCGGGATCGCCCTGCGGCACGAGCTCGACGACTTCCTGTTGCGGGTCGGCGGACACATCGGCTACGGCATCCGGCCCTCCGCACGCCGACGCGGGCTGGCCGGCTGGGCGTTGGGCCGGATGCTCGACGAGGCACGGACGCTCGGCCTGGACCGAGTGTTGATCACCTGCGAGGTGGAGAACATCGCCTCGGCGAGGACGATCGAAGGTCGGGGCGGCGTCCTGGAGGACGTCCGGGACACCGAACTCGGTGCCGTGCGGCGCTACTGGGTCGAGCTGTAGCAGCGGCCACTGAAACACCCCTGGAGACCGGCGGGGCCGGTGCCCCGAGCGGAGGATGTGGCGGTTCGGGCTCGGGCGGTAGCAGATTCCGGCAAGCTGGGGATACCGGGCCGACCGCATACCGGCTCTCGTCGGAAGTACTGCTCGGCCGCCTGGAGTCCAGGACTGTCGAGCGGGAAACGATCATGACCTACGGGGGAGTGTCATGGCGTACGTCACCGCGAAGGACGGCACCGAGATCTACTACAAGGACTGGGGTGCCGGTCCGGTCGTCACCTTCTCGCACGGTTGGCCGCTCAACGCCGACGCGTGGGACGGGCAGCTGCTCTTTCTGGCGCAGAACGGGTTCCGGGTCATCGCCCACGACCGGCGCGGCCACGGCCGTTCGGGTCAGGCCTCGGCGGGCAACGACATGGACGGGTACGCAGACGACCTCGCCGCGGTGATCGAGGCGCTGGATCTGCGCGACGTCACCCTCGTCGGGCATTCGACGGGTGGCGGTGAGGTCACCCGGTACATCGGTCGGTACGGGACGGCTCGGGTGGCGAAGGCGGTGCTCATCTCCGCCGTGCCGCCGATCATGGTGCAGAGCCCGGACAACCCGGAGGGTCTGCCGCTCCAGGCCTTCGACGACCTGCGTACGAACCTCTTCAAGGACCGGTCGCAGTTCTACCAGGATCTGGCGCAGATGTTCTACGGGGCGAACCGCCCCGGGGCGCAGGTCTCCAAGGGCATCCTCGACCAGTTCTGGTTGTGGAGCATGCAGGCCGGCCTGAAGAACGCCTACGAGAGCATCAAGGCCTTCTCGGAGACCGACTTCCGGGCCGACCTGGCCAAGTTCGACGTGCCCACCCTCGTGATGCACGGCGAGGACGACCAGATCGTCCCGGTCAAGGACTCGGCGCGGAAGACCGCCCAGCTGGTCGCGAACGCCCAGGAGATCTACTACCCGGGTGCCCCGCACGGGATGACCGCCACCCTCCAGGACCAGGTCAACAACGACCTGCTCGCCTTCCTGCGGAGCTGATCCGTCACCGGAGAGGCGCGGACCCGGTCGCGGTGGCTCCCCGCCGACGGAGCGGGGTACCGCCTCGGGCCGCGCGACGGTGCCCGGATACGAATCAAGGCCCCTCAGTTGAGGGGCCTTGACCTGCTCTTACCTCTGGTCGGGGTGGCCGGATTCGAACCGACGACCTCTTCGTCCCGAACGAAGCGCGCTACCAAGCTGCGCCACACCCCGAGGCGTGCCGACAAATAGTAGCCCACCCGATCGGGGGCTCCAACTCGGTACCCCCTCGGGTCGGCCGCCGCCGCGCGCCCCGGAAACCAGGACCGCCCACCGGGGCGGCCATGATCCGGACAACTTCCCGGAAGTCGCTGCTCGGGACGCCGGTGAGGCCACGACTTACCGGAAGTTGTGGCCTCACCGGCGGCTCCGGGGACGGGGGTGGGTCAGCGGGGGATG
>NZ_SMKG01000303.1 GCF_004348525.1 Micromonospora sp. 15K316 | reverse complement strand
TCGGAGCTGTGTATAAGAGACAGACGCGAACCTCTTGATCAACCGTTGCGGGTGACCGGCTCCGGCGTGGGGCGGCGGGGAGGTCAGCCGACGATGGCGTCGCTGGGTGGGGTGAACTGGCGGGTCGGTTTGCCCTTCAGACCGTCGCGGAGGGTCTCCGCGACCGCGCTGATCGGGATCTGCGACTGGCCGTCACCGACCGCGTTGAACGGGTTGTCCGGATCGGAGATGAAGCTCGCCGCGGCCAGCTCCGGCGTGTAGCCGACGAACCAGGCGGAGCGGGTGCTGTCCGTGGTACCCGTCTTGCCCGCCACCGGCCGTCCGACGGTGCCCCGGACGCTGTCCGCCGTCGACCAGCCGCCGCAGCTTCCCCGCGCCGGGGTGTCCCCGGTGGGGCAGCGGGCCGCGTCGGTGGCCGCCCGGGCGGCGTCGGCGGTGACCACCTGCCGGCAGCGCGGCTTGGCGACCTCCCGGCTGATCCCGGACGCGGTCGAGTACGTCGCCGGTGTGCCGTCCCGGTTGAAGATCCCCTGCACCGGGATCGCCTCGCAGTACCGACCGTCAGCCGCGATCGCCGCGTACGCGTTCGCCATCTCCAGTGGGGTGGCGTCGGAGACGCCCAGGGTGAACGCGCCCCACTTCTTCACCTTGGACGGGGAGGCCTGCTCCTTGTCGACGTCGGTGCGCCAGCGCAGCCCGAGCTGTTCGGCGAGGCGTACCGCCTTGTCCGCGCCGACCCGCTCCTCCAGCCAGACGAAGTAGGTGTTGACGGATTTGCCGAAGCCCGACCACATGGTCTGCATGCCGGACATCGCGCCGCTCGCGTTCGTCGGCGCCCACCCGTCGTAGATCGCCGACTGGTACCGGTGCGGCGCGTTGAACGAGGTGGAGAGGGGCATGCCCTCGTTGAGCGCGGCCAGCATCGGGAACATCTTGAACGTCGACCCGGCCTGGTAGCCCGGCAGGTCACCGCCGCCGAGCAGCGGCGCGACCGTGTTCGGGTAGTTCGCCTTCACCTTCGGCCCGGCCTCCGGATTCGAGCTCTGCGGGTTCTCGCTCAGGTCCAGCGAGTACGTCCGGTTCACCGCCATCGCCTTCACCCGCCCGGTTCCGGGCTCGCTGACCACGATGCCGTTGGCGAACGGACTGCCGGTGCCGGCCCCGAGGTTCTTCTGGGCCGCCTCCTGGATCTTCGGGTCGATGCTGAGCACGATCCGGTAGCCGCCGCGGCGCAGCTTGTCCATCCGCTCCAGCCGGTTCTCCCCGAACGCCGGCTGCGCGCTCCACCAGTTCTTCAGGTAGTCGCAGATGAAGCCCCAGCTGTTGTACTTCTCCGGCACGGCGGCGCAGTCGTTCGGCGGGTCGGTGAGCTTGAGCCGGATCGGCTCGCCCTTGGCCGCCGTGGCCGCGTCCGGGGAGAGGTAGCCGAGCTGGCTCATCCGGTCCAGGACGTAGTTGCGCCGGGCGGTGGCCTCCTTCTGGTCCGAGGTCGCCGGGTCGTACTGGCTCGGGGACTTGACCAGCCCGGCGAGCGTCGCGGCCTCGACCGGGGTGAGGTCCTTCGGCGTCTTGGAGAAGAAGATCTCGCTGGCCGCGTAGATGCCGTACGCGCGGTGCCCGAAGTACGCCGAGTTCAGGTACCGCTCGATGATGTCTTCCTTGCTGAGCTCCTTCTCCAGGTCCATCGCCAGCCGCATCTCCCTGATCTTGCGCAGGCTGGTCTGCTGGGTGGCCTCCTGGACCTCCTTGGGCGTCGTCGCGCTGTCCCGCAGTGCCATCCGGACGTACTGCATGGTGAGGGTGGACGCGCCCTGGGAGACCCCGCTGGAGCGGGCGTTCGCCACGAAGGCCCGTACCACGCCCTTCGGGTCGACGCCCTTGTGCTGGTAGAAGCGCGAGTCCTCGGCGGCCACGATGGCCTGCTGGATGTTCGGCGACATGTCCGACAGCTTCGTGTACTGCCGGTACTCCTCGTAGAACATCGTCAGCACGGTCTTGCCGTCCGGCAGGTAGAGGTAGGAGGTCTCCGCGGGGAGGGCCTTGGTCAAGAGCTTGGTCTTGGCCTCCGTGGCGTGCGCGGTGGCCTTCGCGCCGAGCCCGGTGACGGCGACCATGGGATAGGCGAGGGCGGCGATCACGATGCCGGCGATCAGCCCGGCGCGGAGGAGAGGGACGGCACGACCAGCGGAGGCAAGGGGTCGGTTGCTCACAGGGTCAAGCTATGACATTTCCGAATCGGAAATGAGAAAAATTCATAAACGGCCGTACGGCTTGTGGGTGGTGACGCGGCCCACGCCGTGATCAGCTGTCCCCCGCGCCGCCTTCCCGGCAGGATCGCGGGCATGCGTGGTCAGCCGAGCGGAACCCTGCCGGGCGTCGAGGTGAGCCCCCGCGCCGGCGAGGCGTCCGGCCCCGACGTGCCGGCGGCTCCCACGCCCGGCCCCGACCTCGGCCACCACGGCGACGTCGAGGTGGGGGAGGGGCTGGTGGACCTCGCGGTGAACGTCCGCCGGGCGCCGCTGCCACCCTGGCTCGCCGGGCCCATCACCGACTCGCTGGCCGACCTCGCCCGCTATCCGGACGCCGCTCCGGCCCGGGCCGCGGTCGCCGCCCGGCACGGCCGCGACCCGGACGAGGTGCTGCTCACCGCCGGCGCCGCCGAGGCGTTCGTGCTGATCGCCCAGGCGCTGCGCGGCGTACACCGCCCGGTGGTGGTGCACCCGCAGTTCACCGAGCCCGAGGCGGCGCTCCGGGCGGCCGGTCACCGGGTCGAACGGGTAGTGCTCGACGCCGCCGACGGCTTCCGGCTCGACCCGGAGCTGGTCCCCGCCGACGCCGACCTCGTGATGATCGGCAACCCCACCAACCCCACCTCGGTGCTGCACCCGGCGTCGGCCGTGGCCGCGCTGGCCCGGCCGGGGCGGGTGCTGGTCGTCGACGAGGCGTTCGCGGACACCACCGCCGCCCCCGGCCGCCCCGGCGAGCCCGAGTCCCTGGCCACCCGCCGCGAGCTGCCCGGCCTGCTGGTGGTGCGCAGCCTCACCAAGACCTGGGGGCTGGCCGGGCTCCGGATCGGCTACCTGCTCGGCGCGCCCGAACTGCTGACCCGGCTCGCCGCCGTACAGCCGCTCTGGCCGGTCTCCTCACCCGCGCTCGCGGCCGCGACCGCCTGCGCCGGGCCCGTCGCGGTCGAGGCCGAGCGCGCCATCGCCGCGCAGCTCGCCGCCGACCGCGACCACCTGGTCGCCCGGCTCGCCGACCTGCCGGGCGTACGCGTCGCCGGTCGGCCGGCGAGCGCGTTCGTGCTGATCCAGCTGGCGGGCGCGGCAGCGGTCCGGGCCGCCCTGCGCGAGCGTGGTTGGGCGGTACGCCGGGGCGACACCTTCCCCGGCCTCGGGCCGGACTGGCTGCGGGTGGCCGTCCGGGACCGGGCCACCACCGACGCGTTCACCCGGGTACTGGGCGAGATCCTGGAGGCATGATGCTGGAGAGCACGATCGCGGCCGTCGCGCCGCTCGACGAGGCGGCGATGGCCGAGGCCCGTGAGCTGCACGGGCGGCTCACGAAACCGGCCGGTTCGCTCGGCGCCCTGGAGGAGCTGTCGGTACGCCTCGCCGGCCTCGCCGGCGCCTGCCCGCCCCCGCTGCCCGGCGCCCCCGCGGTGGCCGTCTTCGCCGGCGACCATGGTGTGCACGCCCAGCGGGTGAGCCCCTGGCCGCAGGAGGTCACCGCCCAGATGATCGCCAACTTCCTGGCCGGCGGCGCGGTCGTCAACGCGTTCGCCCGGCAGGCGGGCGCCACGGTCACCGTGGTCGACGTCGGCGTGGCCACCCCGATCCCCGGTGCGCCCACCGACCCGGACCACCCGGCGGCCGGCACGCTCGACCCGGCCGTGCCCCGGCTGGTGAGCGCCACCGTCCGGCCCGGCACGCGGGACCTCACCGTCGCCGCCGCCCTCACCCGCGACGAGGCCCGGGCCGCCGTGGAGGTGGGTGTCCGGGTCGCCGAGGAGCTGATCGGGGCCGGCGCCGGGATCCTCCTCACCGGTGACATGGGCATCGGGAACACCACGCCCGCCGCCGCGCTGATCGCGGCCTTCACCGGCGCCGACGCGGCCGACGCGACCGGCCGGGGCACCGGTGTGGACGATCCGACGTACCGCCGGAAGGTCGAGGTGGTCCGGGCCGCGCTGGACCGGCACCGGCCGGATCCGGCGGACCCGCTGGGTGTGCTCGCCGCCGTCGGTGGCCTGGAGCACGCGGCGCTGGCCGGGCTGATCCTCGGTGCCGCCGCGCGGCGGGTACCGGTGCTGCTCGACGGGGTGATCGCCGGCTCCGCCGCGCTCGCCGCCGCGGCGTTCGCCCCCGACGCGGTGGGCGCGATGGTCGCCGGGCACCGCTCCGCCGAACCCGGTGCCACGCTCGCGCTGCGGCGGCTCGGCCTCGAACCGCTGATCGACCTCGGCCTGCGCCTCGGCGAGGGCACCGGCGCGCTGCTCGCGCTGCCGGTGGTCACCGGAGCGGTCCGGGTGCTGCACGAGGTCGCCACGTTCGACTCCGCGGGCGTGGCCGAGAAGTGAGCGGGCGGAGCGAGCCAGGTCGGCGACTCGGGCGCGTGGTGCCCGGCATCGCGGTGGACGCGGCGTGACCGAGGCCCCGTACCCGCTCGGGCTGCGGCTGGCCGGGCTGCGAGTGGTCGTGGTGGGTGGCGGGACGGTCGCCACCCGGCGGGTGCCGGCCCTGCTGGACGCCGGCGCGGACGTGCTGCTGGTCGCGCCGGAGCTGACGCCGGCCCTGCGGGCGCACGCCGACGCCGGCCGGCTGCGCTGGCTGGAGCGCCGGTTCACCCCCGCCGACCTCGACGGGGCCTGGCTGGTCCAGGTGGCGGTGGACGACCCCGCCGCCGCCGCGTCGGTCAGCACCGCCGCCGCCGAGCGGCGGGTCTTCTGCGTACGCGCCGACGACCGGAGCGCGGCCACGGCCTGGACCCCGGCGGTGACCCGGCACGGCCCGGTGACGGTCGCCGTACTCGGCGGTGGCGATCCGCGCCGGGCGATGAGCGTCCGAGACGCGGTGCGGGACCTGTTGGCCGCCCACAGCGGCTCCCTCCCGACGGATCCGGCGGGGGCCGGCCGGAGCCGCCCGGGTGGCCGGGTCGCCCTGGTCGGCGCCGGCCCGGGGGACCCGGAGCTGATCACGGTGAAGGGGCTGCGGCTGCTCACCGAGGCGGAGGTGGTGGTCGCCGACCGGCTGGTGCCCGGGCTGCTCCTCGACGAGCTGCGCGCCGACGTGGAGCTGGTCGACGCCTCCAAGATCCCGTACGGACCGGCCCGTACGCAGGAGGAGATCAACCGGATCATCGTCGACCGCGCGCTGGCGGGGAGGTTCGTCGTACGGCTCAAGGGCGGCGACCCGTACGTCTTCGGCCGGGGCGGGGAGGAGCTGTTGGCGTGCGCGGCGGCCGGGGTGCCGGTGACCGTGGTGCCCGGGGTGACCAGTGCGGTCGCGGTGCCCGCGGCGGCCGGCGTCCCGGTCACCCACCGCGCGGTGGCGCACGAGTTCACCGTGGTGTCCGGGCACGTGCCGCCCGACTCGCCGGCCTCGCTGGTGCGCTGGGACGCGCTCGCCGCGCTGCGCGGCACAGTGGTGATCCTGATGGGGTTGAAGAACCTGGCCGCGATCGCCGCGACCCTGGTCGCGCACGGGCGCCCCGCGCGCACCCCCGTCGCCGTGGTGCAGGAGGGGACCACCGGTGCGCAGCGGACGATCCGCTCGACCCTCGGCACGGTCGCCGCCGACGTGACGGCCGCCGACCTGCGCCCGCCCGCCGTGGTGGTCATCGGCGACGTGGTGACCGCCCTGACCCCCGACCCCTGAC
>NZ_SMKG01000302.1 GCF_004348525.1 Micromonospora sp. 15K316 | reverse complement strand
ATAGAGTTACGGCGGTCATGGCGGAGGGGAAACGCCCGGTTACATTCCGAACCCGGAAGCTAAGCCCTCCAGCGCCGATGGTACTGCACTCGGGAGGGTGTGGGAGAGTAGGACACCGCCGGACATTTTTCCAGTCGAGGGCCGCCCCATCCGGGTCGGCCCTCGACTGCGTGGCGCCACAGATGGCGCAATCAGGAAGGATGTACCCCGTGAGTTCAGGACCGCAGGGCGGCGACCGCCCCCGTCGATACGACGACCGTACCGATCGGTCGGACGGGCGTGACCGGACGCCGCGGCGTGACGATCGCGACCGGCCGCCGTACCGCGGCGACCGCGACAACCGCGGCGGCTCACGCGGGTACGCCGGCGACCGTGAGGGCGGGTTCCGCGACCGCCGCGAGGGCTTCCGTGGCGGCGACCGGGACCAGGGGTCCCGAGGCGGCGACCGGGGTGGCTTCCGAGGTGGCGACCGCGAGGGCGGTTTCCGTGGCGGGGAGCGCCGTGAGGGCGGTTTCCGGAGCGGGGAGCGTTCCGGTGGCTTCCGCGGCGACCGCGACCAGGGTTACCGCGGTGGTCGGTCGGACGACTCCCGGGGCGATCGCCGGGAAGGCGGCTTCCGCGGCGGCGAGCGCCGCGAGGGTGGTTTCCGCGGCGGTGACCGGGACCAGGGCGCCCGTGGCGACGGTCGTGAGGGTGGTTTCCGCAGCGGCGACCGGGAGCGCGGCTACCGCGGCGGTGATCGTGCCGGGGGCTTCCGCTCCGGCGACCGGCCCGGCGGCTTCCGACCTGCTGACCGGGACGCCGAATTCCGGGGTGGTGACCGCGAGGGCTTCCGCGGCGGTGACCGCCGTGAGGCTGGCTCACGTGGCGGGGAGCGCGAGGGCTTCCGCGGCGGGGACCGTCGTGAGGGTGGTTTCCGCGGCGGGGAGCGCGAGGGCTTCCGCGGCGGGGAGCGCCGTGAGGGTGGCTTCCGCGGTGGTGACCGTGAGGGTTTCCGCGGCGGGGACCGTCGTGAGGGCGGTTTCCGCGGCGGGGACCGTCGTGAGGGTGGCTTCCGTGGTGGTGACCGTGAGGGTTCTCGTGGTGGGGATCGTCGTGAGGGCGGTTTCCGTGGTGGTGACCGTCGTGAGGGTGGCTTCCGCGGTGGTGACCGTGAGGGCTTCCGTGGTGGTGACCGTGAGGGCTTCCGTGGTGGGGACCGTCGTGAGGGTGGTTTCCGCGGTGGTGACCGTGAGGGCTTCCGTGGCGGGGACCGTCGTGAGGGCGGCTTCCGCGGCGGTGACCGCGAGGGCGGCTTCCGCGGCGGTGACCGCGACGGTGGCTTCCGCGGGGAGCGCCGCGAGGGCGGCGCCGGCGGTGGCGAGCGTCGTGACGGTGGCTTCCGGGGAGGGGACCGTCGTGAGGGTGGCTTCCGCGGCGGTGACCGCGAGGGCTTCCGCGGCGGGGACCGTCGTGAGGGCGGCTTCCGCGGCGGGGAGCGTGAGGGCTTCCGCGGCGGTGAGCGCCGTGAGGGTGGTTTCCGCGGCGAGCGGAGCGACCGCGGCGGATTCCGCGGTGGCGACCGTCGTGAGGGTGGTTTCCGCGGCGGCGACCGGTCGCAGCGGGACGAGCGTCGGTTCGACGACCGCCGGCGTGAGGGTGGCTTCGGTGGCCGGCGTGACGAGGGGGAGCGGCGTGCCGAGGGCGGGTCGGAGCGCTCCGCGGGTGAACGCGGCGCGGCTCCCGCGCTGCCGGACGAGATCGTCGCGACCGACCTCGACAAGGACGTCCGGGCCGAGCTGCTGTCGCTGGCCAAGCCGGTCGCCGAGACGGTCGCCCGGCACCTGGTCGCGACAGGTGTGCTGATCGACGAGGATCCCGCCGAGGCCCTGGCGCACGCGTTGGCGGCCCGCCGGCTGGCGTCCCGCATCGCCGCCGTACGGGAGGCGGTCGGTCTGGCCGCGTACCACGCCGGTGAGTGGCAGACGGCGATCGCCGAGCTGCGGACGTACCACCGGATGACCGGGGTGCAGAGTCACATCGCCGTGCTGGCCGACTGTGAGCGCGCCCTCGGCCGCCCGGAGCGGGCCATCGACCTGTTCCGTGGCGCCGACCGGGACGCGCTCGACCCGGCCACCGCCATCGAGCTGCTGATCGTCGCCGCCGGAGCCCGTGGCGACCTCGGGCAGAAGGACGCCGCGGTCGCGATGCTCCAGGTGCGCGAGCTGACCAGCGACGCGACCGAGCCGTGGGCGGCGCGGCTGCGCTACGCGTACGCCGACGCGCTGCTCGCGGCCGACCGTCGCGAGGAGGCCCGGGAGTGGTTCTCCCGCGCTTCGGAGCTGGACACCGACGGAGAGACCGACGCAGCCGAGCGGCTGCTGGAGCTCGACGGCGTGGTCATCGAGGGCGACGCCGAGGACGAGGACGCCGCCGATGCGGACGTGACGGACGCGGACGACACCGACGAGGACGCGGACGACGACTCCGACGAGGACGCGGCGGACGCGGCGGACGCGGACGACGCCGACGACGACACCGACGACTCCGACGAGGACGCGGACGACTCCGACGAGGACGAGGCGGACGAGGACGCGGACGACGAGGACGCGGACGACGACGACGAGGACGCCGACGAGGACGACGACGCCGACGAGGACGACGAAGACGAGGACGCGGTGCCTGGAGCCGACGGGGACGGGACCGGGCCGGCCGCAGAGCCGGTGAGCCGGAACGACGTCGTCGGCCGGGGCGGTCCCGACGACCCCGACCTCGGCGTGCGCGGCGGGGCGGAGGCTCCGGTGGGCGACGACGAGACGGGTCCGGTAGCCCGGTGACGGGAGACGTCGAGGGACGGCTGGTCGACGGGTACGCTCAGGTCGTCTTCGACCTGGACGGTGTGATCTACCTGATCGACCGGCCGATCCCCGGCGCTGTCGAGGCCGTCGGCCGGCTGCACGCCGAGGGGCGGGCGGTCGCGTACGCCACGAACAACGCCTCCCGCCGGTCGAGCGAGGTCGCCGAGCTGCTGACCGGTATGGGGGTGCCGGCCTCGGCCGAGGAGGTGCTGACCAGCGCGGCGGCGGCCGCGGAGTTGCTCCGGGATCGGCTGCCGTCCGGTGCTCCGGTGCTCGTGGTAGGTGCCGAGGCGCTGCGCGCCGAGATCGCCGCGGTCGGGCTCGTGCCGGTCGACCGGGCCGAGGACTCGCCGCAGGCCGTGGTGCAGGGATACGGGAAGCAGGTCGGCTGGGTCGAGCTGGCCGAGGCCACCGTGGCGATCCGGGCCGGCGCGATCTGGGTCGCCACGAACACCGACCGTACGCTGCCCAGCGGCCGGGGTCCGCTGCCCGGCAACGGCGCGTTGGTCTCCGTGGTACGGACCGCGCTCGGCCGGGATCCGGACGTCGTGGTGGGTAAGCCCGAGCCGGAGCTGTTCGCCACCGCCGCCCGCCGCGTGGACGGGCGGCGGACGCTGGTCGTCGGCGACCGGCTGGACACCGACATCGAGGGCGCCCGCCGGGCCGGCCTGGAGAGCCTGCTGGTGCTCACCGGCGTCAGCGACGTGTCCGAGCTGCTCGCCGCCGAGCCGGCGCGTCGACCCACGTACGTCGCCCACGACCTGGCCGGGCTCTTCGACCCGGCGGCGGTGGTGCGCGTGCCCGGCCCGGCGGACGCCGGCGGCTGGTCGGTCACGGCGCGGGACGGCGCGCTGGAACTCGGCGGTGCCGGCTCCCCGCTGGACGCGGTCGCCGCGCTCTGCGCCGCGGCCTGGTCGGCGTCGACCGTGCCGCCCGTCCGCGCCGAGTCGCCGGACGCGGCTCGGGCGCTGGCGACGCTCGGCCTGTCGGCCTGAGCGCCGCCTCGGGCGTCAGAGCAGTTTGCGGAGTTTCATCAGGTCGAACGGGTTGGCCTTGATCGACACGCGGCGGGAGGCCACCGCCCGGGCGATGTCGAGGTCGCCGTTGACGAGCGCCACGAGGTCGTCGCTGCTGGTGCTCAGCACGATCTTGGCCTTCGGGTCGTCGCCGTCGGTCAGGTCGATCAGCCGGCCCTCGGTGAGGCGACCGTGGAAGGCGGTGTCGAGGTCGGTGATCCGGCAGGCGAGGGTGCGGTCGAGGTCGACGCGCTCGCGCACCGTCTCGGCGTTGCGGTCCAGCCGGGCGGCGAGCTCCCGCAACGCCTGCCGACACTCGTCCACGCTGGCCACCCGTCGCCTCCTCACCCTGCGCCACACCGTCCTCGGCACCGTACCGCACGGGCCGGTCACCGGTGCCCGGTAGCGTGACACCTGCACATCCCGCCCCGCGGAAGGACTCAGGCATGCAGGACGCGTGGCGCGCCTACCTCGAGCTGGCCATGGGCCTGACGGAGGCGCCCCGGAAGAAGGCCCAGGACGTGGTGCGCCGGCTGGTCGGCTCGGGCGGCACGAGCGCCGCCCAGCTGCAGGCGCTCGGCGAGGAGCTCGTCTCCACAGGCATGGCGAACCGCGACGCGCTGACCAAACTCGTCCGCTTCGAGGTCGACCGGGCGCTCGGCCGGGTCGGGCTCGCCACCGCCGAGGAGGTCGCCGAGCTGACCCGGCGGGTGCAGGACCTGGAACGGCAGCTGCGGGAGGCGCGGTCGGCCGCCGCCGGTGCCGCGCCCGGCGTCACCACGGACCGAACCGCGGCGGCGGCGCCCGGCAACCCGCCGCACACTCCCGCGCCGGTGACCGCGACCCAGGACTCCGGGGCGTCCGCGGGTGGGCCGGCGGCGCCCACCGGTCCGGTGCCGTCCGAAGGGTCGCTCTCCGCGCCGGTCGCCACGCCGCCGGCGAAGAAGGCGGTCGCGAAGAAGGCCGTGGCGAAGAAGGCGGTCGCGAAGAAGGCCGAACCCGGCAAGGCGGTGGCGCGTCGGTCGCCGGGAACGGTCAGCCCGACCGGCGGGGACGCCGAGCCGGCGCACCCGCCGAAGAAGGCGGTTCGCAAGCAGCCACCGGGTGGTGCCGAGTGAACCGGCAGGCCGCCCCGGGGAGCCGGCCGTGAGCGGCCCGTACCGTCCGGGTCCACCGCCCGGGGGGCCGCCCGTGCCCCGGCCCGGTCCGCCCCCCGGCGGGCTGCCCGCCGCCCGACCGGGCCCACCGCCCGGCGGGCGCCCGGCGCAGCCCTCCGTCGAGGAGCTCGACGGGCCGGGGCATCCCGCTGTCGACGCGGCCGTGCAGGCGATGATCAATGCGTCGTCGCTCGCCCCGGCGGACCAGATCGCCCAGTACGAGGCGGCGTACGAGACGCTGCGCGAGACCCTGGCCGGCATCGACCAGGCCTGAGACCGGAGAACGAATGGCACGTCGCAATCGGCTGGACGCCGAGCTCGTCCGCCGTGGTCTGGCCCGCTCCCGCGAGCAGGCCGCCGCGCTGGTGGAGGCCGGCCGGGTCCAGCTGCGCGGGGTACCGGCGCGCAAACCCGCCGCCATGGTCGATCCCGCCGACCCGCTGCTGGTCACCGGCGCCGACCCGACCTCGGAGTACGTCTCCCGGGGCGGGCACAAGCTGGCCGGCGCGCTCGGGGCGTTCGGCGGGCTGGGCGTCGCCGGTCGGCGTTGCCTGGACGCCGGCGCGTCGACCGGCGGCTTCACCGACGTGCTCCTGCGCGCGGGCGCCGCCGAGGTGGTGGCCGTGGACGTCGGCTACGGCCAGCTCGCGTGGCCGCTGCGCACCGACGAACGGGTGCGGGTGTTCGAGCGGACCAACGTGCGCACGCTCACCCCGGAGACGATCGGCGGTCCGGTCGACCTGACGGTGGCGGACCTGTCGTTCATCTCGCTGCGGCTGGTGCTGCCGGCGCTGGCCGGCTGCACCCGGCCCGACGGTGACCTCGCGCTGATGGTGAAACCGCAGTTCGAGGTCGGTAAGGAGCGGGTGGGGGCCGGCG
>NZ_SMKG01000301.1 GCF_004348525.1 Micromonospora sp. 15K316 | reverse complement strand
GGGCGGGGGCGCGGAGGGCGCTGAGGTCGACCGCGCCGCGAGTGAAGATCGACGAGGTGATCCGTGGGTCGCTCATGGTTATCTAGTTTGGCACGGACGCCGCCGAACTCAGATCAACCGCGACGGCGACAGTTGCAGTTCTCACCCTGCTCATCCCACCCGTACGGGCACACACGACACCGCGCCACGGTCCACGCGGCGCGGTGTCGGTGAGTACGGGTCCGCGAAGGAGACGAGCGCGGATCCGCCGGACGGGTCAGAAGCGGGCGGGTTCGCGGTACGTGCCCCACTCGGCGCGCAGGGCGTCGCAGATCTCGCCGAGCGTGGCCTCGGCCCGGACCGCGTCGAGCATCGCCGGGATCATGTTCTGCTCGGTGCGGCTGATCTCGACCATCCGGTTCACCGCGGCCTTGACGGCGGCGTCGTCCCGGCCCGCCTTCCGCTCGGCCAGCACCCGGCGCTGCTCCAGCTCGACCTCGTGCGAGATGCGCAGGATCTCCAGGTCCTTGGCGACCGTGTTGGTGTGGCAGTTGACCCCGACGATCTTCTTGTCGCCCTTCTCCAGCGCTTGCTGGTAGACGAAGGCCGACTCGGCGATGTGGCCGGTGAACCAGCCGTCCTCGATGCCGCGCAGGATGCCGGAGGTCATCGGGCCGATCTGGTGCGGGCCCTCACCACCGAGCTGGCGGATCCGGGCGAAGATCTCCTCCGCCTCGGCCTCGATCTTGTCGGTGAGCGCCTCGACGTACCAGGAGCCGCCGAGCGGGTCGGCGACGTTGGTGACCCCGGTCTCCTCCATCAACACCTGCTGGGTACGCAGGGCGATCTCGGCGGACTCGTCGGTCGGCAGCGCGAGGGTCTCGTCCAGCGCGTTGGTGTGCAGCGAGTTCGTGCCGCCGAGCACCGCGGCGAGGGCCTCCACGGCGGTGCGTACCACGTTGTTCACCGGCTGCTGGGCCGTCAGCGACACCCCGGCGGTCTGCGTGTGGAACCGGAGCCAGAGGGCCTTCTCGCTGGTGGCGCCGTACACGTCGCGCATCCAGCGGGCCCAGATCCGCCGGGCGGCCCGGAACTTGGCGATCTCCTCGAAGAAGTCGACATGCGAGTCGAAGAAGAAGCTCAGCCCCGGGGCGAAGACGTTCACGTCCAGCCCTCGGGAGAGCCCCAGCTCGACGTAGCCGAAGCCGTCGGCGAGCGTGTACGCCAGCTCCTGCGCGGCGGTCGACCCGGCCTCGCGGATGTGGTAGCCGGAGACGGAGAGCGGCTTGTATCGGGGGATCTCCCGGGCGCAGTACTCCATGAGGTCGCCGATCAGGCGCAGGTGCGGCTCCGGGTCGAAGAGCCACTCCTTCTGCGCGATGTACTCCTTGAAGATGTCGGTCTGCAGCGTGCCGTCCAGCGTGGACAGGTCGGCGCCCTGCCGCTCGGCGGCGACCAGGTACATGCAGAAGACCGGCACGGCCGGGCCGGAGATGGTCATCGAGGTGGTGACGCCGGCCAGGTCGATGCCGCCGAAGAGGACCTCCATGTCGGCGGCGGTGTCGACCGCCACGCCGCAGTGTCCGACCTCGCCCAGCGCCTGCGGGTCGTCCGAGTCGCGGCCCATCAGCGTCGGCATGTCGAAGGCGACCGAGAGCCCGCCGCCGCCGGCGCCGAGGATCATCTTGTAGCGCTCGTTGGTCTGCTGGGCGTTGCCGAAGCCGGCGAACTGCCGGATGGTCCAGGTCCGGCCCCGGTAGCCGGTGGGGTGGAGCCCCCGGGTGTACGGGTACTCACCCGGCCAGCCGATCCGCTCGAAGCCCGGGTGGTCGACCCCGTCCGGCGGCCCGTAGACCGGGTCGACGGTCATGCCGGAGAGCGTGGTGAAGTCCGCGTCCCGCTTGCGCGCGGCGTCGTACCGGGCCTGCCAGCGCGCCCGGCCAGCAGCGATCTCGTCGGCGTTCATCCGCGGCTCCTCCTCGGGTCCTCGACTACGCATCGAGTCTAGAGGTCTTGCCTGAACGATCGCTAAGTCGCCCCGAACCAGCCGGTAACCGGGCGGCCCGGCAGCCGTGCCGCCGCCGGGCCGATGCCCACCTCAGGCGCCGGCCGCTCCCGGCTGGTTGAGCTCGATGTCGTCCACCGTGACGTTGACCTGGGTGACGGTCAGGCCGTACTTCTCCACCGCCTCGATCACCGCGGCCCGCACCGCCTTGGTCACGTCCGCCACGACCTGACCGGAGTCGATCACCAGGACCACGTTGATGACCGCCGAAGTGCCCTTCACGTCGGCCGAGACGCCCCGGCGGGCGTCGCCCACCTCGTCCATGCCGACCTTGTCCAGGACACTGTTGAAGAACCGGGCCACGTCACCGCCGAGATCGGCGACGCCGGGCACCGAACGGGCGGCGGCGCCGGCGATCTTCTCCACGACCTCGTCGGAAACCGACGTGGCGCCCCGGGCCGCGTCGACGGCGGGCTGCACTCCACCGGCGTTCTCCACCGCGTCCGTCATGATCACATCTCCCCTGGTTCCGGCGCATTGTGGACCGACCGACTCGTCAGCCCGCTCCCCGGGAGCCGCGCTCCCGGCCGTGCGCTGCGAGCGTACTAAAAACGGAGTGGCCTTCGTGTCCGGCCACGCGGCGGGCCGTACCGGTGGTGGAGTCCCGGGGCGAACCGCCGCTGCCGAGCTCAGGCCCCGAGCTGCGCCAGCAGCTCGTCGGCGGCCGCGTACGGGTCGATCGCCCCCTCGGCCACCTTGGCGGCGAGCGACGGCAGCTCCGTACCGTCGCGCAGCGAGCCGATCCGATCGCGGAGCACACCGAGCGCGATCGCCTCGACCTCGGCGGCGGCCCGCGCCTCCTGCCGGCGGCGCAGCTCGCCGTGCTCGACCAACCAGCTCCGATGCTTGTCGATCGCGGCGGCGATGTCGTCGATCCCCTCGCCGCGCGCGGCGACCGCGCGGGTCACCACCGGCCGCCACTGCCCCGCGGCGCGCTCGCCGAGGGCGATCATGCCCTGGATGTCGCGGTACGTCGCGTCGGCGCCGTCCCGGTCGGCCTTGTTCACCACGAAGATGTCGGCGATCTCCAGGATGCCGGCCTTCACGGCCTGGATCGCGTCTCCCATCCCGGGAGCGAGCAGCACCAGCGTGCTGTCGGCGAGCGAGGCGACCTCCACCTCGGCCTGCCCCACACCGACGGTCTCCACCAGCACCACGTCGCAGCCGGCGCCCTCCAGCACCCGCACGGCCTGCGGGGTGGCCGCCGCCAGCCCGCCGAGGTGCCCCCGGCTCGACATCGAGCGGATGTAGACGCCGGGATCGGTGGCGTGGTCCTGCATCCGGACCCGGTCGCCGAGGATCGCCCCGCCGGTGAACGGGCTGGACGGGTCCACCGCCAGGACGCCGACCCGGTGGCCCCGCGCCCGCAGCGCCCGCACCAACTCGTTGGTGGTGGTGGACTTGCCCACGCCGGGCGATCCGGTCAGCCCCACCACCTGGGCCTGGCCGGCGTACGGCGCGAGCGCCGCCGCGACCTCGCGCAGCAGCTCGTCGCCGTTCTCCACCAGCGTGATCAGGCGGGCCACCGCGCGGTGGTCACCCGCGCGGGCCCGCTCGACCAGCAGGGGCACGTCCCGGCTGCGGCGCACCGAGGCGGTGGCCGCGGCCGGGGCGTTCTCGACGGTTCCGCTCACCTGGCTACTCTCGTCCGGCGGACTCGGCTCCGCGGGATCCGGCCGCTCCTGGTGCTCACTTGTCGCTCTCACCCCGGGCCGGAACGTGGACGATCAGCGCGTCGCCCTGGCCGCCGCCGCCGCAGAGCGCCGCCGCGCCGGTGCCGCCGCCCCGCCGGCGCAGCTCCAGGGCGAGCGTGAGGACCAGGCGGGCG
Organism: Micromonospora sp. 15K316; assembly: GCF_004348525.1. GTDB lineage: Bacteria > Actinomycetota > Actinomycetes > Mycobacteriales > Micromonosporaceae > Micromonospora. The sequence goes on along the minus strand of NZ_SMKG01000301.1, from coordinate 2,056 downwards.
CCGGACATGCCGATCGGGTGCCCCAGCGCGATCGCGCCGCCGTTGACGTTGACCTTCGCCGGGCTGATCCCGAGGTCGCGGACGGACTGGATACCGACCTGGGCGAACGCTTCGTTGATCTCGATGAGGTCGAGGTCGGCGACGGTCAGCCCGGCCTTGCGCAGCGCGTGCTGGATGGCGTTCGACGGCTGGGAGTGCAGGGAGTTGTCCGGCCCGGCGACGTTGCCGTGCGCGCCGACCTCCGCGATCCAGGTAAGCCCCAGCTCCTTCGCCTTGGCCTTGCTCATCACGACGACCGCGGCGGCGCCGTCGGAGATCGGCGAGGAGCTGCCGGCGGTGATGGTGCCGTCCTTGGTGAACGCCGGGCGCAGCTTCGCCAGCGTCTCGACTGTGGTGTCCGGACGGATGCCCTCGTCCTCGCTGATCACCACCGGGTCGCCCTTGCGCTGCGGGATGACCACCGGGGTGATCTCGTCGGCGAAGTGCCCGTTCTTCTGCGCGGCGGCGGCCTTCTGGTGGCTGCCCGCGGCGAAGGCGTCCTGCTCCTCGCGGGTGATGCCGTGCCGGACGCCGAGCCGCTCGGTGGACTCCCCCATCGAGCAGCAGTCCCAGGCGTCGGAGAGGCCGTCGTGCGCCATGTGGTCCTTGATCACCACGTCGCCGTACTTGTAGCCGGCGCGCTGGCCCAGCAGCAGGTGCGGGGCGTTGGTCATCGACTCCATGCCACCGGCGACGACGATGTCGAACTCGCCGGCCCGGATGAGCTGGTCGGCGAGGGCGATCGCGTCCAGGCCGGAGAGGCAGACCTTGTTGACGGTCAACGCCGGCACGCTCATCGGGATGCCCGCCTCGACCGCGGCCTGGCGGGCCGGGATCTGACCGGCGCCGGCCTGGAGCACCTGCCCCATGATCACGTACTGCACCTGGTCGGGGCTGACGCCACCGCGCTCCAGGGCCGCCTTGATCGCGATCCCGCCGAGCTTCGTGGCCGGGAGGTCCTTGAGGTTGCCCAGCAGGCGCCCCATCGGGGTCCGCGCGCCGCTGACGATCACCGAAGCCATAGCTGCCTCCGAGGGGGTGCCGACCTGTACGCCTTAACGATTGTTAGGACGCACCTTAGTGCTCGGGATGAGGTCGAGCACGGTGACCCCGAGCACTTCGGCGATGCGTGCGAGGTCGTCGACGTCGAACGCGGTGTCGCCGGACATGCGCCTGGCCAGGTAGGACTGCGTCATGCCGAGCTTGCGGGCGAGGTGGCTCGCGGACATGCGTCGACGGGCGAGCAGCACTCGGAGTTCTTCGGCGACGAGCTCACGCATGGGCGTCACGGTGTCCGCTCCGTTGTCACTCATAGCGTGATTCTGACGCGCTGAGCGAGTAACAGCAAGCTCCCCCATCATGATCCTTCGCCACGCCGAGAAGATAACCCGCTGAGCGACTTGACCGTAAGTCGCTCAGCGGGTAGAAACGTCGGCATGCGAAACACTTCGTCGCCCAGCGACACCGCCGCCACAGTCGGCGCGCTGGTGCTCGCGGAGATGGACCGACAGCACATACGGCAGACCACGGTGGCCGTGCGACTCGGCATCTCCCAGCAAGCCGTATCCCGCCGGATCCGCGGCGTCGTGCCGTTCAACGTCGCCGAGCTGGAGCAGATCGCCGTACTGCTCGGCGTCCCGCCGGCGACGTTCTTCCCGTCGAACGCGCAGGCCGCGGCGTGAAGCCGCCAGCGACGACCGGGCCGCGCCCGACGCACCCGGGGAACCCCCGGCCTCAGCCGGCACCCCGCCCCCGAACCGGAGTCGCCGTCCAGGCGGCCGCGTTGATCGGCGTCGGCCTGGTCCTGATCGTCTCCGCGCTCACCGCGCCGAAGCCGGACCGGGAGCCGCTGCGGCTGGAGTGGCGGCCCGCGACCGACGTCGAGCAGCAGCAGCACGACCGGGCCCGCCTCTGGCAGGCCATGGACGAGCTGCGGCCCTGAGTCTCCGGCCGTCTGGCTGGAGCCCGTGCCGGCTTCGTCGACGTCGCCGGCACGGGCCACCGAAGCAAGACGCGG
>NZ_SMKG01000300.1 GCF_004348525.1 Micromonospora sp. 15K316 | reverse complement strand
GCATCAGGGGGGTGAGGGGACGACCCGGCCCACCCGGCGCCCTGTGGGGGCGAGGGTGTTGCTGGCCGCGTCACTCGTCGCGGGTGCGACCTGGTCGGTGCGTGCCCGGAACCGGCTCGGCCGGGTCAGGCGGCGGGACGCCCGTCGCCACACGACCTGAGTGACGCTCGCAGCATTGTGGGCCGCCGGCCGCCCGGGCGGGAGCCCCGGGACGGCTGGCATGAGTCTTCTGTCGGGAATCCGACAGAAATCACCCGCGGGCGGCCTTCACGGCTTCCGCCAGCCGGCGGACACCCTCATCGATCTTGTCGACGGTGACCGCCGAGTATGCCAGCCGCAGCGCGTGCCGGCCGCCGTCGAGCACGAAGTCGCTGCCCTTGACCACCGCCACGCCGCGCTCGGCGGCGGCCGGGGCGACGCGCTCGACCAGGACGTCCTCGGGAAGCTCCACCCAGAGGAAGTAGCCGCCGTCCGGCTCCACGAACCGCGCCTCGGGAAGGTGGTGACGCAGCGACTCGGCCAGCGCCCGGGCCCGCTCGCCCAGCGCGGCCCGGACCGTCTCGATCGAGCGGTCGATCTCGCCGGAGACGCAGAACTGGTGGACGATCGCCTGGGCCACCATGCCGGGCGAGATGTAGAGGCTCGTCGCCTTCTTCGCGATGGCCGTGATCAGGTCCGCCGGTCCGACCAGGTAGCCGACCCGGACGCCGGGGCAGACCGTCTTGGTGAAGCTCGAGGCGTGCACCACCACGCCGCGGGTGTCCAGGGAGAGCATCGACGGCAGCGCCTCGCCCCGGAACCGAATGTCCGCGTACGGGTCGTCCTCGAAGATGGTGAAGCCGTACTCGGCCGCCAGGTCCAGCAGCTCGTGCCGCTTCTCCAGGGAGAGGGTCACGCCGGCCGGGTTCTGGTAGTTCGGGATGACGTGCGCCAGCCGGGGACGCACGCCGGACTCCAGCAGCTTGCGCAGCTCGGCGGTGTCCAGGCCGTCCGGCTGGATGGTGACGCCGTGCAGTTCGCTGCCCATCTGCTTCAGGTTGAGCAGCGTCCGGTCGTACGTGGGCCGCTCGACCACCACCGCGTCACCTGGGCGAACCAGGTGGTCGAAGAGGAACGCGTCGGCCTGCAACGAGCCGTTGGTGATCAACACCTGCTCCGGCGTCACCCCGTGCTTCTCGGCGATCCACCTGCGCAGGGGCGGGTACCCGACGGAGGTGCCGTACGCCGTGATCCCGGCGGGGTCGGCGTCGAACGCGCGGACGGCGGCGGCCTTGAGCCCCTCGACATCGACGATGTCCAGCGAGGGAGCTCCGCGGGCGAAGGAGATCAGCTGCTCGGCGGTCATGGCTGTTGAGCGTACGGGCGGCCACCGCGGGCGCGCCGACGGCACGGCGATGTCCGTATCCTGAGCCACCGGGTCGGGTGACCTGGGCCGGACCCGCGGCGGAACAAGTCGGGCCGGAAGGGCGAGCGGGTCGTGCTGCACCAGACCGACCCGTTGTGCCCGCCCCGCGGCGATCTGCCCGGTTCGCCTCAGCCCGTCGGCACCATCCGGCCGGCGGCCCAGACCCGCATGATGTCCCGTACCGAGATCACCCCGGCGACCTCGCGGCCGTCGAGCACCACCAGGTGCCGGAACCCACCCCGGGCCATGGCCACCGCCGCCTCCTCCAGCGTCCACTCCGGTACGGCGTAGACCACGTCCCAGGTGAGGTGGGCGGCGGTGCGCTCGACGTCGCAGTCGAGCCCGGCGCCGATGGCGTTGAGCACGTCCCGCTCGGTCATGATCCCGACGCCCTCGGAGTCCGGGTCGATCACCACCGCCGAGCCGACCCCGCGAGCCGACATCATCCGGGCCGCCTGCCGCAGCGTGTGCTCCGGACCGACCACGAGAACCTCGCTCGACATCGCTTCCCGTACCTGCATCACGCCTCACCCCTCCGGGACGGTGGCATCCGGTACGGACATAGTGGTTCTTCGATGCCGACCGAACAAGACCTCGGCGTCGCCGGAATGTCGGTCGGCTCGCTACTGTCGGGGCGTGTCCACCGAGCCCCTGCGCTGCGCCGGCGCCCTGATCGTCGACGACGATGGCCGGCTGTTCTTCCAGCGCCGATCCCCGCGCCGGCGCCTCTTCCCCAACTGCTGGGACGTGGTCGGCGGCCACCTGGAGTACGGCGAGGACGTCGAGGCGGCGCTGCGCCGGGAGGTGACCGAGGAGACCGGCTGGACCGTCTCGCGGTTGATCCAGCAGGTCGGTGAGTACCGCTACGTCGGCGACGACGGGCTGGAACGGATCGAGAACGACTGGCTGGTCCGAGTCGACGGGGACCTCGACCGGCCCCGGCTGGAGGCGGGCAAGCACACCGAATACCGGTGGCTCGCCGAGGAGGACCTCGACCTGCTGGACGAGCACCGGGACGTCAACGACGGCCTCATCCGCCGGATCGCGGAGGAAGCCTTCGCCGCCCTGCGCGCCATGGGTCGGTGAGCCACGCCGTCGAGCTGGCGCCGCACCGGTACGCCGGGCTGGTCGCACCCGCGGTCGACCGGACCTTCCTCGCCGGGATGGCCGCCGGCCAGGAGCGCGGCACCGAGCTGAGCCGACGGTACGGCGGGCCGGCCGCGACCGGTTTCCTGGTGGAGTTCCGCACCCGGCTGGCCGAGCCCGGCGGCACGGTCGACGACCCCGGGTTCACCGCGGTGACCCGGTACCGGGACGCGGCCGAGTGCCGGCGGGCGCTGGATAAGCAGGTCGCGTACGGGATGCTGCACCGCCGCCCGGACGGCGGGCTCGCCGCCACCGAACGTGGGCTGGCGTTCCTCGCCGAACTCTGGCGGCTGCACGCCGACGTCACCGCCGAGCTCTGGACCGGGCACGAGGAGCGGGTGGTCCGCCTGGTCGAGGCGCTCGGCCGGCTCCTCGCGCACGCGCTGGCGCTCGCCGCCGAGGAGCCGGAGCCGGCCGGCGCCGCGTTCGCGGCGGTCGCGCCGCCGTACGAGCCGGACGGCACCCCGCCCGGCGTGCTGCTGCTCAACCGGCTCGGCACGCTCCGCCACCACCGCTCCGACGCGCACGCCGCCGCCTGGGCCGTCGCCGGGCACACCGCGCTCAGCGTGACCGCCCTGCCGGCCGGGCCCGAGCGGCTGGCGATCGAGCAGGAGACCGACCGCCGGGCCGCCGGCCCGTACGAGGCGCTGACCGCGCAGGAGCGGTTGGCCGTCCTCGCCGATCTGGCGGCGCTCCCCGGCTGAACAGCCGATCCGGCTGCGCTCTCCCGGTGAACACCCGGGGGAAGCCCGGTTGACCGGAGGCGGTCCTGGACGCGGCGCTATCCTCCAGCGATGACCGGAGTCGTACGAGGGAGGATGCCGGCATGATCGGGATGGTGCTCGCCGCCGGGGCGGGGCGCCGGCTGCGCCCCTACACCGACACACTGCCCAAGGCCCTCGTGCCGGTCGACGGGGAGATCACCATCCTCGACATCGCGCTGCGCAACCTCGCCGAGGTGGGGCTCACCGACATCGTGATCGTGGTCGGCTACGCGGCCGACGCGGTCCGGGAGCGGCAGGCCGACCTCGAGAAGAAGTACGGCGTCAGCCTCACCCTCGTGCACAACGACAAGGCCGAGGAGTGGAACAACGCCTACTCGCTCTGGCTGGCCCGCGAGTACTTCGGCCAGGGCGTGCTGCTGGTCAACGGCGACACCGTGCACCCGGTGAGCGTGGAGAAGACGCTGCTGGCCGAGCGCGGCGCGGGGATCCTGCTCGCCGTGGACACCCTCAAGGCGCTGGCCGACGAGGAGATGAAGACCACCTTCGACGCCGCCGGTCAGCTCACCCGGATCACCAAGCTGATGGACCCGGGCGAGGCGTACGGCGAGTACATCGGCGCGACGCTCATCGAGCCGCAGGTGGCCGACGCCCTCGCCGACGCGCTGGAGGCGACCTGGCGGCGTGATCCGAACCTCTACTACGAGGACGGCTACCAGGAGTTCGCCGACCGGGGTGGCGAGGTGCGGGCGGCGCCGATCGGGGACGTCTCCTGGGTCGAGGTCGACAACCACGCCGACCTGGCCCGCGCCCGGGAGATCGCGTGCCGCTACTAGCCCGGTCCGTACTGACTCCGCTGCACATCGACGTACGGCACGGGGCGGTGGCCGACCTGGCCACGATCCTGGCCGACGGGCGGATCTCCGCCGGCGGCGACGTGGCGGTCGTGGTCGGCCCCGGCCAGGGCGAGCGGATCGCCGAGCTGATCCGGCCCACGCTCGGGTCGGCCGACGTGTTCACCGTGGCGGGCGGCACCCTGCAGGCGGCCGACGACCTGGAGGGCAAGCTCCGCGCCCGGTCGTACGACGCGGTGGTCGGCATCGGCGGCGGCAAGACCATCGACGTGGCCAAGTACGCGGCGACCCGGCGGGGTCTGCCGATGGTCTCGGTCGCCACCAGCCTCGCCAACGACGGGATCGCCTCCCCGGTGGCGAGTCTCATCACCGATGGGCTCAAGGGCTCCTACGGGGTGCACATACCGATCGCGGTCATCGTCGACCTGGACTTCGTGGAGAGCGGTCCGGAGCGGCACAATCGCGCCGGGATCGGCGACGTGGTGAGCAACATCAGCGCCCTCGCCGACTGGGAGCTGGCACGAGTGGTGCGCGGTGAGCCGTTCGACGGGCTCGCCGCCTCGCTCTCCCGGGCCGGTGCCGAAGCGGTGATCAACCATCCGGGCGACATGGGCGACGACGCCTTCGTCACCGTGCTCGCCGAGGCCCTGATCTCCAGCGGCCTGGCGATGGCGATCGAGGGCACCAGCCGCCCGTGCAGCGGCGGCTGCCACGAGATCATGCACGCGGTCGACGCGCTCTTCCCGGGGACCGCCTCACACGGTGAGCTGGCCGGGCTGGGCGCGCTCTTCTGCACCTGGCTGCGGGGGGACACGCACCGCTTCGGGCAGATGCTCTCCTGCCTGTCCCGGCACAACCTGCCGGTCACCGCCGCCGAGGTGGGGCTGACCGACGAGCAGTTCGTCGAGGCGGTGATCTTCGCACCGCGTACCCGGCCAGACCGGTACACCATCCTCGAACATCTGGCGCTGTCACCTTCCGACGTCCGGACGCGGCTGGCAGACTACGCCGGTGCAATCCACGACCGCCTTGGCTGAGCCGTTTCGTCCCACCGTCGCCGATTTCCACCGGACAAACCGGGGCGGCGGCCTGTTCAGTGAATCGATCAGCCAGTGGCTGGGCGCCACGTTTGCGGTCGCCGCGCACCGGCTGGGCCTGCGCCCGACCGCGCTGACGATCACGAATCTGGTGCTGGGGCTGGCCACCTCGGTCACCGTGGTCGCACTCGCCGGCCGGGTGGCCGCCGGTGAGGTGCCGGCCTGGGTGGTGGGGCTGGCGGCGCTGGTGGGCTGGCAGGTGGCGTACGCCCTGGACTGCGCGGACGGCCAGCTCGCACGGGTCACCGGCACCGGCAGCCCGGCGGGTGCCCGGGTCGACGTGCTCGCCGACGTGGCGGCCCAGATCGCCCTGGTCGCCGCGCTCTCCGCGACCGCCGTGGCGCAGTATCCGGAGAGCCCGACCTGGCTGGTCGCGGCGTTCGCCGGCACCTGGATGGTCAACCTGGTCACCTCGGTGATGCAGGCCGGCCCGAACGCGGCGAGCATGGTCACCTCGACCTCGCTGCCGGTACGCCTCGTGAAGCTGGTCCGCGACTACGGTGCGGTGATCTTCGTGGCCGCGCTGGTGCTGCTCCTCGCCCCCGCCCTGACGCTCTGGGTGATGGTGGCGTTCACCCTGGTCAACGGGGGTTTCCTGCTGGCCAGCATCGCCTTCTCCGCCCGCGCCTCCCTGCGCTGACCCACCCTCGCGCCGCGCCACCCCGCGTCGCGAACACTTTCACGGAAAGAGTGGCTTCGGGCGCCCGGACAGCCACTCTTTCCGTGAAAGTGCGGCCTCGATGCGGGGTGGGGT
>NZ_SMKG01000002.1 GCF_004348525.1 Micromonospora sp. 15K316 | reverse complement strand
CCGCCTTGACCGTCTCGTCCTGCGCATAACGGGTGCACCATTTTTCTTATTTGCCCCGCCACCCGTGGTCGGCCGCGCTCGTTGCAGTCTCCGTAGGACGGGACCGGCTGGTCCCATGCTCGAGGGGGCGCAGCTGAACCGGATCGCAGGAATGATCATCGCCGCGGGCGGCGGCCGCCGGATCGGTGGGCCGGAGGCCCTGCTGCACCAGGGAGAGAAGCCCCTGGTCAACAGGATGATCGACACGATGACCGAGGCGGGCTGCGAGCGGATCGTGGTGGTGCTGGGCGCCGCGGCCGACCAGGTGCGCGAGACCGCCGACCTGACCGGGGCCACAGTGGTGGTCAACCGGGCGTGGGGGACCGGCGTGGGCTCCTCCATCCGCGCCGGACTGGCCGCGATCGACGACGACCTGGTCGAGGCGGTGGTGGTCGTCCCCGTCGACATGCCGGGTCTGACCTCGGCCGCGGTCCGACGGGTCGCCGCCCTGCCGTACCCGGACGTGCTGGTCTGCGCCACCTACGACGGGCTGCGCGGCTACCCGATGCTCTTCGGCCGCCGGCATTGGGCCGGCATCGCGACGCTGGCCAGCGCCGACGTCGGCGCGCGGCCGTACCTGCTGGCGCACAAGGACCAGATCGTCGACATCGCCTGTGACCGGGTGGCCGACGGCAGCCGGGTGGACACCCCCGAGCTGATGGCGCTCTACGGTCTGACCGTCCCGCCCCAGCGCGTCGGCGTCTGAGTTCGACCCATACCGCCCCCCCCACGGTCACCGGCCGCTGCGATAGCGTCTCTGCGCCGGCCGACCGGCCGCGTCAGGGGCACGGGGGTGCGTTGTGGGAATTATCGCTCGACACGTCGCCGGAGCCGTCGTCGCCTGGCTCGTGTTCACCCTGGAAGGGCTGGTGGGCTACCTCGGCCTGCTCGGGTACGCCCTGATCACGAACGCCGACCCGGGCGGGCCGCTCGCCGGGCCGATCTTCGTGCTGGTCGCCGCCATGCTGGGCCTCGTCGCGGTGCCGGTGCTGGTGGTGCCCGCCGCCCTGATCGCCGAGACGACGGCGCGTCGCCGGGGACGGTTCGTGGGCGCCCTGATCGGCGGCGGCGGCGCGATGCTCCTCGCCGCGCTCTGCGCGGCGGTGACGGCCCTGGTCACCGACGTCTCCGCGGGCGGCGCCGTGCTGGCCGGCCTGGTGGCCGCGCTCGCCGCCGTCGGGCCGCTGGCGGCGCACGCCGCGACGGCCGCGGCCGTACGCGGCATGGCCCAGCGGCTCCGGCGGCCGAGGCCCGCTCCCACCGACGACGACCGGTTCGCCCGCCTGCCCTCCTAGCGTCGGCCGATCAAGCAGCGCGCTGCCCGACGACGAACCAGGGCGCCGGTTCGCCCCGCACCGACCGCCACGAGGTCGCCCGGTCCGGACGACGGGCTCAGCCCTCGGTCAGCTCCGCCGTCCCGTTCAGCCAGCGCCGGAGCAGCTCCTTGCGGACCTTGCCGGCCGAATTCCGGGGCAAGGTGTCGACGAGCTCCAGGCGGGTCGGCTGGTACCAGTCCGTCATGCCGCGTCCGGTGAGGTGCTCGCGCAGCTCGGCCAGGGTGGGCGGCGGCGTGGTCCGGGCGACGACCACGGCGCATGGGTCCTCGTACCCGTCGTCGGCGCGGTAACCGACCACGGCCACGTCGCCGACGCCGGGATGGTCGAGCAGTTCGGTCTCGACGTCGTTGACGGGGATCATGGCTCGACCGCGACTGGAGATCCGGTCGGCGACCCGGCCGATGATCCGGATACCGCCGGCCCCGTCGGCGATGGCCAGGTCGCCCGTGTCGTACCAGCCGTCGTCCTGCTCCGCCAGCACCCGCAGCTCCCCGCTGTCGCGGCCCATCGTCGCCAGGCAGACCCCGGCGCCGCGGACGAAGAGCCGGGCGGGCCGCTCGCGGGTGATCTCACCCGTGGCGCGCAGGTCGACCTCCAGCCCCGGACCGGGTCGGCCGTCGCTGCGGGTACCCCAGTCCGCCGGCTGGTCGGCGCGGGTCCAGGTCTGGGCCGTCACCTCGGTCATTCCCCACAGCGCGCGCATCGGCACGCCGAGCACACCGGGCGTCTCGGTGACGAGCCGGCCCGGGATGGTGGTGGCTCCGGTGACCGCGAGGCGTAGCGCGGGCAGCGGCCGGGACTGCTCGCGCGCCGCGGCGATCAGGTCGAAGAAGTACGTCGGCGCCGCGAACATGGCGGTGGTGCCCGTGTCGGCGAGCAGTGGCAGCGCCGCCTCCCTGTCCCAGGCGTCCAGCACCACCGAGGCGGCTCCCGCGAGCAGCGGCATGGTGACCCCGTAGAGCACGCCCCCGACGAAGGCGAACGCGTGCGGGATGAAGAGGACGTCGTCCGGGCCGATCCGCTCCTCGGCGACGATGGCGGAGATGCCGGCGTAGATGGTGTTGAAGCTGTGCAGGATGCCCTTCGGCTCGCCCGACGTGCCGGAGGTGAAGAGCACCAGTACGGCCCGGTACGGGTCCTCGGTCGCCTCGTCCAGCGACACCGGGTGCCGCCGCTCCCACGGGGTCTCCTGGAAGTGCCGGACGAAGTCGACCTCTCCGTCCCGCACCGACTCCCCGAGCACCACCCGGTGCCGCAGGGCGGGCAACCGGGGCGCCAGCTCCGCCAGGGCGGCGGCGTGGTCGTACCCGGCCCACCTGTCGACGGTCACGCAGACGCCGGCGCCGACCCGGGCCAGTATGCGTTCCAGTTCGCGGGCGCGGATGGTGGTCAGCACCGGCGCGATCGTCGCACCGAGCCGGGCGCAGGCCAGCATCAGCGCGTTGATCTGCCAGAGGTTGGGCAGCTGGATCGCCACCACGTCGCCGGGCCGCACGCCGAGCTCGTGGAGCGCCCCGGCGAACCGCTCGACGTAGTGGGCGTACTCGGCGTAGGTGAGCCGCCCTGCCGGCGCGCCGTCGCGGTACGGGACGAGCGCGACCGCGTCCGGTGTCTCGTCGCGCCATCGGCGCAGGTCGGCGAGTGGTCCGCCGTCCCGCCAGACGCCCGACTCGCGGTGTCTCCTGATCGTGTCGTCGGCGGGGCGCAGCTGCGAGATCGTCACATGCTGACCACGGGCCGGGCGGGCGGCCGGTTCAACCCGGTGATGCTTGTCTCAAGTGGACGGTGGGGGTCAGTCGGCGGCCGCCGCCAGGAAGTCCCGCACCGCGGTACGCGGATCGCCCGCACGCACGAGCGCCTCCCCCACCAGGACGACGTCGGCGCCCCACTGCCGGTACTCCGCGACGTCCTGCGGCCCGGAGACACCGGATTCGGCCACCGCGACCGCCGCCGTGGGGATGGCCGGAGCCAGCTGTTTGAAGACCGTGCGGTCCACCTCGAGCGTGGTCAGGTCACGCGCGTTGACGCCGATCAGGTCCGCGCCCGCCTCGGCGGCCCGGGCGAGTTCCTCGGCGGTGTGCGCCTCCACCAGGGCGGTCAGCCCGAGCTCGCGGGCCTGGCCGAGCAGGTCGGCGAGGAGCCCGCCGTCGAGCGAGACCACCATGAGCAGGACCAGGTCCGCCCCGTGTGCCCGGGTCTCCCACACCTGGTACGGCGTGACGATGAAGTCCTTGCGCAGGATCGGGACGTCCACGGCCCGGCGGACGGAGTCCAGGTCGGCGAGGGAGCCGGCGAACCGGCGCTGCTCGGTCAGTACGCTGATCGCCGCCGCGCCGCCCGCGGCGTACTCCTTCGCGAGCGCCGCCGGGTCCGGGATGTCGGCGAGCGCGCCCTTGCTGGGGCTGCTCCGCTTGACCTCCGCGATGATCGAGACGCCGGGTGCGCGGAACCGGGGGAGCACCTCCAGGGCCGGCGGCGTGTCGGCGACCCGGGCCTTCAGCTCCGCCAGCGAGACGGCGCTCTGCCGCGTCGCCAGGTCCGCCCGGACACCCTCGAGAATCCCGTCCAGCACGCTCACTGTTCCCCCAGATGACACCGGCTCCCCGCGAACGTACCCCGACCTGGTCTTCTTCGACCAACGGCGATCCGTCCGTCCGGTGTTGGCCCCGATCGGCCCGGCCGCCGCCTCGCGACGCCACGGACCGGGGTCGATCACGTTGGCCGGGTCCGCCGGGGCGGGATGCCGCGTTCACCGCACGGCATCCCGCGGGGCGGTCAGGAGGTCGCCTGCTCCAGGCGACCGGTGGCGGCGAGCTGCTTGTACCAGTGCGCGCTCTGCTTCCAGGTCCGGACCTGGGTGTCGTAATCGACCCGGATGATGCCGAACCGGCGGTCGTAGCCGTAGCCCCACTCGAAGTTGTCCAGCAGCGACCAGACGAAGTAGCCGCGCACGTCCGCGCCCTGCGCCCGGGCGTCGGCCACCGCGGCGATGTGCCGCCGCAGGTAGTCGATGCGCCGGTCGTCGGAGATCGTGCCGTCGGCCGACACCACGTCGTCGAAGGCGGCGCCGTTCTCGGTGATCATCAGCGGCTGGGCCGGGTACTCGCGGTGCAGGCGCAGCAGCAGCTCGGTGAAGGCCGGCGGGTCGATGTTCCAGCCCATCGCGGTGTACGGGCCGGGCTGCGGCAGGAAGTCGACGTCGTCGGCGGCCACCCACGGCGTGGCCTCCGACGCGCCGTGCCCGTCCGCGTCCGAGCGGGGCGACACCCCGTCCCAGGCCCGGACCAGGGTGCTGGAGTAGTAGTTGACCCCGAGCACGTCCAGCGGCACCGCGATGAGCTTCTCGTCGCCGTCGTGCACGAACGACCAGTCGGTGACGGCCGCCGTGTCGGTCAGCAGGTCGGCCGGGTACGCCCCGTCCAGCATCGGGCCGAGGAAGGCGCGGTTCGCCAGCGCGTCGATCCGGCGTACCGCGTCCCGGTCGGCGTCGGAGTCGGAGGCGGCGCGGACGACGTGCAGGTTCAGCGTCACGGAGAGGTCGGCCGCCGGGGCGACCTCCCGCACCACACGCCCGGCCAGGCCGTGCGCGAGGTTGAGGTGGTGCACCGCGGCCAGCGCCGCCGCCGGCTCGGTACGCCCCGGCGCGTGCACCCCGGAGGCGTAGCCCAGGTACGCCGAGCACCACGGCTCGTTCAACGTCGTCCAGGTGTGCACCCGGTCGCCCAGCGCCCCGACGATGCCGGCCGCGTACTCCTCGAAGCGCAGCGCCGTCTCCCGCGACGCCCAGCCTCCGGCGTCCTCCAGCTCCTGCGGCAGGTCCCAGTGGTACATGGTCGCCACCGGGCGCACGCCACGCTCCAGCAGCCCGTCCACGAGCCGGGAGTAGAAGTCGATGCCGGCCTGGTTGAACGAGCCGGAGCCGCCCGGCTGCACACGCGGCCACGAGATCGAGAAGCGGTACGCGCCCAGGCCGAGGGCGGCGATGTGCCCGAGGTCCTCCTGCCAGCGGTGGTAGTGGTCGGCGGCCACGTCGCCGGTGTCGCCGTTCAGCGTCCGGCCCGGGGTGTGGCTGTAGGTGTCCCAGATGGACCGGCCCCGGCCGTCCTCGGTGGCCGCCCCCTCGATCTGGTACGAGGCCGTGGCCGACCCCCAGACGAAGCTCTCCGGAAAGACGTAGCCCGTCATCGCTGCACTCCCTGGATCTCGCAGTGGTATCCCGTCGATGCCCCGGCCACCAGCTCGGCGCCGGCCGCGCCGTTCGCGTAGCGCACCTCGAACTCGGCGCCCGGCCCGGTCCCGGGCGACGGCACCCGCACCCGGGTCCGCTGCCCCTCGCTGGGTGCGAAGACGCGAAGCCGTACGTCGTCGGCCCACTCGTAGTCCGGCCGGTCGGTCCGGTCCCCGAACGGGATCACCGCGCCGGGCCGGGCGAGCACGGGCAGGCTGTCGAAGCCGTGCTGTTCAGTGAACCAGGCCGGTCCGGTGAGCTGCTCGCCGGTCACCAGGTGGGTCCAGGTGCCGGCCGGCACGTAGAAGGTCACCTCCCCGTCGGCGCTCATCACCGGCGCCACCAGGACGTCGGGACCGAGCATGTACTGCCGGTCCAGGTACGCCGCGGTCGGGTCGTCGGGGAACTCCAGCACCATCGGGCGCATCATCGGCACGCCCTCGCGGTGCGCCTCCTCGGCGACGGTCGCGAGGTACGGCATCAGGCTCATCTTGAGCCGGGTGAAGTGCCGCAGCACGTCGACGGCCTCGTCGTCGAACGCCCACGGCACCCGGTACGAGCCGGAGCCGTGCAGCCGGGAGTGCGAGGAGAGCAGCCCGAACGCGATCCACCGCTTGAAGACCGCCGGGTCCGGGGTGCCCTCGAAGCCGCCGATGTCGTGACTCCAGTAGCCGAACCCGGACGCGGCCAGCGACAGCCCGCCGCGCAGGGACTCGGCCATCGCCACGAACGTCGACTCGCAGTCGCCGCCCCAGTGCACCGGGAACTGCTGCCCGCCGGCGGTGGCCGACCGGGCGAAGAGGACCGCCTCGCCCTCCCCGCGCTCGGCCTCCAGCAGCTCGAAGACCGCCTTGTTGTAGAGGTGGGTGTAGTAGTTGTGCATCCGCTGCGGGTCGGAGCCGTCGTGCCAGACCACGTCGGTGGGGATGCGCTCGCCGAAGTCGGTCTTGAAGCAGTCGACGCCCATGTCGAGCAGCGCCTTGAGCTTGCCCGTGAACCAGGCGACCGCGTCCGGGTTGGTGAAGTCCACCAACGCCATGCCCGCCTGCCACTTGTCCCACTGCCAGACCGACCCGTCCGGACGGCGGACCAGGTAACCGTGGCGGCGACCCTCCTCGAAGAGGTACGAGCGCTGCGCGATGTACGGGTTGATCCAGACGCACACCTTCAGGTCGCGCTCGTGCAGGCGACGCAGCATGCCCTCCGGGTCCGGGAAGGTCGCCGGGTCCCAGACGAAGTCGACCCAGTGGAACTGCCGCATCCAGAAGCAGTCGAAGTGGAAGACCGACAGCGGCAGGTCCCGCTCGGCCATCCCGTCGATGAACTCGGTGACGGTCTTCTCGTCGTACGACGTGGTGAACGACGTCGAGAGCCACAGCCCGTACGACCAGGCCGGCACCTTCGCCGGTCGGCCGGTCAGCGCCGTGTAGCGGCGGAGCACGTCCTTCGGGGTGGGGCCGTCGATCAGGTAGTAGGTGAGCGTCTGACCCTCGACGCTGAACTGCGTCTGCGACACCACCTCCGAGCCGATCTCGAACGACACGTGCTCCGGATGGTCGACGAAGACGCCGTAGCCGCGGGTGCTGAGGTAGAACGGCACGTTCTTGTACGCCTGCTCGCTGGCGGTGCCGCCGTCGGCGTTCCAGACGTCGACGACCTGGCCGTTCTTGACGAACGTGCCGAAGCGCTCACCCAGCCCGTAGAGGTTCTCGCCCACGTCGAGCCCGAGCCGCTCGTGCACGTACTCCCGCCCGTCGGCGTCGGTGACGGCGCCGATGCTGCGCTCGGTGGAGGACGTCAGCAGCCGGTCGCCGTGCAGGAAGTCGACCCGCCAGCCGTCCACCAGCGCGATGCGGGCGGTCAGGTCGCCGCTGGTCACCGTGGCGCTGAGCCCGGTGACGTCGACCTTGACCGGGTGGTCGTCACCGGCGGCCAGCTCGAACCGGGGCAGCTTCGGTGACTCGCCGAGGTGGTGGGCGATGGTGACGCCGATGACCCCGTCGGCGGGGGAGAAGAACCGCACGGTGACGACCGGGCGGTTGAGGGTGTCGCCGCGGCCGGTGATCCGGCCGGTGGGGGCGAAGACGGTGAGGCCGCGCTCCTCCGGCTCGACCGACTCCACCGCGCCGGGGCGCAGCACCGTGACCCCCGGTCGCAGTTGCCAGTACCCGTCGGTGAACTTCACTTCTCGGCTCCTGCCGTGATGCCGCGCGAGAGGGTGCGCTGGAAGATGAGGAAGAAGAGGATGGCCGGGACCAGGCTGATCAGCGCGCCCGCGTTGGTGGTCGGGGCGTCCATGAGCCGGTCGCCCTGCAACGAGGCCAGCGCGACCGGGATGGTCTGCGTGGAGTTGTCGATGAGCATGACCAGCGGGATCAGGAACTCGTTCCAGGTCCAGATGAAGAAGAAGATGAGCAGCACCGCGAGGGTCGGCCGCAGGTTGGGGAAGACCACCCGCCAGAGGATCCGCCACTTGCCCGCGCCGTCCAGGGCCGCCGCCTCGAGCAGCGAGCGGGGGAAGGTGCCGAGCACCGAGGCGAGCAGGTAGGTGCCGAACGCGCTCTGGATGACGGTGAAGATGATGATCACCGAGAGCTGGGTGTTGTAGAGGCCGATCTGCTTCGCCACGTAGTAGAGCGGGTAGATCAGCGACTCCTGCGGCAGCATGTTGGCCAGCAGGAAGAGCCCCACGATCCAGAGCCGGCCGCGGACCCGGCCGATGCCCAGGGCGTACGCGTTGAGCAGCGACACGATCACGCCGAGCACCGCGACGGAGCCGGCGATGAGCGCCGAGTTCCACAGCTTCAGCGGGAAGTCGACCTGGGTCCAGTAGTTCCGCAGGCCCTTGGTGTAGAACTCCGTCGGCCAGCTCAGCGGGCCGCCCGTCGAGTAGTCACCGGGCGACTTGAAGGCGTTGAGCAGCATGAACACGAAAGGCACCAGCATGGCGAGCGCGCCGAGGGTGACCAGGACGAGGACGATCCAGCGGCTCGCGCCGCGGTGGTGCCGGTCGCGGACCGGCTGCGGCCGGCGCGGGGTCACCGCGTTCTCGGCCGGTGTGAGAGTGACTGTCATGTCAGACCCCCCGGTCCTGGCGCTCGTTGCGGTACTGCAACCAGATGAAGACCACGGCCACCACGATGATGATCAGGGTGAGCACTGTGGAGATCGCGGAGCCGTAGCCGACCTGGAGCTTCTTGAAGAACGTGTAGTAGGCGAAGTACGACGGCACGTTCGTCGTGTTCTCCGGCCCGCCCCGGGTCAGCGCGAACACCGGGCCGAACACCTTCAGCGCCGCGATGGTGCAGGTCAGCGCCACCACGAAGGTCTCCGGCCGGATCTGTGCCAGGGTGATGGCCCGGAACCGCCGGAACCAGTTGGCGCCGTCGACCTCGGCGGCCTCGTACAGCTCGGGGTCGACCCGTTGCAGCGCCGCCATGAAGACGACCACCGGGTAGCCGATCTGCACCCAGATCATCACCGCCATCACGCTGGGCATGGCGGTGTTCGGGTCGCCGAGCCAGTCGTGGCGCAGCGCGCCGAGGCCGATCGCGTCGAGCAGGCTGTTGAACGCGCCGTCGGGGCGCAGGATCCAACCCCAGACGATGCCGGCCACCACGACCGGCAGCACCTGCGGCAGGTAGAAGGCGGCGCGCAGGGCCGCGGCGGTGCGCGGCTTGAACTTCCGGCCGATGACGTCGAAGAGCGCGGCGGCGAGCACCAGCCCCAGCAGGGTCGGCACCACGACCATCGCGACGATCATCGCGAGGGTGTTCTTGAACGACGTCCAGAAGATCTCGTCCTGGAGCAGGTTGCGGTAGTTGTCCAGGCCGATGAAGGTGGGGTCGCCGACGCCGGACCACTTGGTCAGCGAGAGGTAGAGGGTGCCGACCAGGGGCGCGCCGATGACGAGGACGAAGAGCACCGCGCCGGGCAGCAGGTAGAGCCAGTACCCGGCGTTGCCGCTACGGCGTTTCCGGCCGGTCGGGGTGGGTTCGGTGGAGGTGGCGGGCCGTTCCGGGCCGGCCACGGTCTCGGAGAGTGCCATGGGAGATCCTTCCCGGCGGGGTGGGCGGACCGGTCGTGCCGGGCCCGCCCACCCCTCGCCGTCTCACTTGCCGGTGATCTCCTTGACGCCGTCGGCGTACGGCTTGGCGATCGTGTCGAGTACCTGGTCGGGCTTCTTGGACCCGTTGATCAGACCCTGGAATCCGGACACCAGCACGTCGTAGTAGCCGGGCACCGGCCAGTCCGGGTAGAAGGCCAGGCCGTCCTGCTGGCTGATCACGTTGAAGTTCTCGATCAGCTTCTTGTTCTTCGGGTCGGTGATCTTCGACGGGTCGGCGGCGACCGGCACGCCGCCGTTGTTGCCGATCAGCTCCTGGATCTCCGGCCGCAGGGTGATGTCGATGAAGTCGTACGCGAGGCTCTTGGCCTTGCTGTTGGTCGGGACCACCCAGAGGTTGCCCGAGGAGCCCGCGTGGAACGTGTTACCGGGGAAGAGGAAGGAGTCCCAGTTGAACTTGATCTCGTCCTTGAACCGGCCGTACCACCAGCTGCCGGAGACGATCATCGGGGCCTTGCCGGAGATGAACGCGGTGCCCATGTCCTCGGCCTTGAGGCTGGCGGAGTCCTTGGCGACGTAGCCCTTGTTCACCCAGTCGGCGAAGGTCTCCGCGCCGTACTTCAGCGGGTCGGCCTTGAAGTCCACCGGGTTCTTGTAGAGCTGGTAGTCGTCGACGAACTTCCGGTCGGCCTTGGCGAGCGCCAGCTGGTAGAAGAGCTGGCCGGCCGGGTACTCGGCGCCCGCCTCGGCCAGCGGGGTGACGCCCTTGCCGACGAAGGTGTCCATCGCCGTGGTCATCTCGGCGAGCGTCGTCGGCACCTTGACGCCGTACTTGTCGAAGAGGTCCTTGTTGAAATAGACCATGACGTACTCGCCGTAGTTCGGCACGCCGTACCAGTTGCCCGAGCCCATCACGCCCTTGTCGCTGTAGCGGGCGGTGGTCTGCAGGCTGGGGCTGAGCTCCTTGTCCCAGCCGCGCTTGGTCGCCTCCTCGCTCAGGTCGGTGAGCAGCCCCTGGGAGGAGAGCAGGCCCGCGGTGGCGTTGCCCTTGTTGTACTCCATCAGGTCCGGGCCCTCGGACGAGTTGATGATCATGCCGGCGTTCTGCTGGATCTGCTCGAACGCCTTGCGCTCGAACTGCACCTCGACACCCGGGTGCTCGTCCTTGAAGATCTGGATCGCGCGGTCCCAGGCGATCCCCATCGCGCTGTTCTCGCTCTCGTAGTGCCAGAGCTTGAGGGTCTTGGCGTCGCCGCCGTCGCCCCCCTCGTCGCTGCCGCACGCGGCGAGAGTCGTGGCCGCCGTGGCGGCCAGCGCCACTGCGGCGATCACCCTACGGAATTGCCTCATTGCTATCCTCCTGGTGAGTATCGTGCCGGTACTTACCTGGCCCGTCGTCGCGTGGCAGCGCGGCGGCGGGCCGACGTGTGTCAGCTCCCCGGTGGGCCGGAGCCGGTCGGGTCGTCGCGGTCGCCGGCGCTCACGGCGACCATCCGTGCGGCTGGGCCGGTCGAGCCCCGGACCTCCAGCGCGCACGGCAGCAGCTGCTGGTGGTTGTCGTCGCCCGTGCCGGTCACGTGCCGCAGCAGCGCCTCCACCGCGATCCGTCCCAGCGCCGAGCCGGGGGAGGTCATCGCGGTCAGCGCCGGGGTGGCCAGCTCGGCGACCTGGGTCGAGGTCACCATCGAGACCACCGAGACGTCGCGCGGGACCGCGAGGCCCCGGTCGGTCAGTCCGCCGAGGATCCCGAAGATCGCGTTCTCGTTCATGACCAGTACGGCGGTCAGGTCGGGCGCCTGCGCGAGGGCCGCGGTCAGGGCCGCGCGCCCGCCGGCCGCGCTGTCCTCCGCCGGGATCATCACCGGTTCCAGACCGTGTCCGCTCATCGCGGCGACGAAGGCGTCGCGGGTGCGTACGGCCGGCCCGTAGCCGGCCGTGATGGCCGCCGCCGAGTGGTTCACGTAGACGATGCGGCGGTGCCCGAGGTCGACCAGGTGCGCGACGGCCTCCCGGACGGTCTGGTCGAAGTCGATGTCGACGTACGAGAGGCCGGTGGTGTCGCCGGTACGGCCGATCAGCACCAGCGGCACGCCGGCCTCCTGGAGCGCGCCGACCCGTTCGTCCTCGACCTGCACCTCCATCAGCACGGCGCCGTCGAGCATCCGCTGGCTCGCCAGGCGGCGCAGGTCGTCGAGGTCGCCGACGGGGGAGAGGATCAGGTGGTAGCCGGCGGCGCTGGCGGCGGCGGCCGCGCCGGTCACGAAGGCAGTCTCGGTGGCTCCCAGCCCGCGCTCGTCCATCGGCATCAGCAGGCCGACGATCCGGCTGCGCCGGCTGGCCAGGCCGCGCGCCATGGCGTTGGGCTGGTAGTCGAGCGTCGCCATGGCCGCGAGCACCTTGTCGCGGGTGGCCTGGGAGATGGGGCGCGCTCCGGTCAGCACGTACGAGACGGTGCTGACCGAGACCCGGGCGAGGCGCGCGACGTCATGCATGGTTGCCACGGCGCACCTCCCTTGGTCACGCTCCCACGCGGTTGTCGAAGCGTTTCGACTAACCGTTTCGACGGAACCGTAGGACACGTTCACGGCGCCGTCAATAGTTGTTTTCCCGCCGTGACCTGCCCGGGTCCCCGGGCCGCCGGCCGGGGAGGGCGGCCGGTCGGGTGGTCGACCGACCGGGTCCGGCGTCCGCGGCGGCGGGACACCGCCTCCTGTCCCGCCGCCGGAAGGTGTCCGGTTACGCCGGAAGGTCGGCGAAGAACTGCCGCAGGGCGTCCGCCACGAGGTCGGGCGCCGTCCTGGTCACGAAGTGCGACTGCCCCGGCCAGATGACCCGGCGCGCCTGCGGAATCACCTCCGCGAGGGCGTTCATCGTGGTGGGCATCGGCTCCCAGGTGTCGGCACCCTGCAGCAGGAGCGTCGGCACGGCCACCGTCGACCAGCGTCCGACCTCCGTGCTGTCCTCGGCGAGCGCTTCGAGATCGTGCAGCCAGCCGACCGCCGACCGCTTCGCCTCGACCGGGTCGGGGGTCTGGTCGCCCATCGCGGCGGCGAGAGCCGCGACGAGCGCGGCCGGGGCCCGGGTCACCTCGTTGAGCGTCGCGGCCATCGCGCGCGGGTCGTCGCGCTCGAAGGCCGCGCGGTACCGGTCGCGCAGAGGCGCGGTCTCCGGCCCGGCCGCGAAGAGCGGAGGCTCGAAGAGGGCGAGTGAACGCAGCCGGCCCGGCGCCGCCGATGCGGTGTGCAGCGCGGCGGTCGCTCCGTAGGAGGCGCCGACGAGGTGCACCGGCCTGCCCGTGGGCCCGCTCGCCGTCCGGATCACCGCCGTCAGGTCGGCGACGTCGTCCGCGAAGGACTTGGTCCCGGGCGGAGCCTCGCTCGGCCCGTATCCGCGCCGGGCCGGCAGCCACACCTCGTGGTCCGGGGCGAGCAGGTCGGCGACCGCGGCCCAGGAATGCAGGCCACCTCCCGACCCGTGCACCAGGACGACCGGGTCACCGGTGCCCGTACGCCGCACCACCAGGCGCGTGCCGTCCGCTGACCGGACGTGTTGATCGTGGCTCTCGGGGGTTGTCACTGTCACTCCCTGTTTCTGGTCGGCCAGTTACGCAAGGTCTGGTGCATCGCGTCGGTGATGCTGCTCCACGAGACATCGACATCGCGGGGGTGGCCGAATCCCTCGGTGATTTCGAGGCTCGCGAAACCGTGGATGGTGCTGCGGACGAAACGAATGGCGTCGGTCAGCTCCGGCTCGTCGAGCCCGTACCCGCGCAGCATCGCGTAGCTCAGTTCGATGAGGCGGAGATGGCCTGCCGAATTCGTGCCGACCGCGGGCGGCAACGGCAATTGGGTGGCGGCGTACTGCCCGGGGTGGGATCGCGCGAAGGCGCGCCAGGCATCGCCGAACGCCGCCAGGGCCTGGCGGCCGGACCGGCCGGCCACGGCGAGCGCGAGCCGGTCGGCGAACGCGGCGGCGGCCCGTACCGCGACCTGCTCGACCAGCGCGTCACGGCTGCGCACGTGCGTGTAGAGGGCGGCGTCCGTGACCCCGAAGTGCCGCGCGACCGCCGCGACGGTCAGCCGCGACAGGCCGACGCTGTCCGCCAGTTCGGCCGCCGCGGCCGAGACGCGCTCGCTGGTCAAACCCTGCCGTGGCACGCCGCCTCTTTCCCGAATTAAGAAATTACTTAGGGCCCCTAAGGTAGCAGTCGGCCACGGTGCGGAGCGAGCGGGTTTCCCGTGAGTGCCAGCGGATCGCGATGGTCACCCGGTCGGTGGCCACCGGCGAGGAGTTCGAGGGCCGCATGTGATCGTCCGGTCCGGGCGGGCAGGCGGCGATCGGCTCGCGCCCTCGGCTGCCGGTCGGCCCACGGTGCCGGACGCCTGAACACCGCCGAGGTCCGTCCGGCCAATGCGGAAGCCTCATCCGAAGCGGGAAGTGAGAGAGAAAAAGGCGGGTCTGCTCCCCGCCACTTTCAACATATAGCGCACCGGGGGGCTTGCGGCAAGACCCGGGTCGTGCCGCAGAATCGCTGCCCGGTACCAGGACCTGCGGAAACGCGGCGCGGATGCCTCGCCGCGCGCGACGAGCGGTGAGCGACCCAGATCGGACTGATGACATTGAATTCGCGAACTGCCGGCGTATTCGACCTTCCCGACCGCCTCTCGGCAAAGGCTGACCCGACGTTGACCGCACGTGACGAGCAGCACTTCGCGGCGCTGGGGGAGAGCCTCGCGCAGGTGCTCGCCGACCTGTCCGAGCGCCTCGACGCCGCGCGCCGGGCGCCGGCCGGCAAGGGTCGGCAGGCGTCCGACCGAGACCAGGAGGTTCGCCGGTTGACCGCCCGCCTGCGGGCCCTGCGTCGGTTCGGACTGGACCTGTGCCTCGGGCACATGGTCGGCGCGGACGACCCCGAGCCCGTCTACATCGGACGACACGGCCTCACGGACAGCTCGGGTCGCCGGCTCCTGCTCGACTGGCGCTCTCCCGCCGCCGAACCGTTCTTCGGGGCGACCCACGCCAACCCGATGGGGCTGGTGAGTCGCCGCAGGTACCGCTGGAGCCACGGCCGGATCACCGACTACTGGGACGAGGTGTTCACCCCGGACGGGTTCGAGGGGCACGCCGCCGCGCTCGACGACCAGTCGGCCTTCATCGCCAGCCTGGGCGGCAGCCGGTCGAACCGGATGCGGGACGTGCTCGGCACGATCCAGGCCGACCAGGACGCCATCATCCGCGCCGGTTCGAGCGGCACGCTCGTGGTCGACGGTGGCCCGGGCACGGGGAAGACAGTGGTGGCCCTGCACCGCACCGCCTACCTGCGCTACTCCGATCCCCGGCTCGGTCACCGCCGGGGAGGGGTCCTCTTCGTCGGCCCGCACCAGCCCTACCTGGCCTACGTCGCCGACGTCCTGCCCAACCTCGGCGAGGAGGACGTGCAGACCTGCACCCTCCGTGACCTCGTGCCGGAGGGAGCCGCGGCGACCGCCGAGAGTGACCCGGAGGTGGCCCGCCTCAAGTCCTCCGCCGACCTCGTGAAGGCGGTCGAGGCGGCCGTCCGGTTCTACGAGGAGCCGCCGATCAAGGGGATGACGGTCACGACCGGCGACGCCGACCTCCGGCTGACCGCCGACGACTGGGCCCAGGCGTTCCAGGCACCCGGACCCGGCACCCCGCACAACGAGGCGCGCGACGAGATCTGGGCGGAACTGCTCACCATCCTGCTGGACCGGTACGACGGCGACGAGCCGGAGGAGCTGGTCCGCCGGTCGCTGCTGCGCGACCGTGAGCTGCGGGCGGCGTTCCACCGCGCCTGGCCGCTGCTCGACCCGGCCGAACTCGTCGGAGACCTCTGGTCGGTCCCCGCCTACCTGCGCAGATGCGCCCCCTGGCTCAGCGCCGACGAGGTCCGCACGCTCCAGCGCGAGAACGCCCAGGACTGGACGGTCGCCGACCTGCCGTTCCTCGACGCGGCCCGGCAGCGGCTCGGCGACGCCGAGGCGTCCGCGCGTCAGCGTCGGCACGACGCCGCGGTCGCCGCCGAGCGGCAGCGCCGGGCCCTGGTCGTCGAGGAGCTGATCGAGGCCCACACCTACGACGACGGCGAAGGCGTGCTGTCGAGCCTGCGCCAACTGGATCTCCAGGATGCGCTGATCGACGAGGCCGCGCTGCCCGGCACCGAACCGGACCGGCTCGCCGGCCCGTTCGCGCACATCGTCGTGGACGAGGCGCAGGAGCTGACCGACGCGCAGTGGCAGATGCTGCTGCTGCGCTGCCCGTCCCGAAGCTTCACCATCGTCGGGGACCGCGCCCAGGCCCGACACGGCTTCACCGAGTCCTGGCGGCAGCGGCTCGAGCGGGTCGGGCTGGACCGGATCAACCTGGCCTCGCTCGGCATCAACTACCGGACGCCGCGAGAGGTGATGGCGGAGGCCGAGCCGGTCATCCGGGCCGTGCTCCCGGACGCCAACGTGCCGACCTCCGTCCGCAGCGGCGTCGTACCCGTCGTACACGGGTCCACCGCCGACCTGGGCTCGATCCTCGACACCTGGCTCGCCGGGCGGAGCGACGGCGTCGCCTGCGTCATCGGCGATCCCACGTTCCGGGGGACGCCCCGGGTCCGGTCGCTGACCCCGGAGCTGTCGAAGGGGCTCGAGTTCGACCTGGTCGTCCTCGTCGACCCGGACGAGTTCGGGGAGGGCATCCAGGGTGCGGTCGACCGCTACGTCGCGATGACCCGGGCCACCCGGCAACTCGTCATCCTCACCAGCTCCTGACGGCGGTCACGGGGTCAAGGACACGAGATGCCGAGGGTCCCGTTCACGCGCCCCGCGGTCGTGGTCGCCTCGACGTACGACTGTGCCGTCCGATCCAGGCTGGTCGCGTCTTCCATCCCGGGCTTCTCCAGGAGGTCTCGCAGCTGTTCCACAAAGGCTGTCAACCGGTCGAGCCGGACCCCGTACACGTCGAGCCATTTGTCCGCCCTGTCCCGGTCGTCCGGATCCGACGGCAGTTCGAGGCCGCTGACCTCCTTGTACAGGTCGGAATGAGCAGCTTCCAGGTCCTGCAAGGCGGAGAGCCGCTCCGGTTGGGACCGCGCCGCGTGGTCGCGCTCGACGGCGGCGTCCGTCCGCTGTCGGTGGGCCGCGCAGCGGTCGTTCACGTCCGATACCCAGTCCGCCAGCGGCCGCCGGTTGAGCGCCTGCTGCCTCCCCTCCGCCACCAGACCGAGGAGCGCGCTCACCAGCACCACCCCGGCCAGGGCGGCCAGTACCCAACGGGTCCGCAGCGTCGCCGGACGTGGGATCCAGTTCGCGAGGACCGCCCCGACCATCGTGATCACGCCCAGGGTCACGATGAGGAACAGTCCCCGTGCGGCAGTCATGCATGTCATTGTCCCAGAGCGGATCACCAGTGGGCCGTGTCGGCGGCCGGGCGGGGGCTCAGTCCAGGCCGAAGAGGGCGGCGGCGTTGCCCCAGCAGACGGCGCGCAGCCAGTCGTCGCCCAGGTCGAGCCGGGCCAGCCCGGCCAGCTGCTCGGCGTACGGGTAGGGGATGTTCGGGAAGTCGCTGCCGAGCAGCACCTTGCCGCCGAGCCCCAGCTCCCGGAGCCGGGGCAGCTCCTCGGCCGGGAACGGCACGAATCGGTCGAAGAACGGGGTGAACGCCATCGTGGTGTCCAGCCGGACCCGTTCGTACGCCGTGGCGAGGTCGAGGAAGGCCCGATAGTCGGGTGCGCCGAGATGCGCCACCACCGCGGTCAGCGCCGGGTGCCGCGCGAGCAGGGCGGCGAACGGCTCCGGCCCGGTGTGCGTGGTGCCCACCGGGGCGTGCCCGGCGTGCACCACCACCGGTACGCCGGCCTCGGCGAGCAGCCCCCATACGCTGTCGAGCGCGGGGTCGGTGGGCGCGAATCCTCCGACCTGGACGTGCACCTTGAACACCCGGGCGCCGGCCGTCAACGCCTCCTCGGCGTAGCGGGCGGCGTCCGGCTCGGGGAAGAAGGTAGCGGAGGGCAGGCAGCCCGGCGTTTCCCGGGCGAAGTCGAGGGTCCAGCGGTTCAGGTCGGCGGCCATCCCCGGCCGGTGCGCGTACGCCAGCGCGCTGAACGCCCGCACCCCGAGCCGGCGCAGATGCGCGACCCGCTCGGCGTCGCCCCACCGGTAGCGGATCGGCCATTCGGTGCCGACCAGTGGCCCGGCCGCGTCGAAGTACGCCCAGACGCGGCGCAGCAGCCGCGGCGGCAGGAAGTGCACGTGCACGTCGGCGAGGCCGGGCAGGCCGAGCGCGCGCCAGAACGCGGGAACACCTTCGTCGTCGGCGACGATCTCCGGCGTGACCTGCTCGTCGCCGCGCGAATCCGCCGGAGCCGAGTCCGCCGCCCGGCCCGTGGTCACGGAGCGGGGCGGCGGGGAGCCGGGACCGGTCAAATCTCGATGTCGAACCGCTGCAGCACCGGGCGGGCCACCAGCCCGGTCGCGGCGAGCAGCGCGACGACGGTCATCACCACCCGGAGCACGACCGTCTCGGCCTTGCTGCCGGTACGCAGCGCGATCTTGTTGGGCAGGCCGATCATGGTCCACATCCGACGCTTGATCGGGATGGGCCAGAGGATCGGCACCCCGGCGCGGGTGATCATGTCGCCGAGGATGTGCACGAAGCAGCCCACGCCGAGCGCCACGCCGATCAGCGGGTAGCCCCGACCGCCCGGCAGGTTGGCGTAGGTGAACCAGGCCGCCGCCAGCGACACGAGGGTGACGATCACCCAACCGGCTCGCTCCGCCCACCTGTCGAAGAGGCCGCGCAGGGCCAGACCGATGGTGAAGAAGAGGACGCCGATGACGGCCCACTTGCCGTACGCGGCGCAGAGCGCGGTGGTGCCCCAACCGACCAGCACCGTGAACGGGATGGTGTGGGTCAGCGTCCGGTGCCCGTTGTTGCGCTTCGGGTCCCGGCTGAGCTTCGTCGCGTAGTAGACGCCGAGGGAGATCTTCTCCATCACCTCGGCGAAGAAGAGGCTGACCACGCCGAAGGTGCGGGCCACCGTGGCGCCACCCTGATTGCTCGTCACCTTGCCGGAGAGGTCGAGGTCCGGGAAGAGCGCGCCACCCGCGCAGACGGCGGTGCCGACGGCGAGCGCGAGCGGCGACTGGTGGTAGTCGGCGAACTGGTCCAGCGCCCAGGACCCGGCCAGCCACACCGTCGCGCCCGACAGCGCGTGTGAGGGACCCATCATGTCGGCTCACCCTCCCCAGGGTTCTTGAGCGCCAGAGCGAGATCACTTTAGTCAACGGCCCGGGCCGTACGTCAGCCCCCCGTCCGTCCACAGAGGAAGGGTCATGCGGTGGGTGTGAAGCTCTGCCGGATCATCGCGAAGTATGTCGCGTTGACCTGCCAGTCGAACTCTTTTGTCAACCATGAGACGGTGTACGCGCGGTCGGCGGAGGTGTTCGCGAGCAGCCGCGCCGTGTGCATCCGCTCGCCGGCCGCGTTGAGCCAGACGCACTCCCAGATCGCCCCGCCCGCGAAGATGTCCATCGAGGAGAGGTCGATCCGGCGGTAGCCCGGCAGCGACCCGCCTCCGGTGAGCCGTTGCTCCTCGCGCTGCCACCAGCGGGTCGGGTCGGCGCGGGCCGCGCTCCACTCGACGCTGAGAACCCGCGTGCCGCCGGGCTCCCGGAAGCAG
This sequence comes from Micromonospora sp. 15K316, assembly GCF_004348525.1. Taxonomy (GTDB): domain Bacteria; phylum Actinomycetota; class Actinomycetes; order Mycobacteriales; family Micromonosporaceae; genus Micromonospora. Next base: position 129,542 of record NZ_SMKG01000002.1, on the reverse strand, counting down.
GTGACCGCGTCCTCGGTCCAGTGCAGCCAGTCGACCGGGGCGGCGATCCGGAACCCGGCCGGGTCGGTGTGCCAGGTCCAGCCGGGTACGAGGCGGAAGCGGGCGCCGGACGGCGGTGGCACCGACGGGACAGGGCGGGCCGCCTGCGGTGGGGCGACGGCACAGGCGAAGGCGGCTGCCGGGGCGGTGGGGCTGGCGGCGGCTCCGCCGCCCGACGGCTCGGCCTGCCGCTCCTTCCGGTCGGCGAGGGCCAGGACGACTCCGACAGTGGCCAGCAGCACGACCGTCGCCGCGGCCGAGGCGAGTGCGACACGTCGTCCGCGGCCGGCCCCGGCCTCCGCTGCGACGCCCGGCCGACCCGGCTGCGCGCCCCGGCCGGAACGTGCGAACCGCGCCGGTGGAGGTGAGGGCGGCGCGTCCGCCGAGCCCGGTGGCTCCGGGGCGGTCTCCACGGACGTGGCGGCGGATTCCGGCGGTCGCGGCGGATCGGTCGGCTGCGGCGGGGCGGCCGCGGCGGCGCGCAGCAGCGGCTCAGCCTCGGTGGCGGTCAGCCGTCGCCACGGGTCGCGCTGGAGCAGGCCGGTGAGGACCGGGCGCAACGGACCGGCCCGGCGCATCGGGTCCGGCGGCTCGGTGGCCAGCGCGGTCAGCGTCGCCATCGCGCTGTCCCGTGCGTACGGGGGGCGGCCCTCGACCGCCGCGTAGAGCGTGGCGCCGAGCGACCAGAGGTCGGTACGCGGGTCGGACACCCCGTCGCGGGCGCGTTCGGGCGCCACGAAGTGCGGCGAGCCGAGGATCATGCCGGGGCCGGTCATGGCCGCGTCCCCACCGGTGAACGTGGCCAGACCGAAGTCGGTCAACACCACCCGGCCGTCCTCGGCGACCAGCACGTTGTGTGGCTTGACGTCACGGTGCAGCACCCCGGCGGAGTGCGCGGCGCGCAGCGCGGCCAGCACCGCCAGGCCGATCCGGGCCGTCGTCGCCGGACTCAGGGGACCGTCGGCGGCGAGCAGTTGCTCCACCGAGCGGGACCGCACGTACTCCATCACGATCCAGGGGCTCTCCCGGTCGTGCACGACGTCGTAGATCCGGACGACGTTCGGGTGGTTGAGCCGGGCGGCGGTGCGCGCCTCGCGCAGCGTACGCCGGCGCAGGTCCTCACGTTCGGCCTCGGCGAGCCAGGCCGGCGGCACGATTTCCTTGACCGCCACGTCGCGGTGCAGCATCTCGTCACGGGCCTGCCAGACTCGGCCCATCCCGCCGGTGCCGACCAGGTCGACCAGCCGGTACCGGCCCGCGATCAGCAGCTGCCGCACACTCGCGTCCCCCTCGGTCACCCCCGGTTACACCTTAGCCACCATGGGCGGTTTTCCTCAGTCGCCGGAATCGGTCAGCGTGGCGGGCGGCGTGCAGCCGCGCGCCGTACGGCGCGTCCCACCGGCACTCCCACGCCGTGGCACCGTCTGCGGAGCAGCCCGGCCAGCACCGGCGCGAGCGGCCCGGCGTGCGGTGCCGGGTCCGGTGGCGCGGTCGCCAGCGCGGTCAGCGTCGCCATCGCCGTGTCCCTGGCGTACGGGGCGCGCCCCTCGACGGTGGCGTGCAGGGTCGCGCCCAGCGACCAGAGGTCCGCCGCGACGCTGGAGCGTCCCTCGGCGGCGCGCTCCGGAGCGACGTACTGCGGTGAGCCGAGCACCAGACCGGCGCGGGTCATCGACCCGTCACCGTCGAAGACGGCGAGCCCGAAGTCGGTGAGCATCACCCGCCCGTCGTGCGCGACGAGCACGTTCCGCGGTTTGACGTCGCGGTGCAGCACCTCGTCGTGGGCACGCCACACCCGGCCCATGCCCTCGCGGCCGACCTCGCCGAGCAGCCGGTACCGACCGCCGATCAGCACCTGCTGCCCGCTCCTTCCCGCGGCTGTCCGGAGTACACCGTGGCGAGCGGATCGGAGCCGGCCTATCGGTCGTACGCTCCGGTCAGCAGGCCGCGCCGCCTGCGGCGAGCAGGTTTCCCTCGGGGATGGTGATGCGTGGCCGGGGCGTGCCGAGCCGGGTGGTGGCGCGGCGGCCCTGGAGCGGCAGGTGTTCGCGGCGCGCGGCCAGGTAGCTGCTCGCGGTGCGGTCGGCGATGGCGGCCCAGCTGTAGCGACGGCCGACCATGCTCCGGGCCTCCCGCGCGACCCGCCGGGCGAAGACCTCGTCGCCGACGAGCCGGTCGACGGCTCCGGCGAGCGCCTCCGGGTCGCTGTGCGGGAAGGTCACCCCGGTGACGCCCGGCTCGACGATCTCGGCGAGCCCGCCGGTGGCCGCGACCGCGAGCGGCGCCCCGGCGGCCGCCGCCTCGAGGGCCACCATGCCGAACGGCTCGTAGAGGCTGGGCACGACTGTCGCGTCGGTCGCGCCCAGCATCGCGGGGAGCTGGGTGGTGTCCAGGAAGCCGGTGAACCGGACGGTGGACCCGAGCGCGAGCCGGCGGGTCTCCTCCTCCAGTTCATGGCGGTACGGCCCGTCGCCGGCGATCACCACCCGCAGCCCGGGGTGCCGCTCCCGCAGGCGCGGCACGGCGTGCACCAGGTGCTGCACGCCCTTCTCGTAGACCAGCCGGCCGGCGTAGCCGACCAGCGGGCCGTCGGCGGCGAACCGGGCCCGGGCCGAGGCGACCGCCCGCGGCCGGGCCCGCCAGGCACGGTCGTCGACCCCGTTGGGCACCACGTCGATCTGCCCGGTCGGCACCTCGAAGAGGGTGGCGACCTGGTCGCGCATGTACCCGGAGCAGGCGATCACCCGGGTCGAGGAGTTGCTGAGCCAGTGCTCGACGCCGTGGATGGTGCGGTTCATCTCCTCGGGGAGCCAGCCCTGGTGCCGGCCGGCCTCGGTGGCGTGGATGGTGGTGACCAGGGGCAGGGCCAGGTGCTCGGCGAGGGTGACGGCGGTGTGGGCGACGAGCCAGTCGTGGGCGTGGATGACGTCGTAGGTGCCGGCTTCGGTGGCGCGCAGGGCGGCGCGGGTGAGGGTGTGGTTGAAGGCCATGGTCCAGGCGAGGAGGCTGTTGGTGGCCAGGGGGAAGGTGACGGGGTCTTCGGCGGCGCGGATGATGCGGACGCCGTCGGCGTACTCCTCGAGTGGGGCGCCGTCGGCGTGGCGGGTGACGACTGTGACGTCGTGGCGGGCGGCGGCGAGGGCGACGGAGAGGGCGTGCACGTGCCGGCCGAGGCCGCCGACGAGGACCGGCGGGTACTCCCAGGACAGCATGAGCACCCTCTGGTGCCGGGCGGGCAGGATGTCGATCACTTCGGCGTCAGCTGACACGCGGCCCCCTTGAGTTGTCTCCGGGCACGCGCCGGCCGACACCGAAACCGGTGTCTCCGCCGCGTGTGGGATCGACCCCCATCCTGCCGTTGCCGGGATAACCAGCGGAGACACACTCGTTGCGCTCGTGTAAAGCGCTATCGACCCGGCCGTCTCACCCGCAGCAGTTCGGCCACCGACCAGGCCTGGAACGGGCAGCCCGTCGCCGCGTGCGGTGGCAGGCCGTCGGCGGTCTCGCTCACCGAGCCCAACCCGTACTCGCTGAGGTGGGCTTCCAGCGCGACGAAGATGTCATCGACGGGAATTCCAGCCCGACGGGCGGCGTCCACGTACGGGCCCAGCAGCCACGGCCAGACGGTGCCCTGGTGGTAGGCGCCGTCCCGCTCGGCCGGCCCACCCCGGTGCCGTCCGGTGAACTCCGGCGCGTCCGGCGCGAGGCTACGCGGACCGAGCGGGGTGAGCAGCGCCGCCGCGATCCGGCGCAGCGCCGGCTCGTCCGGCTCCAGCGGCCCGTACGGCAGGGACCAGGCCAGCAGTTGATTGGGGCGCAGCGCGTCGTCGTCGTGGTACGTCGCCCCGCCCAGCGGGTACGCCGGCGCGGGCGCGTCCACCACGTCGTGCAGCCAGCCGCCCGGGCCGGGGAAACGCTTCCGGAACGAGGTGACCGCCCGCGCGTGCAGCCTCCGCAGCTCCCCGGCGTCCCCACCGGTCGCCTCGGTCAGCGCGGCGAGCCCGGCCAGCCCGTTGACCCAGAGCGCGTTCACCTCCACCGGCTTGCCCGTGCGGGGCGTCACCGGCACCCCGTAGACGCGCGCGTCCATCCAGGTCAGCGCCGTCTCGGCGGTGCCCTGCGCGAGCAGCCCGTCGGCCGGGTCGACGGCGATGCCGTACCGGGTGCCGGTCAGGTGCGCCTCGACGACCTCGCGCAGCGCCGGCAGCAGCTCGGCGGCGAGGTCGGTGTCGCCGGTGACCGTCACGTGCCGGTCGACCGCGTGCAGGAACCAGAGCGTCGCGTCGACCGTGTTGTGCTCCACCCGACCCGTGTCGGCGGTGTTCGCGAGCATCCCCTCCGACAGCGTCGCCGCGTACGAGCGCAGCAGCGCCCGGCCCAGGTCGGCCCGGTTGGTCCGGAGGAAGAGCCCCTCGTACGAGATCATCGTGTCCCGCGACCAGGTGCCGAACCACGGATAGCCGGCGACCACGTCCGCGGCCGACTCGCCGGTGCGCACCACGAAGGCGTCGGCGGCCAGCGCGAGCGTCGCCTCGACGTCGTCGGCGGGCTTCGCCTGCGCCACCACCTGCCGGCTGCGCCGGCGGGCCACCTCGATCACCTCGGTCGCCGGCATCGGTTCGAGCTCCAGCGGCGCGGCCCAGGCCAGCACCGACACCGTGTCGCCGGGGCGGTCCAGCGCGCCGGAGAAGCCGCCCGCGTACCAGAGGTCCTCCGTCGCGGAGAGCCCGCGCGCCGCCTCCTCACGGTGGTGCACGCCGAACCACCACTGCCCGGCGGGCGTCCAGTTCGGGCCGGCGAGCCGGAACGCGCCCTCCACCACCGCTCCGCCCGCCACCGGCTCGACCCGCAGCGCGGGGCCGTCGGCCCGGCGCTCGCCGTGCGCGTCGCGCCACGTGCAGGCGGCGGCGAGCTCCAGCCGCACCGGACCGCCGGAGACGAGCCGGTGCACCACGGCCACGCACGAACGGCCGCGCAGCATCGCCAACTCCCGCTCGATCACCACGTCGCCGATCCGCCACCGCCACCGCGGCACCCCGTCGACGAGCGTGAACTGCTCCAGCAGCTCGAACCCGCGCGGATCCACCGCGCCGGAGGCCCACTCGTGCGCGCCGAGGCGCACCCGCGCGCCGGAGGGGAGCAGCACCGCCGGGTCGAGGCTGGCCAGGGCCACCCGCCGGGACGCGGGCCGGTCGCCGGCCACCACCAGCAGCCCGTGGTAGCGGCGGGTCCGCAGGCCGCTCACCGTGCCCATCGCGTACCCGCCGACGCCGTCGGGCACCAGCCACTCCCGGGTCGCCCCGCTGGTCAGGTCGGCGCAGATCTGTGGGCCGAAGCGAATGTCGATCAACTTTCCTCCACCGGCGGCGGCGTGCCACACGCCACGACGAAAATGGCTCCTGTGGTCAAGTTCCCGGGCGGCGTCGAAGATGTGCAGATGATCACTGACCGTTCGCCCTCCGACGCGCCGGCCCTCGACGCCGAGCGGACCCGGCTCGCCCGGGCCGACGCCGGCGAGCAGGACTGGCGCGCATGGGGCCCCTATCTGTCCGAACGGGCGTGGGGGACGGTGCGGGAGGACTACAGCGAGCACGGTACGGCCTGGGACTACTTCCCGCACGACCACGCGCGGTCCCGAGCGTATCGGTGGAACGAGGACGGCATGGCCGGCGTCTGCGACGACCGGCAGACGTTCTGCTTCGCGTTGGCGCTCTGGAACGGCGCGGACCCGATCCTCAAGGAGCGGATGTTCGGCCTCGGCGGCGACGGCGGCAACCACGGCGAGGACGTCAAGGAGTACTGGTGGTACGAGGACTCCACGCCGACGCACTCCTTCATGCGGTGGCGCTACCACTACCCGCAGGCCGCCTTCCCCTACGACGAGCTGGTCGCGGTCAACGCGCTGCGCGGCCGGGACGACACCGAGTACGAGCTGGTCGACACCGGTGTCTTCGACGACGACAGGTACTGGGCGGTGACCGTCGACTACGCGAAGGCCTCACCCACCGACATGTGCCTCGTGGTCACCGTCGCCAACCGCGGTGACCGGGCGGCCACCCTGCACGTGCTGCCCAGCCTCTGGTTCCGTAACACCTGGGCCTGGGGGCTGCCCGGCGCGGACCGGGTGCCGAGGATCACCGGCGAGGGGGCGCGGCTGGTCGGCGAGCACTGGGTGCTCGGCCAACTGCTGCTGGAGGGGGACGGTGCGCCGACCCCGCTGCTCTGCGACAACGAGACCAACGCCGAGCGGCTCTGGGGACTGCCGGGCCGCTCCCGCTACCCGAAGGACGGCATCAACGACCACGTGGTCGACGGTGCGGACACCGTCAACCCGGCGCGGGAGGGGACCAAGGGGGCGCTGCACTACGTACTCGACGTCCCGGCCGGCGGGCAGCGGCAGATCCGGCTGCGGCTCACCCGTACGGCCCCGCCTCCCGTCACCGGTCCGCCACCGGCGGCCGACCTCGGTGCGGGCTTCGACGCGGTGCTCTGGGCCCGGCGGGCCGAGGCGAACCACTTCTTCGCCGGGGTGATCCCGCCCTCGGCGACCGCCGACGAGGCGCTGGTCGCGCGGCAGGCCCTCGCCGGCCTGCTGTGGAGCAAGCAGTTCTACCACTTCGACGTCAAACGGTGGCTGGAGGGCGATCCGGCCTCGTCGGCGCCACCGGCGGGGCGCCGGCACGGGCGCAACAGCCAGTGGTGGCACATGACCAGCTTCGACGTGATCTCCATGCCCGATCCGTGGGAGTACCCCTGGTACGCGGCGTGGGACCTGGCCTTCCACTGCGTCAGCCTCGCCCGGGTCGACCCGGGCTTCGCCAAGTCCCAGCTGCTGCTCCTGCTCCGGGAGTGGTACCTGCACCCCAACGGGCAGATCCCGGCGTACGAGTGGGCGTTCGGCGACGTGAACCCGCCGGTGCACGCCTGGGCGGCGCTGAAGGTGTTCGAGATCGACGGCAGCCGGGACCACGAGTTCCTGGCCCGGGTGATGCAGAAGCTGCTGCTGAACTTCACCTGGTGGGTCAACCGCAAGGACGTCGGCGGCGACAACGTCTTCGAGGGCGGCTTCCTCGGGTTGGACAACGTCGGGCCGTTCGACCGCTCGGCCGCGTTGCCGGTGGCCGGGGTGCTCGAGCAGTCCGACGGCACGGCCTGGATGGCGATGTACGCGCTCAACCTGCTCGACATCGCGATCATCCTGGCCGAGCACGACCGGACCTGGGTGGAGACCGCCACGAAGTTCCTCGAGCACTTCGTCTACATCGCCGCCGCCGCGTACGAGCAGGGGCTCTGGGACGACGAGGACGCCTTCTTCTACGACGTGCTGCGGCTCGCCGACGGCAGCAAGGTGCCGTTGAAGGTCCGCTCCGTCGTCGGGCTGCTGCCGCTGGCCGCCGTCACCCGGCTGACCGCCCGTACGCTGGACCACCTGCCGGAGCTCGGCGCGCGGCTGCGCTGGCTGCTCACCAACCGGCCGGAGTACGCCGACGTGATCGGCGCCCGCCGGCTCGGGCCGGACGGGCGGCAGCAGCGGCTGCTCTCCATGGTCGGCCCGGAGCAGATCGTTCCCCTGCTGGCGCGGATGCTGGACACCGACGAGTTCCTCTCTGAGTACGGCCTGCGCACCCTCTCCCGGGCGCACCTGGCGGAGCCGTTCTCGGTGACCCTCGGGGGCCAGGAGTTCCGCGTCGGCTACGAGCCGGCCGAATCCACCAGCGGACTCTTCGGCGGCAACTCGAACTGGCGCGGCCCGATCTGGATGCCGACCAACTTCCTGCTGGTCAGCGCGGTACGCGACTACGCCGCCTTCTACGGCGACGACCTCCGGATCGAGTACCCGACCCGCTCCGGGGTGCAGCGGACGCTCAGCGAGATCGCCGACGACCTCTCCGCCCGGCTGATCTCGCTCTTCACCCGCGACGGCTGGGGGCGGCGACCGATCTACGGGGCGGCGCAGCTCTTCCAGACGCATCCGGACTGGCGGGACCTGCTCTGCTTCCCGGAGTACTTCCACGGCGACAACGGCGCGGGGCTCGGTGCCTGGCACCAGACGGGCTGGACGGCGCTGGTCGCCGATCTGATCCTCACCCTGCGTCGCTGACGCCGCCAATTCGTCGCCGCCCGGGGCACTGGTCCCGTGGACCAGGCGGACCCCCGGGGGCGACGGGCCGGCCAGGTGGACGAGGATCCGAGCATGCTCAGTTTTGACGTGGTGGTGGTCGGCGCCGGCCCCGGCGGTGAGGTGGCGGCCGGCCGGTTGGCCGAGGCCGGCCTGGACGTGGCGATCGTGGAGGCGGACAAGGTCGGCGGCGAGTGCTCCTACTACGCCTGCATACCGTCGAAGGCGCTGATCCGTCCGGGCGCGCTGCTCGCCGAGGCGAGCCGGGTGCCGGGAGCCGCCGCCGCGGTGGGCTCGCTGGACGTGCCGGCGGTGCTGCGCCGCCGGGACGAGCTCATCGGCGACCTGGACGACAGCGGGCAGTTGCCCTGGTTGACCGACCGGGGCGTCCAGCTGATCCGCGGTTGGGGCCGGCTGGCCGGGGAGAAGCAGGTCGCGGTCGGCGACGAGATCGTGGAGGCGCGTCTCGCGGTCGTGCTCGCCGGAGGTACCCGACCCGCACTTCCGCCGATCGACGGGCTCGCCGAGGCGAAGCCGTGGACCAACCGGGAGGCGACGACCTCCGGCGAGGTCCCGGAGTCGCTGATCGTGATCGGCGGCGGGGTGGTCGGCGCGGAGCTGAGCCAGGCGTACACCTCGCTCGGTGCCCGCGTCACGCTCGTGGTGGGTGGGCGTGGGCTGCTGCCCCGGGAGGAGGACTTCGTCGGCGCCGAGGTCGGTAGGTCCCTCGCCGAGCAGGGCGTGGACGTGCGCACCGGGCGGCGGGCGACGGCCGTCCGCCGTACCGAGGACACGCGGGTGACCGTGACGTTGGACGACGGCAGCACGGTGACCGCCGACGAGGTGCTGGTCGCGGTGGGGCGCGAGCCGCAGGCGGACGACCTCGGCCTGACGAGCGTCGGGGTGGAGTCGCCCGGCTACGTCACCGTCGACGAGCGGATGCGGGTCCCGGGCCTGAACTGGCTGTACGTGGTGGGCGACCTGAACGGGCGCGCCCTGTTCACGCACATGGCGAAGTACCAGGCGGCGATCGCGGCCGACGACATCCTCGGCCGGGACATGGTCGCCACCCACCTGGCCGACGGCCTCGGCTCGCCCCGCGTGATCTTCACCGAGCCGCAGGTCGCGGCGGTGGGGCACACCACGGCGAGCGCCGAGGCGGCGGGGCTGCGGGTACGTGTCGTCGACGTGCCGACCGAGGGGAACGCGGGCGGCGCGTTCTCCGGTGGTGCCGGCGGCACCAGCCGGTTCCTGATCGACGAGGAGCGTGACGTGCTGGTCGGCGTCACCATCACCGGCACCGCGGTGGCCGAGTTCCTCCACGCGGCCACTATCGCGATCGTCGGCGAGGTTCCGCTCCGCCGGCTCCGGCACGCCGTCCCGGCGTTTCCGACGCGCAGCGAGATCTGGCTCTACCTCTTCAACGCGCTGGGGATCTAGCCGACCGGGGTGGGTCGGCGCGCTCGCCGACCCACCCCTTCGTCGACTATCCGTCACATCTCCGATGCGCTCCGTGGTGGTCACTACGCTCGGCGGGGTGTCCGGACCAGACGACGGCGGGGATGCGCTGATTGTCGAGACTGCTTCGCGGCTCGCGGAGATCGAGGGGTGGGCTGCGGTAACCCCTCGCCGCGTCGCGGAGCGGGCCGGCGTCGACGTGGGGAGCCTCTACCGGCGCTTTCCCGACCCAGACTCGATCATCGCCGCGGTCGCCCTGCGCGGCTTCGCCGACCTCACCACCCGGCTCACCGAGGCGCGTCAGGCCGTCGCCGATCCCTGCCGGGCCTGGGCTGCCGTGGTGAGCGTCTACCTCGACTTCGCGTACGCCAATCCCGAGGTCTACGACGCCATGCTCGCCCACACCCCCGACCTGACGCTCGGCGCCGCCGCGGTTCCGGCCGCCCCGCGTGCGGCCTTCGCCGAGCTGCGGGCGGCGCTCGCCCCGCTGACCGCGGGCCGCGACCAGGACACCCTCGCCGAGGTCGGTTGGAGCGTCCTGCACGGCCTGGTGATGCTGACCCGGGGCGGCCGGCTGCGACCGGGCACACAGGAGGAGCGGGAGACGCTGATCGCGCAACGGTTGTTCCCCCGGCCCTGAGCGGACGCGCGTTACTCGCTGGGCCGGCGCGGGCCGGTGAACTAGAGTCCCCGCCCGGGACGGGCCGACCCGCCGGGTGACCGGCGCGGTCGGGGCTTCGGGTCGAGAGCCGGCCCGGACGGGAGGGAAGACTCATGACGTGGGACGGGAACGGTCGCCGTCGGGCGCAGGTGCTGGTCTTCGACGCCGACGACACGCTCTGGGAGAACAACGTCGTCTTCGAGCGGGTGATCGACGACTTCCTCGCCTGGCTCGACCACCCCACCCTCGACCGGACGCAGATCCGGGCCATCCTCGACGACATCGAGCGGGCCAACACGGTGGCGCACGGCTATGGCAGCAAGGTCTTCCTGCGCAGCCTGGGGGAGTGCCTGGCGCGGCTGCGCGAGCGGCCGGCCACCGACGGCGAGCAGCGGGAGATCGAGCGGTTGACCGTGGCGCTGGTGGAACGCCGGATCGAGCTGATGCCCGGGGTGGCCGACGCCCTGGACGAGCTGGCCGGTCGGCACGACCTGCTGCTGCTGACCAAGGGCGACCGGGAGGAGCAGCAGCGAAAGCTGGACGGCTCCGGGCTGCTGCACCACTTCCGGGCCGCGCACATCGTGCGGGAGAAGGACGTCGACACGTACCGGTGGCTCGCCGGTGAGCACGGCTTCGACCCGGCCAACGCGTGGATGATCGGCAACTCGCCGCGCTCCGACATCCTCCCCGCCCGCGCCGCCGGCATGAAGGCGGTCTTCATCCCGAACGAGAACACCTGGGTGCTGGAGGACGAGGAGCTGGACCCGACCGACCACGACGTCCTGCGCCTGGCCGCCTTCCCCGACCTGCTCCGGCACTTCTGAGCAGCGCGGGCCCGGCGTCGGCGGGAAAGCCCGCCTCGAACCGGAACAGCGCCCGCGGCGGCGGCCGTGTTACGTCGACATGCCGCTTTTCGATGTTGACAGTAATCACCCCGGCGATCGCCGCAGCGTGCCTTGTCCGGCCCGTCGGGCCGTGCCTAACCTGGTCCGACGTTCGCGGCCCTTCGGGGTGAGCCGTGAGCGCACGAAGTTCGGTGTGGGGCACAGGGAGCTGAGTGCACGCGGGTCGGCTCGTCATGGTGAGCCGGCGTGGGCGACGTGCCACGCGCACGCCTTCGCCACGACGATGCCCGCTACCCACACCGGACGGTTGGGTCAGGGTCGGGGAGTTGCGGACCCGACCCTGACCCGCACAGCGAAGGTGGCGGCGAGAGCGACACGGCCGTCCGGTAGGGCCCGCCGCACCCCGGAGCATCCCACTTATTGGACACCGTGGTGGGATGCCCTGCATCACACTCCGTGAGCCGAAGGCTGGTGGTGACCTAGCCTGGCCAGGTCGGGGCCGGCTCGCTCGTCACCATGCTCAGCCTGGTGGTCCCGCCACCGCCCGCACGCGTGGAGGGAATGTCGATGATCAAGATCAAGGTGTCGCGGGTGCGGCCGGAGAAGGTCGACCGGCTCAAGGCCTGGCTCGCCGAGGGCATGCGCCGGGCCGACGAGATCCGGGAGACCTTCGTGAACGAAGGCGTCACCCACGAACAGGGTCTCCTCCTCTCGACAGCAGACGGACCGGTCTTCGTCTACGTCGTGGAGTGTGCCGACTACGAGGCGGCCGCGAAGGCCTTCCGGGATTCGCCCTTCCCGATCGACGCCGAACACAAGGCCGTTCTCGCCGAGGTGCTCGACGGCGAGGTGGAGGCGCCCCTCCTGCTCGACGTGCGTCTCTGACCGCCGCCGCTGCGCCGCGCGGGACCACCGCGTCGACCGCCACCGGCGAGTCCGCGAAGGACAAGCGCGGGACGGTCGGACTTGCCAACCGGGCGTCACAGCTCAAGACCCTGCCGCCACAGACCACGCAGGTCGTCATCGTCGGCTCCAGCGGCTACGCCGACACCTACGCGACCCTGGAGGCGTACGCGAAGGTGCGGGGTCGCTGGTGGCACGCCTTCGCCCCGATACCTGCCAGGATCGGGGCGAAGGGGTTCAGCGACAACCACACCGAGGGCGTGCCGACCACGCCGACCGGGGTCTACTCCATCGGCCCCACCATGTACGGCATCGCCGCCACCAACCCGGGCGGGAACAGCGAGGCGCTGTGGCAGGAGGTGCCGGCGTACACGCACTTCGCCGAGCATCCACTTCCCCGAGCGGTACCAGCAGACCGCCATCCTGGTCCTCGGTGAACTGGCACTGATGGCGACGCTGCAGTTCGGCAGCGCGGTATCCACGCCCGCCCGGGTCGTCGCCCTCCTCACGGCGATCGCCACGGCGCTGCTGCTCTGGCAGATCTACGTGCTGCAGACCGACAAGTTCGTCGACCGGTCGGCACACCACCGTCCGCGGGGCGCGGTGCGCCTCGCGACGTACGTCTACGCCGTTCTGGTGACCGGGGTGATCGGCACCTCGGCCGGCGCGGAGCTCATCATCCACGAACCCCTCGGCACCACCCCTGCGACCTGGCTCATCCTCGCCAGCTCCGGTGGAGTCGGCGGTGCCTGCGGTGGTCAGACGGCGGTGCCCCGGACGATCGCCACGGCGACCCGGCAGAACTCGTCCATGTCCGGGTTGAAGCCGGCCGCGATGTCCGGGTGCAGGCCGGCCCGCGTCTCGTCGAGCAGCCGTTGGCAGACCTGTTCGACCGGCTCGCCGGCGTAGCCGGCGCGGATCCGTTCGGTGGCTGCCTGGAGCGCCGAGGTCAGCTGATCCTCCAGCGGGCCGCGCAGCTTCCGCTGCACCGGGTCCAGCCCGCGCGGGTCGAGCGTGACATGTGGCTCCGACATCGGCGCTCCCTTCGTCGGCGTCCGCGGTACCCCACCGCAGACGTCGGTCAAACCACGTTCGGTACGGCGGCCACCCGCACCTGGTACGAGAACTCTTCTGCCGGCTGCTCGACGTACGACAGCCGGCGGATCTGCCGGTCGTCGGTGTAGAGCGCGACGTCCACGAGGACGCCGAGGTGGGCGAGGCCGATGTTGGTCACCCTCTTCTTGTCCTGGAGCACCGCGCACACGCCGCCGAGCAGGGTGCTCGCGTCGGAGGTGCGGTGCCCGGGCGGGCAGCGCAGCACGAGGTCCACCTCGATCGGCCCGGTGAGCGGGGTCCAGCCGGTGTGCTGGGCCGCGGCCAGGGCCGCCTCGAGGAGGGCGCGGACCCTCGTCGCCTGCCGGTGCCCGGCGGCGAAGATGGACAGCGCCTCGGTCTTGACCGGTGGCAGGCCGCTCACCTCGAACGTCAGGGCGAGAGCGCGGGTGTCCTGCACGACGGCACCTCCTCGTTGCGGACGATCCTGCCCAACCGGTGGACCGGCGGTGGGTGTTCCCGGGAGAACCAACCGATCGGGCGGGGTGGGGTCGGCCGGAGGCGTATCGACGTCGGCGGCGTACGCGCTGGCAGTGGAGCTAGGAGAAAGCTAATGCACCGGGCCGAGCCTGGGTAGCGTCGTCGTTCACTGGGTGGGACGCGGCGCGAACGCGCAGAACTCGTTTCCTTCCGGGTCGGTCATGATCCACCAGTCGATCTTGTCGTCCCGTGCTCGGACCAGCGTCGCGCCCGCCTCGATCAGGGCGGTCGGCTCCGGGTCGGCCAGCCCGACGTCCCAGTGCATCCGGTTCTTGACCGTCTTGCGCTCCGGCACCGGCATGAAGATCCAGTAGTCCCAGGGGAGGCCGGCGGCGCCGACCAGGCGCGCGTACCCCTCGTCGCTGGTCTCGACAGTGCCGCCCACGATCCGGGCCCACCAGGTGGTCTGCGCGACCGGGTCGGCCGCGTCGACGACCAGCGCCAGCGGCCCGGGTGGCGAGCCCTCCTCGGGTGGGAAGGCGCAGAAGACGTTGCCGTCCGGGTCGGCCAGCACCCACCAGCCGAGCTCGGCGTCCGGCTCGCGGAGCAGCGTCGCCCCGGCCGCCAGCAGCGCCGTCGGTTCGGCCTCGGCCATCCGCAGGTCGAGGTGGACGCGGGTCTTGCCGGTACGCGGTTCGGGCACCGTGTTCATCCAGATCGACTCGGCGTCGGACCGGGCGGCCCGTGGGTCGACGCGGGTGTCGCCGTCGCCGAGGTCCACCAGCTTCCCGTCGAGGAGGCCGGCCCAGAAGGCGCCGAGCCGGTGGGCGTCGGCCGCGTCGAGGCAGAGGTCCTTGAAGTGCGCGATCACGGTGCCATCATCCGGCAGGGATGTGACGTCCCCGCAAACTAATTGGGGCAGCCTGCCGTGGCTGGGTCGGGGGCGCGGGGTTCGATGCCCGCTTCGTAGGCTCCTGGTGTGACGCACATCGAGTTGACCACGCCCCGGACGCTGCCGCCCACCAACGGATACAGCCAGGTGGCTCGTGTCGCCGCGGGCAGCCGGTTGGTGTGGACGTCCGGTCAGGTCCCGATCGCGGGGAACGGCGAGCCGGCGCCCGCCGGGGACTGGGCTGCCCAGACCCGCCAGGCCATGCAGAACGTCGGGGCCGCCCTGGCCGCGGCGGGCGCGACCTGGGCCGACGTGTTCAAGCTGACCTTCTACGTCGTCGACACGTCGGCGCTGCCCACGGTCAGGGCCGTGCGCGACGAGTTCGTCGATGTCGACCGACCGCCGACCAGCACCCTCGTTCAGGTCGCCGGACTCTTCCGGCCCGACCTCTTGATCGAGATCGAAGCGGTCGCTGCCGTCGCCGAGGACTGAATCGCTGCCCGGTCGAGGCCGATCCTCCGCCGTCGGGCGGCCGCACCTGCCCGCCGTATCCGGTCAGCGTCCGCGCACCTTCCCCGAAGTTGTCGTCTCGGGCGTGCCGGAGGCGACAACTTCCCTGATGTTGCCGGGGCCTGAGCATCACCGTGAGTGGTCATCGCCACGCGGGGTGTGCGTGATCGTGATGTTTCGCGACTTCGCAGGTCGGGCAGTGTTGGGGCCACGAAACGTCCGGGGTCGATCATCCGCTGGTCGGAGCACCGGCCGTCTCGCCGTGCCGGGGCACGGTGGCCTTCCCCGGCACGTGGCCGAGCAGAGGGGGGAGGGGAGATGAACGAGCCCGACGAGGCCGTACGTCGACGCCGACCACGGGTGCGTGCGGTGGCGGCGGCCGCCGCGGTGGCGCTGGCGGCGCCGTTGGCGGCCTGCGGTTCCGGTGGGGACGGCGGCACACCCACGATCAACCTGTACTACCCGCCGGAGCAGAACCTCCAGAAGGTGGTCGACACCTGCAACACCGCAGCCGGCGGCCGATACAAGATTGTCTACCGGGTGCTGCCGCGGCAGGCCGACGACCAGCGGGTGCAGCTGGTCCGCCGGCTCGCCGCCGAGGACAGCGGCATGGACGTGCTGGGGCTGGACGTGACCTGGACTCAGGAGTTCGCCAGCGCCGACTGGATCCTGGAGTGGACCGGCCAGGACAAGGCCGAGGTGGAGCAGGGCACGCTCGCCGGTCCGCTGGAGACCGCCCGCTACCAGGGCCGGCTCTACGGAGCGCCGAAGAACACCAACGTGCAGCTGCTCTGGTACCGCAAGGACCTGGTGCCCGAGCCGCCGAAGAGCTGGGACCAGATGATCTCCGCGGCGCAGGAGCTGAAGCGGCAGGGCAAGCCGTACCAGATCCTCACCATGGGCGCCCAGTACGAGGGTCTGGTCGTCCTCTACAACACCCTCGCGGAGAGCGCCGGCGGGCGGATCCTCAGCGACGACGGCGGCAAGGCGGTGATGGACGAGGGCACGGTACGGGCGCTGGAGCAGTTGCGGAAGCTGGCCACGTCGGGCGTGACCTCGCCGTCGTTCAGCAACGCCACCGAGGACCCGGTGCGGCTGGAGTTCCAGTCCGGCGCGGGCGCGTTCCAGGTGAACTGGCCGTTCGTCTACCCGGCGATGCAGGAGGCCAACCCGGACCTCGCCAAGCAGGTCGCCTGGGCGCGGGTGCCCGGCATCGACGAGAACACCCCGAGCAAGGTCACCATCGGCGGGGTCAACCTGGCGGTCAGCGCGTACTCGAAGCACCCCGAACTCTCCTTCGCGGCGGCCAAGTGCCTGCGTGACGAGCAGAACCAGAAGTTCTCCGCGATCAACGACGGGGTTCCGCCGACCATCGAGAAGGTCTACGCCGACCCGGAGATGGCCGAGGCGTACCCGATGCGGGACACCATCGTCGAGGAGCTGAAGGAGCCGGCGGTGCGCCCGCTGACCCCGGCCTACCAGAGCATCTCGACGGTGATGTCGGCGGTGCTCTCGCCGCCGTCACAGATCCGGCCCCAGCAGACCGCGGACGAACTGCGCGAGGCCATCGCCGACGCGCTCGAGTCGAAGGGGGTGCTGCCATGAGCGAGCGGATCAGGCGGTTCAGTGCGGTGCAGTCTCGTGGTGTCGTCGACCGAAGGGAGGCGACGGCATGAGCGAGCACAGCGAGCGAATCAGGCGGTTCAGCGCGGTGGAGTCTCGTGGTGTCGTCGACCGAAGGGAGGCGACGGCATGAGCGAGCAGACCGCCACCCGGAGCACCGGTCGGCACGCGGCTGTTCCGGCCCAGCGGTCGGGGCGGGGCCGGGCGCCGTTGAGTGAGAACAAGAAGTCCGAGCGCCGGCTCGGCTGGCTGCTCTGCGCGCCCGCCGCGCTGGTGATGCTCGCCGTGACGGCGTACCCGATCATCTACTCGGTCTGGCTCTCCCTGCAGCGCTTCGACCTGCGCTTCCCCGACGAGCGTCGGTTCGTGGGGCTGGAGAACTACGTCACGGTGCTGACCAACGAGTTCTGGTGGACGGCGTTCGGGGTGACCGCCCTGATCACCGTGGTCACCGTCGCGGTCGAGTTGGTGCTCGGCATGGGGCTGGCGCTGATCATGCACCGGACGCTGGTCGGCCGGGGCGTCGTGCGGACCGCCGCGCTGATCCCGTACGGCATCGTGACGGTGGTCGCGGCCTTCTCCTGGCGGTATGCGTGGACGCCCGGCACCGGCTACCTGGCCAATCTGTTCAGCGACGGTGCGCCGCTGACCGAGCGGGCCAGCTCGCTGGCGATCATCATGCTCGCCGAGATCTGGAAGACCACCCCGTTCATGGCGCTGCTGCTGATGGCCGGTCTGGCGCTGGTGCCCGAGGACCTGCTCAAGGCGGCCTCCACCGACGGGGCGACCGCCTGGCAGCGGTTCACGAAGGTGATGCTGCCGGTGATGAAGCCGGCGATCCTGGTCGCGCTCCTCTTCCGCACGCTGGACGCGTTCCGGGTCTTCGACAACATCTTCGTGCTCACCGCCGGCGGCAACGAGACCTCGTCGGTGTCGATGCTCGCCTACAACAACCTGATCCGGGGCTTGAACCTCGGCATCGGCTCGACCATGTCGGTGCTGATCTTCATCGCCGTGGCGATCATCGCGTTCGTCTTCGTGAAGCTCTTCGGCACCGCTGCCCCCGGCAGCTCGGACGACGAGAGGCGTTGAGATGGCTGTCGAAACCACCACCCGGGCGAAGCTGCGGTGGGGCCTGCTGGACGTCATCGTGGTCGTCTTCGCGCTGGTCCCCGTGCTGTGGATCGCGTCGCTGTCGTTCAAGACCCCGGCCACCCTGACGGACGGGAAGTTCCTCCCCCGTGAGTGGACGCTGGAGAACTACCGGACGATCTTCGCCACCGACCAGTTCGTACGCGCCCTGGTCAACTCGATAGGTATCGCGTTGATCGCCACGCTGATCGCGGTGGTGCTCGGCGCGATGGCCGCGTACGCGATCGCCCGGCTGGACTTCCCCGGCAAGAAGCTGCTGGTCGGGGTCTCCCTGCTGATCGCGATGTTCCCGCAGGTGTCGCTGGTCTCCCCGCTGTTCGAGATCGAGCGGCAGATCGGGCTCTTCGACACCTGGCCGGGGCTGATCCTGCCGTACATCACCTTCGCGTTGCCGCTGGCGATCTACACGTTGTCGGCGTTCTTCAAGCAGATCCCGTGGGACCTGGAGAAGGCGGCGAAGATGGACGGCGCCACCCAGGGGCAGGCGTTCCGGCGGGTCATCGCCCCGCTGGCCGCGCCGGGCCTGTTCACCACGGCGATCCTGGTCTTCATCTTCTGCTGGAACGACTTCCTCTTCGCCATCACGCTCACCTCGACGGAGCGGGCCCGTACGGTGCCGGTGGCGTTGTCGTTCTTCACCGGCGCGTCCCAGTTCGAGGATCCCACCGGCGCGATCTGCGCCGCCGCCGTGGTGATCACGGTTCCGATCATCCTCTTCGTGCTCTTCTTCCAGCGCCGCATCGTCTCCGGCCTGACCTCCGGCGCAGTAAAGGGATAGGTGGTAGTCGTGGCTGACATCGTGCTCGACAAGGTGAGCAAGCGGTTCCCGGACGGGACCGACGCGGTGCGGGACGTCGACCTGGAGATCGCCGACGGCGAGTTCGTGATCCTGGTCGGCCCGTCCGGCTGCGGCAAGTCGACCACCCTGAACATGATCGCCGGGTTGGAGGACATCAGCTCCGGCGAGCTGCGCATCGGTGGTGAGCGGGTCAACGACAAGGCGCCCCGGGACCGCGACATCGCCATGGTCTTCCAGTCCTACGCGCTCTACCCGAACATGACGGTCCGGGAGAACATGGCCTTCCCGCTGCGCCTGCAGAAGTTGGACCGGGAGACCATCAACTCCAAGGTCGAGGAGGCGGCGAAGGTCCTGGAGCTGACCGCGCTGCTGGACCGCAGGCCGGCCAACCTCTCCGGCGGTCAGCGGCAGCGGGTGGCGATGGGCCGGGCGATCGTACGCCAGCCGAAGGCCTTCCTGATGGACGAGCCGCTCTCCAACCTGGACGCGAAGCTGCGGGTGCAGATGCGGACGGTGGTGTCCCGGCTGCAGAAACAGCTCGGCACCACCACCGTCTACGTCACCCACGACCAGACCGAGGCGATGACCCTCGGCGACCGGGTGGTGATCATGCGGGGCGGTCAGGTGCAGCAGGTCGGACCGCCGCAGGAGCTGTACGACCATCCGCGCAACCTCTTCGTGGCGGGCTTCATCGGCTCGCCGTCGATGAATTTCCTGCACGCCGCCGTCGAGGAGGGCGCGCTGCGTACCGCGCTCGGGGACGTACCGATCGGTGACCGGTTGCGCCGCGAGTTGGAGGCGGCCGATGCGCCCCGGGAGCTGATTCTCGGGGTCCGGCCGGAGCATTTCGAGGACGCCGAGCTGGTCGACGCGGAGACCGGGCGACGGGGCCTGGAGTTCGAGGCGCCGGTGGAGATCGTCGAGTCGATGGGCTCGGACAAGTACGTCTACCTCACGGTGGAGGGGGAGCGGGCGAGCGCCGCCGAGCTGGAGGAGCTGGCCGCCGACGCGGGCGCGGCCGACCTCACCGGTGGCGGGGCCAACCTGGTCACCCGGCTGTCGGCGGAGTCGTCGGTGACCGAGGGGGAGACCCGGCGGGTCTGGTTCAACCTGGAGAAGATCCACCTCTTCGATCCGGCGAACGGCCGGAACCTGACCCTGCACGAGGGTCGTGCCGCCGGCGCGCTGGCCGGCTGAGCGTGGTCGCGTGACACGGGCCGGCGGGGGAGTCCACCTCGCCGGCCCGCCGGTCCTCTCGGCCCGGCAGCGGGCTGGGGCGGTGCTCTCCGGGCCGGTCGAGCAGCCCGCGCTCGGGGGCCGGCATGTTTCCGAGCGCCGAGCGCCGAGCGTGGGCGGGTTCGAGCCGTCGACAGCGTCAGGCGAGCCAGTCGACCCGCAGCGGCAGGCCGAGGAACTCGGCGTAGCGGGTGAGCGCCTGTTCCGCCCGGGGGCGGTCCACCGTCGCCAGCGGCGTCACGCCGATCTTCACCTGGGTCTTGCCGATTGTTCGCCGCCACGTGCCCACCACGCGCCCGCCGGACACGATCGTGGGCTGGAAGACGCCGTTGTTGCCGGGGATGATCGCGGCGCGGTGGGCCGGATCGAGCATGAGCGAGCGGTCCTTGTAGCCCAGCAGGTACTCGTCGAAGCCGGGCAGCGCCAGCACGTCGTCGACCGGAGCCGGGGCGGTGTCCGGCAGCGCCGCGTCGACAAGCATCTCCTCCCCGTCGACGGTCACGGCGGTCAGGGCGTCACCGGCAGCCGCGAACCCGCGTCGGGCGTCGGTGAGGGTCAGCCCCGTCCAGCCCGCGAACTCGCGGGCGGTCACCGGGCCGTGTGAGCGGACGTAGCGGTGGGCGAGGATCGCGAGCGCCTCGTCCCGTTCGGGCCGGCGCGGGTCGGGCGCCCACTCGTCCAGCAGCGCGAAGGTCTGCTCCGTGCCGACGTTCGGCGCGACGCAGGTCACGCCACGCACGCTCGCATACCAGAGCAGGTGGTAGCCGCGCTGGCCGTCGGTGCCGATGCCGGCGGCGTTCAACGTCTCCAGGCAGCGGGCCCGGGTGAGCCGCCCGCCGCCGGCCAGCGCGGTGCCGAGCACCTCCACCGCCCGCTCCGCGTCGGTCTCGTCGATGCCGAGGGCGGCCCGTCGCGTCGCCGCGCCTGACAAGGAGCGGACGCCGGTGAGTTCCAGCATCCAGCGGGCGTCGCGGGACGGGACGAGATGGACCGTGCCCCGCATGGGCCAGGTGCGCAGCGCTTCCCGCCGTTCCAGCGCGGCCTGCACGTCGGCCAGGGTGTGGGTGGGCAGCCGGGCCCCGAGCGACCAGAGCCCACTGGCCACATCCTGCGCTTGCATGGCCCCGAACCACTCGACCACCTCGGCCACCGTGCCCGGCCGCCCGCCGAGCCGTGGGGGCAGCAGGAGACTGGCCATCCGCCGGGCCAGCGCCTCGCTCGTGGTCAGCCGCATCGGATCCCCTCCACCGGTCGCGCGTCAGTCTAGGCGCGGCCACCGACAGCTTCGCGCCGTCGGCACGGCCAGGCATAACGGTCCGGGGAGCGGGGATGCGACGGCGCAAGTACGCGCGCCGCGCGTGCGGAAGGGAGAGCCATGACTGCGTCCAGCGAGCCGATGCGGGGCGGCGCGCCGGCCCGGTCCCGGGCCGATCGCACCCCAGCCAAGACCAGCACCGCCGCGACCTTCGCGCTGGTGTTCGGCGTGTCCGCCCTGGTGTGCACGCTGACGGCAATCCTCGCCTGGGCCGGGATCATTCTCGGCATCATCGGGATCATCGTCGGCGTCTTCGGGCTCCAGATGGCCAAGCGGCCGGGCGTGACCGGTCGGGGTGTGACCATCGGCGGCCTCACACTCAGCATCATCGCGTTGATCCTCGGTCTGGTGTTCATCGCGGGGGTCGCGACGTTCCTCAACAACCAGGGAGCGGCGGACCGACTGCAGGAGCAGGTCGACGACCTGCGTAATCGGGTCTCGTGACCCGGAACGGGGACGGGCGGGCGGCCGGCGCCGCCGTACGGTGACGCCGGCCGCCCCGATCGCGCTCCGCCGGCCTCCGGGCCGGCGGAGCGCGATCCCCCGTCGCTCGCCCCGAGCGAGACCCGAATCCACTTCCCGCGCCGCGCGCGGACCCCGGCGGATCGGAGCCGCTCGGGGACGTTTGTCGCAGAAGGTGACGGGTAGTCGCCGGAGCTGACACAGGGAAGGGGACGTTCCGATGGCTGACCGGGTCAAGGTAGCGGTGATCTACTACAGCGCCACCGGCACCACCTATCAGATGGCGCAGGCCGCCTGCGAGGCCGCCGGCGATGCGGGCGCCGAGGTGCGTCTGCGCAAGGTGCGCGAGCTCGCGCCCGACGAGGCGATCCGCTCCAACTCCGGCTGGCACGCCCACCACCTCGAGACCCAGGACGTCCCCGAGGCGATGGTCGACGACCTCTCCTGGGCAGACGTGTTGATCTTCGGGTCGCCGACCCGGTACGGCGTGGTCGCCGCGCAGCTCAAACAGTTCATCGACACCACCGGCCCGCTCTGGTCGCAGGGCGGTCTGGTCAACAAGGTCTGCTCGGCGTTCTGCACGACGGGGACCAGCCACGGCGGCCAGGAGACCACGCTGACGTCGCTCTTCTCGGTCTTCTACCACTGGGGCGGCATCGTGGTGACCCCCGGTTACACCGACACCAGCCAGTTCATCGCGGGAAACCCCTACGGCGCCTCGCACACCAGCAACAACGGCGAGACCGCACCGGACGACATCGCCCTGACCGCGACCGCGCTGACCGCCCGGCGCGCGGTCCAGATCGGCGCCGCCGTGAAGAAGGGCCTCGCCGGTTGAGTCGTCACCGGTGACCCGGCGGTCGGCCCGGCGGAAGCCACCGCCCGGCCGCCGGCACCACCGCTAGGCCGGCTCGGCCGCGGATCGGGTCACGCCCGTCGGTCCGAGCCGACCGGCGGCCGGCAGCAGCGCCGGCAGCAGTTCGGCCAGCACCGTCAGCCCGTCCGGGCTGAGCACCGACTCCGGGTGGAACTGCACCCCGGCGAAGCCCGGCCCGCGCAGCGCGTGCACCGCGCCGTCCGACTGGTCGCGCGCCAGCTCCACCCGGCCGTACGGGGTGTGCAGATCGTCGGCCCCGGCGCGTGCGGTGAAGGTGGCGTAGAAACCCACCCGGCGGGGCGTGCCGAAGACGTCGACCTCCTGCTGAAGCCCCTGGTAGGGGGCGATCCGCTGGTGCAGCGGCAGCCCCAGCAGCCCGGCCAGCAACTGGTGCCCCAGGCAGACCGCGAGGGTCGGTCGTCCGGCGGCCAGCAGCCCGGCCAGCAGCCCGCGCAGGGCCAGCATCTTCGGCTCGGTCGTGCTGCCCGGGTCACCCGGGCCCGGGCCGACCACCACCACGTCGTACCCGTCCGGCGGGCCGGGCGCGTGCCACGGCCGTACGGTCACGGCCAGGCCGAGCGCCCGCAACTGGTGGGCCAGCATGCCCGTGAAGGTGTCCTCACCGTCGACGATCAGCGCCGAGCGCCCGGCCAACGCCGGCAGCGCACCGGCACCCGGGGCCCGCTGGTCCAGCCAGAACCGGGCCAGCGGCGCGTTTCGCGCGGCGAGCGCGGCGCGTACCCGCGGGTCGTCGGCCAGCCGCGGCACCGGCCCCCGGGCGGTCCGGGCCGCCTGCGGGCCGAGTCCGAGCGCGGCCAGCACACCGGCGGCCTTCGCGTGCGTCTCCGCCACCTCGCCGGCCGCGGAGGAGTGCCGGACGAGCGTGGCGCCGACCGGGACCCGCAGCGCCCCGTCGGGGGAGATCTCGGCGGTGCGGATCAGGATCGGCGCGTCCAGGGTCTGCCGGCCGGCGTCGTCGTGGCCGAGCAGGGCCAGCACTCCGGCGTAGTAGCGCCGCCCGGTGCGCTCGTGCCGGGCGATCACCCGGCAGGCGTTCTCCATCGGGCTGCCGGTGACCGTCGGCGCGAACATCGTCTCCCGCAGCACGTCCCGCACGTCACGGGTGCTCCGGCCGGCGAGCAGGTACTCGGTGTGCGCCAGGTGGGACATCTCCTTCAGGTACGGGCCGACCACCTGCCCGCCGTCCTCGGCGACGGAGGCCATCATCTTCAGCTCCTCGTCGAGAACCATGTAGAGCTCCTCGATCTCCTTCCGGTCGGCGAGGAAGCGCAGCAGCGCGGCGGGGTCCGGTTCGGCGCCGCCGTGCCGGAACGTGCCGCTGATCGGGTTCATCATCACCAGGCCGTCGTCGACGCTGACGTGCCGTTCCGGGCTCACGCCCACCAGCACCCGGTCGCCGGTGTACACCACGAAGGTCCAGTAGGCGCCGCGCTCGGCCAGCAGCAGCCGGCGCAGCGCCGCGAACGCGGCCACCAGGGGCGGATCCTGCACGGTGGCGGTCAGCGTGCGGTGGATGACGAAGTTGGCGCCCTCGCCCCGGCCGATCTCCTCGGCGAGCACCCGCTCGACCGCGGCGGCGTATGCCTCGTCGGTGATGTCGAAGGCCGCGCCGCTGGTGCGCACCGGGCGGTCGGGGAGGGCCGCCAGGGCCTCGGTCAGGCCGATCCGCTCGTGCCGTGAGATCTCCAGGCACTCCAGCGGCATCCCATCGTCGACGCAGGCGAAGCCGCGTTCGGTGATCTGCCGGTAGGGCACCAGCGCCAGGGTGCGCGGGCCGGGCGCACCCTCGGGCAGGGGGATGTCGGCGAGCCGGTCGACCGTGCGGACCGGGCCGGTGAACAGCTCCAACCGGTCGGCATCGGCGCGGCGGACCAGCGCGAACGGGCCCGGGTCGGCGCCGGCGGAGACCGCGGCGAGCAGGTCGTGCAGGTGGGTCATCGGATTCTCCTGGGCCGGGGTCGCCCGGTGCGGGCGGACCGGGGGCTCTGGGAGATCCGGCGACCGCCTCGACAGGCGGCCGCGTGGGAAGCTACGCGCGGAGGATGGCCGCCGGGTCGGCGGGCCACCAGCAGGTGAGGTGCGCGAGCATGGGCCCACCCTACGGGTTGCCGGGCCCGCGCGGAAGCCGATCCGCGTACGCCTCACCCGACCGATGCCTGCGCCGGACGTACAGCGGGTAATTTGACCGGCGATGAACATTCTCGCGCTCGACCTGGGCACCTCGTCGGTTCGCGGGCTGGTGCTCGACGACGAGACGCAGCCCGTGCCCGGCGCCCTGGCGCGGCGCAAGGTCAGCCTGGCCGTCGGCGACGACGGCACCGGGACGCTGGAAGGGCCGGACTACGTCGCCTGCCTGGTCGAGTGCCTCGACGAGCTCGCCGGGTTGGGGCACCTGCGCGACGTCGAGCTGGTGGCGGTCTCCGGGCAGTGGCACTCGGTGGTCCCGCTGGACGCCGCCGGCGACCCGCTCGGGCCGGCGCTCACCTGGCTCGACACCCGGCCGATGGCGCCGGCGTCGATGACGGGTCCGGCCGACCCCGACGACTACCACCAGCGCACCGGCACCTGGTGGCACCGCGGCTACTGGTCGATGCGGTTGCCGTGGCTGCGCGAGCGGACCGGCAGCCGGGTGGCGCGCTTCGCCGGGCTGGTCGAGTACGTACTGGGTCAGCTGCTCGAAGCGGCGCCGATGTCGATCTCCCAGGCGTCCGGCACCGGGCTGCTCGACCTGCGGACGCTCACCTGGGACGACGAGGCGCTCGGGCTGGCCGGCGCGCGCCCCGGCGAACTGCCGGAGCTCGCCCCGATGCAGTGGCGCGGGCGGCTCCGACCCGACCGGGCGAAGCGGTGGCCGGCGTTGGCCGGGGTCGGCTGGACGGCGGTGGTGGGTGACGGCGGGGCGTCGAACGTCGGCTCGGGGTGTGTCGAACCGAGCCGGGCGGCGGTGACCGTCGGCACCTCCGCGGCCGTGCGGTTGATGCAACGGGTGCCGGCCGGGCAGGAGCTGCCCCGGCTGCCGGAGCGGCTCTGGCGCTACCGCGTCGACCACGACCACGTGGTGACCGGGGCCGCGTACTCCTCCGGTGGGAACCTCTTCGCCTGGGCCAACCGGGAGCTGCGGTTGCCCGGCGGGGCGGAGCTGGACGCGGCGTTGGCGCTGATACCGCCCGGCGGGGGCCGTCCGGCCGACCCCCGCTACGGCGGCGACCGGCCGCCGGGGCTGGCGCCGGCCGGCAGCGGCGAACTGCGCGGGTTGAGCTTCGGCACCACGGCGGTGGACATCCTGGCCGGGCTCATGCAGGGCCTCTGCGAGCTGGTGGCGCGGGACCTCGACGTGCTGGAGTCCACTGTCGACAGGCAGGTGGCGGTGGTGCTGGGCGGCGGGGCGATGGCCGCGTCGGTCTGGTGGCGGCAGGCGTTCGCCGCCGCGCTCGCCCCGCGAGCCGTGTCCCACCAGCGGAATCCGGAGATCGGGGCGACGGGAGCGGCGCTTGTCGCATTGGGACGGTTCGAGGTGGCCGTCGAGTTGGCCGACATCGGCCGGACGGATGAATTGATCTCACCGACCACGACAGGTCGGTCCCGCCCACCGTATTCTTCCTGAACCTCCGTGGCGCTCGAGCCGTTGACACCGCTCCCGCGCCTGGTTGGATGGACTCCGCTCCCCGGTCGCGGTGGACGCGAGGGGAGGAGGAGGCAGCGTGCGCGTAGGTGCGGGCCCGTCGCTCGGCTCGGTGGCCGGTCAGCACCGACGTCGATTCGACGAACGGGTCGTGCCGCACCGACGGCGCTCGCCGATGCGGCTGCGCGACTGGCGGATGCGGACCAAGCTCGCCACCGTGCTGGTGGTCCCGTCGGTGGCCTTCCTGGTCCTGGCCGGTGTGCAGACCAGCGCCCTGGTCGGGCAGACCACGGTGCTCAGCGACTTCGCCGAGCAGGTCGGCATCGGTCGGCAGATCACCACGGCGGTGCACCGCATCCAGCAGGAGCGCGACCGCACGGCCGGTGAGCTCGCCGAGCTTCGCCGGGCGGCGGGCTCGGCCGACCGTACCGCCGCGATCGAGGAGTTGGAGCCGTCGCGGGCGGCCACCGACCAGGCCGTCGCGGACCTGCGCCGGGCGGCGGAGCCGCTGGCCGACGCGGACGCGTCCTGGCGGGTGGCGTACTCCGAGGTGCTGGAGGCGTACGACCGGGTCGTCTACATCCGCCCCGCCGTGCCGGCCGCGGTGCTCAGCAGCGACACCATCCTGAGCAACTACCACCGGGCGGTCAGCGCGCTGCTCGACCTGCTCGCCGAGCCGAACCCGGGACAGGGCCGTCCGGCGCTCAGCGACGCCGTGCTGCGGTACGTGCAGTTCGCTCGCGTCAAGGAGCTCGCCTCCCGGATCCGCGCCGAGCTCTACGCGGCGGCCCGGGCCGGCCGGTACGGCTCGGAGGACCAGGTCGTCCTCTCCGATCTTCGAGCACAGCAGCTCACCGCGCTCGGCGCGTTCCGGGTCGCGGCCACCACCGAACAGGTCCGCCGGTACGACCGGATGTCGGTCGACCCGGCGTTCGCCACGGCCGCCGGGCTGGAGGAGCGCAGCCTGCCCACCGGCGGGGTGACGCCCGCCGTGCTGCCCGCGTCGCAGTGGTGGGCGGCGAGCGAGCGGCGGCAGGAGCTGCTGCGGCAGGCCGAGGAGAGCGTGCTGGCCGACGCGGTCCGACAGGCGGACGACGCCGCGACCGGGCAGCTGCGGACGACGCTGCTGGTGGCCGGCGGGATCGTCGCGGTGCTCCTGGTCGCGGTGCTCATCTCGCTGCTCATCGGCCGGTCGATCGCCAGGTCCATGCGCCTGCTGCGTAGCCAGGCCCTGCGGATCGCGCAGGTGGAGCTGCCGGACGCTCTGGACCGGCTGCGGACCGTCGGCGGTGGGGTGCCGCACATCGAGGTCGCGCCGGCGGTGGTCCGCTCGCTGGACGAGATCGGCGAGCTCGCGGAGGCCTTCGTGGCGGTGCACCGCAGCGCGGTGAGCGTCGCCGTCGAGCAGGCGTCGATGCGGCGCAACGTCAACGCCATGTTCGTGAACCTGGCCCGCCGTAGCCAGGTGCTGGTGGAGCGGCAGCTCGAGCTCCTCGACGACCTGGAGCGCGAGGAGAACGACCCGGATCAGCTGGAGAACCTGTTCAAGCTGGACCACCTGGCCGCCCGCATGCGGCGTAACGACGAGAGTCTGCTGGTGCTCGCCGGCAGCGAGTCCACCCGCCGGTGGCAGCGGCCCGTCGGGCTCGGTGCCGTCCTGCTCGCCGCCGCCGCGGAGATCGAGCAGTACCAGCGCGTCCGGCACGAGTCGGTGGCCGACCTGCACGTCGTCGGTCACGCCGTCGGGGAGCTGGTGCACCTGCTCGCCGAGCTGTTGGAGAACGCCACCGCCTTCTCCCGGCCCGACACCGTGGTCTCGGTGACCGCCCGCGCCGACGGAGCGGACGCCGTCATCGAGATCACCGACCGGGGCCTGGGCATGAGCCCGACCGCGCTGGCCGAGGCGAACGCCGTGCTCGCCAC
This sequence comes from Micromonospora sp. 15K316, assembly GCF_004348525.1. Taxonomy (GTDB): domain Bacteria; phylum Actinomycetota; class Actinomycetes; order Mycobacteriales; family Micromonosporaceae; genus Micromonospora. The sequence continues at coordinate 101,552 of NZ_SMKG01000002.1, read as the reverse complement.
GCCGCCCGCCGCCGACGTGGCGACCGTCGAGCGGATGGGTCTCTTCGTGGTCAGCCACCTGGCGGCCCGGCTCGGCGTCCGGGTGGGGTTGCACGGCGGGCAGGGGGGCCTGGTGGCCGTGCTCCGGTTGCCGGGCACGCTGCTCGCCCCGGCGCCGACGGAACAGCTCGACGCGGCGCTCCCGGCGCGGATGCTGCCGCCCGGTTACGCCGCGGCACCGGCGGCCGGCGCGGTCGACCTGCCGGTGGCGGGACGCCGACCGGTCGCGGTGCCGCGCCAGCGCCGACCGCTGCCGGTACGCGCCGAGGACGTGCTCGTCCCCACCACCACCGACCCCGCCGGCGGCTGGTGGTCACGGCCGGCGTCGCCGGCGTCGCCGGTCCCCGGACCGGCTCCCTCGTCCGCGACCCCGGTCACCGGGGGCGTGAACGCGCGGGGCCTGCCGACGCGCGTGCCCATGGCGCAGCTCGCGGCGCTGAACGGGTCGGTACGACCGCAGCCGGGGCCGTCGGCGCACGACCCGGACCCGGACGCGGTCGGCGGAATGCTCTCCCGCCTCTACAGCGGAGTACGGCGGGCCGAGGCGGAGGACACCACCGAGATACCTGTGCCGCCGCCCGGCGGGCGCGGGGAGGGAGGACGACAGTGACGACGTTGAGTCAGGAGGCGCGTGACCTCAGCTGGCTGGTCAGTGGCTTCGCCGAGCGGGTGCCCGGTGTCGCCCACGCGGCGGTGGTCTCCTCGGACGGGCTTCTGGTGGCGATCTCCGACCACCTTCCCCGCGACAACGCGGACAAGTTGGCGGCGGTGACCTCCGGGTTGATGAGCATCACCTCGGGTGCCGCGCAGATGTTCGACGGGGACGTCGTCAAGCAGACGGTCGTCGAGATGGGCCGCGGCTACTTCCTGGTCATGCAGGTGCGTGACGGCTCGATCCTCGCCACCCTCGCGGCCGCGGACGCCGACATCGGCGTGGTGGGCTACGAGATGGCCCGGCTCGCCAAGCAGGCGGGGGAGATGCTCACCCCGGCGCTGCGGGCCGAGTTGCAGCAGGCGTTGCCGCGTTGAGCGACGCCACCGCCGTACGGTCGGCTCTCCCCGGGTCCGGTGCCCCGGACCCGGGGTGCCGGGCCCGGGGCGGTGAGTCCGTGGCTCAGAGGCCGTTGTCGGCGATGACCGTGCGGTACCAGTGTGCGCTGCGCTTGGGGATGCGCCGCTGGGTGGGGTAGTCCACGTACACCAGGCCCCAGCGCTGGTCGTACCCCTCGTCCCACTCGAAGTTGTCGAGCAGGGACCAGACGTGGAAGCTCTCCAGCGGCACCCCGTCGGTCAGCGCCCGGTGCGCGGCGGTCAGGTGGTCGCGGAGGAAGGCGACCCGTGCCGCGTCGTCGACGGTGTCGTCGGAACCCAGGGTGTCCGCGGCGGGCAGTCCGTTCTCCGTCACCATGATCGGGACCGGCCCGTAGTCGCGGGTGACCCGGGTCAGGATGTCGTACAGGCCCTCGGGGTAGATCTGCTGCCACTCGGCCTGGGACACCGGCCGGCGTCGGGCGGTGCCGCCCTGGGCGGTCACGTAGATCGGGGTGTAGTACTGCACGGCCAGGATGTCGATCGGCGCGGAGATGACCTCCAGGTCGCCGTCGGCGATGCCGCGCACCATCCGGCTCTCCGGCCCGAGGTCCGCCAGCACGTCCTGCGGGTAGCGGCCGGTGAGGGCGGAGTCGAGGTAGAGGCGGTTCTCGTAGCCGTCGTAGAGCCGGGCGGCGGCCGCCGCCTCCGGCGAGTCGTCGGCCGGGTAGCAGGGGTGCAGGTTGAGCGCCGGTCCGATCCGGCCGGGGCCGGTGGCGCGCAGCGCCCGGACGGCCAGACCGTGCGCGAGTTGCAGATGGTGGGCGACCAGGTAGGCGGCCTCCCGGTCCTGCCGGCCGGGCGCGTGGTGCCCGGAGAGGTAGCCGTTCTGTACGACGGTCTTCGGCTCGTTGATGGTGAGCCAGGTCGGTACCCGGTCGCCGAGCGCGCGGAACAGCGTCTCGGCGTACTCGGCGAAGCGGTACGCGGTGTCCCGCGACTCCCAGCCGCCGGCGTCCTGGAGCGCCTGCGGCAGGTCCCAGTGGAACAGGGTCGCCATCGGGGTGATCCCGCGTTCGTGCAGGCCGTCGAGGAGGCGGCGGTAGAAGTCGAGGCCGCGCTGGTTGGGCGCGCCGGTGCCGTCGGGTTGGATTCGCGGCCAGGCGATGGAGAACCGGTAGCTGCGCAGCCCGAGGTCGCGCATGAGGTCGAGGTCCTCGCGGTACCGGTGGTAGTGGTCGGCGGCGACGTCGCCGGTGTCGCCGTTGCGGGTACGTCCCGGAGTGCGGCTGAAGGTGTCCCAGACCGACTCGCCCCGGCCGTCCTCCTTCGTCGCCCCCTCGATCTGGTAGGCGGAGGTGGAGGCGCCCCAGCCGAAGCCGGCCGGGAAACGCAGCGGCGTTCGCCGTGGGGTGGGCATCGACATCGGTTCTCCTCGTGGGCCGGGCGCCCACGTGCGGGAGCGCTCCCATGATTATGGCAGTACGCCTCTCGACGCGCACCGACCACCGGACGGAGACCGTTCGTTGGACGAAGCGCGGAAAAAAGAGGCCGACGCGGGATCACGCGCGGGAGTTTGACGGAGTAACGTACATCACTGGAGAGGCCGCTCCCCCCGTGGCGGCCTCTCTCCTACTTTGTGGAGCGCCCGTCCCCGCCGTCGCGGGTCAGCCTTCCGCCGGCTCGACCGGATGGCGCAGCCCGGGGTGACCGGCCGGCAGCGATCGACGCACCACCACCCAGCTCACCGCCAACGCCGCCGCCACCAGCGGCCAGGTGAGCGCGACCCGCGTCGCCACCAGCGCCACCACCTGCCCGCCGAGATAGAGCGGGACGAACACCGCGACCCGCAGCAGGTAGGTGGCGGTCCAGATCCAACTGCCCCGCCCGTACGCCCGCACCAGCGCCGCGTCCCGCCGCCACCGGGTGCGTTGGCCGAGCGCGGCGCCGACCACCACGCCCAGCAGCGGCCAGCGCAGCAGGATGCTCACCGCCCAGGCCAACGCGCTCGCCGCGTTGGAGAGCAGTTGGAGCAGGAAGAAATCCTCGGCCCGACCGGTGCGCAGCGCGATCAACGCGGCCACGCAGACCGCCAGCAGCCCGATGAGCACCGAACGCGGCCGGTCACCCCGGCGCAGCCGCCAGACCGCCACCCCGGCGCCGGTCACCACCGCGGCACCGACGCCGGCCCAGATCGACTCGCCGGCCAGCAGCCAGCCCGCGGCGAACGCCACCGGCGGCAGGGTCGCGTCGATCGCGCCCCCGCGGCCGCCGAGCAGGTCGGCGAGGGACTCCGGGCGACCCTGATCGCTGGTCGCGGCGCCCGCGGGTCGCTGCGGCACGCGCTCCGGGGGCGGGGCCTCGTGCTGCGGTCCTCCCGTCACCGTCACCTCCTGACCTCGGTCCAAACCTAACCGTAGGAAGAGGTCGGCCCACCCGCCGCCCACGTTCGCGCGCTCGCTACCGTTGGCGCGTGCGGGCGACGGCGAGGGGTTGGACGGCGGCCTGGCTTGTCCTGCTCGTTCTGGTGCAGGTGGCCGCGTTCATCGTGGCCTGGCGGGTGGCCCTGCACACCGGGCTCGGCCAGTGGATCGACACGGTGGCGCTCACGGGCAACCGGATCGGGCAGGATCGTATCGACGAACCGGTCGACCGGATCCTCAACGCCATGTCGGTGGTCTCCCTGCTGGCCGCGACCGTCGTGATCGGGTTCATCGCCCTGATGCGGGGCCGGATCGCGCTGGCGATCACCGCGACCCTGCTGATCGCCGGCGCCAACGTCACCACCCAGCTGCTCAAACACGGGCTCTCCCGTCCCGACCTCGGCATCGACCTCGAACGCATCTACGCCGGCAACAGCCTGCCGAGCGGGCACACCGCCGTGGCGGCGTCGGTGGCGGTGGCGCTGGTGCTCGTCCTGCCGGCCAAGGTGCGCGCGCTCGGCGCGTTCGTCGGCGCCGGCTACGCGGCCGCCGCCGGCGTGGCGACCCTCTCCGCCGGCTGGCACCGGCCCAGCGACGCGCTGACCGCGTTCCTCGTGGTGGGGGTCTGGGCGGCGCTGGCCGGGCTGGTCCTGCTGGTGACCCAGCGCGAGCAGGCGCAGATCTCCACCGCCGACGCGCACCGGGTCGCCACCGTGGTGCTCGGCGTCGGCGGGGTGATCGCCCTGGTCCTCTCGGGGCTGGCTCTGGGCTGGCTGACGGACCTGCGTGCCGTCGCGCCGGACGCGCTCTCGCGGCGGGCGCTCTTCGTCGCGTACGCCGGGAGCGCGGCCGGCATCGCCGGAACGATGGCGGTGGTGATGGCGCTGGTCCTCGCCGTGGTGCACCGGCTGGTGCCGCGTCACCAGGGCTGAGGCGGCACCGGCCGGGCCGGTGTGGGAGGGAGCCGCGTCGATCAGCCGTTCGGGCGCGACTCGATCGCCTGGAGGGACCACGAGTTCCCGTCGGGATCGCGGAAGTAGACGAAGGTGCCCCAGGGCTGCGGGTCGACCTCGCTCGCCTCGACGCCCGCGTCGAGCAGCTGCCGGCGCGCCGCCGCGGCGTCGGCGACCACCACCTGGATCTCCTGCGTGCCAGGGGTCTTGTCGGTGATGCCGTCGCCGATCACGATGGAGCACGCCGAGCCGGGCGGGGTCAGCTGAACGAACCGCAGGCTCTCGTGCACCCGGTGGTCGTGGTCGGCGTTGAAGCCGACCTTCTGGTAGAACGCCTTGGCCCGGTCGACATCGGTCACCGGTACGGGGATGAGCTCGATCTTCCAGTCCATCGGTCCACCGTAGGGCGTGGATACGACAATTCCCGGTCGCAGCGCGGGCACCCGCCCGTCGAGTCCCGGGCCGGCCGACCGGACAGGCGACGTGAGAGGGTTGCCAGCTGGTGTCTTCCTGGCGGTCTTTAGCGATCGGTGGTGGACTCTGGTGTCCAGTAGCGGGTGAGATGGGGGTTTCGAGCTGCTCGGTGACGGCTGGGTGACGATCTCGTTGCGGAAGCGGTCGGGCAGGGTGCAAACGAAGACGTGGTCGTTGGCCTGTTTGCGCGGATGGTTCCTGTCGGTGGTCGTCGTTATGGTGACGGCCGTGCAGGTGGTCCAGGCGTACCGGTTCGCTCTTGACCTGACGCCGGTGCAGCAGCGGGCGGTGCTGGCGCATGCCGGGGCGGCGCGGGTCGCCCACAATTGGGCGCTCGCCCAGGTGAAAGCGATCATGGACCAACGCGCAGCCGAACGCTCCTACGGCATCGCGGATGCCGAGCTGACTCCGGCCATTGGTTGGACGTTGCCGGCGCTTCGCCGGGGTTGGAATGCGGCGAAGGAGGGTGTGGCGCCGTGGTGGCGGGAGTGTTCGAAGGAGGCGTTCAACACCGGTCTGGACGCGCTCGCACGTGGGCTGAAGGCGTGGGCTGATTCTCGGTCAGGGAAGCGGGCTGGACGGCCGGTCGGCTTCCCGCGCTTCAAGTCCCGCCGCCACACGACCCCGTCGGTGCGGTTCACCACCGGCACTATCCGTGTCGAGCCGGATCGTAAGCATGTGGTGTTGCCGAGGTTGGGTCGGCTGAAGCTGCACGAGTCGGCGCGGAAACTGGCCCGCCGCCTCGACAACGGCACCGCCTGGATCATGTCCGCCACCGTGCGCCGAGACCGCACACGCTGGCACGTGTCGTTCACCGTCGAAGTCGACCGCGCCGAACGAACGCCGGCCCGGCCCGGCTCGACGGTCGGGGTGGATCTCGGGATCACGCATCTGGCCGTGTTGTCCACCGGTGAACAGGTACCCAACCCGCGTCACCTGGACGAGGCGCAGCGCAGGTTGCGGATCCTGGGGCGGCGCCTGTCCCGCCGGCAAGGCCCCGACCGGCGAACCGGTCAACGCCCCTCGAACCGGTGGCAGCGTGCCCGAGCCCGGCTGGGTCGGGCGCATGGCCGGGTGGCGAACCTACGCTGCGACGGGCTGCACCAGATCACCACAAGGCTGACCCGCGAACACGGCACGATTGTGGTCGAAGACCTGCACGTCGCCGGGATGCTGCGTAACCGGCGGTTGGCGCGGCGGGTCGCGGATGCCGGGTTCGCCGAGTTGCGTCGGCAGTTGGCGTACAAGACGGAGTGGAACGGTGGGCGGTTGGTCGTCGCCGATCGTTGGTATCCGTCGAGCAAGACCTGCTCGGGCTGTGGCGCGGTGAAAACCAAACTCGCCCTGTCCGAGCGGACCTACCACTGCAGCGTCTGCGGCCTGACCCTGAACCGGGACCTGAACGCCGCATACAACCTGGCCGCCCTCGCGGCCGACTACGATACCGCCGGGAGTGGCCCGGTGGCAGGACGTGGAGCCAACCATAAGACCCCGCTTGCGGGGCTGGTGGCCGTGAAACGTCAACCCGGCGCCGCACCCCCGCGGATCAGACCGGGACCGTCCCACCGCAAGGCGGGACTACCCAACAGACGCTCACTAGAGCGCACTGAAAGGTAACGGTACCGGCGGTGGAAGGAGCAGCCGTGCAGACGGTACGAGCGGCATTCCGGGACGAGTGCGCCCGGCTGGGCGAGGCGCTGCACGGCCTCTCCGAGGCGGACCTCGACCGGCCGACCGACTGCCCGCCCTGGACCGTCCGCGAGCTGCTCGCGCACGTACGCAGCGGCGTGGGCCGCCCCGCCGACATGCTCGCCGCGCCCGCCCCGCCACGGGCGGAGGTGGACGCCGCCGGCTACTTCGGGGCGCCGAAGTTCACTCCGGAGGTCGACGCCGCGCGCGTCGACAGCGGCCGGCGGGAGGCCCGCGAACTCGACGGCGCGGCGCTGGTGGCGGACTTCGACCGGGCCTGGCGGGCGACCGACGTCGCGGTCGCGGCCGCACCCGCCGACCGGGTGGTGCGCACCCGGCACGGCGACGCGATGAGCCTCACCGAGTTCCTGCGCACCCGGGTGGTGGAGGTCGGTGTGCACGGCCTGGACCTCGCCGCCGCGCTCGCCCGCGAGCCGTGGCTCACCCCGACCGCCGCGCAGGTGATCGCCGACCTGCTGGCCGGTGGGCGGCCGATCCCCGCCGAGCTGGGCTGGGACCGGCTGACGCTGATCCGCAAGGCCACCGGGCGGGCGCCGCTCGGCGACCGGGAGCGGGCGGCCGTCGACGCGGCCGGTCTCCGCCGGCTCTCCTTCGGTGGCTGACCCGCCCCCTACGCCTGATTCACGCGAGGTCGACGAGGTCGGGGTATCCGCACCGGTCGACAGGTCCGACCACAGCCGGCGACAGCGAGCAGCTCGCCGATGATCAGGCTGTCCGACATCCGTGGCTACGGGCCGCGGAGCCGCCCGGACGTCGCGGCGAGCCGGTGGTCAGCGGCGCACGGCGGCCACCGGCGCCGCCGACGGGGACCGGGCCGGGTCCGCGAGCAGCCAGCGGGCGGCGCCGATGACGCCGAGGGTGACGAAGACGGCGAAGCCGAGCAGCGCCACCCGCGGGCTCACGTGACGCAGGGCGATCCCGACGCCGATCACCGGCACGGACATGCCCAGGTAACCGGCGAGGAAGATGCCGGCGAGCGCCTCGGCCCGTCCCTCGGGGGTGGAGATGGCGGCGGTGGTGCCGAGCACACCCCGGAACATCGCGCCGGCGCCGGCCCCGCTGAGCACCGCACCGATGACGAACAGGGTGAGGCTCGGCGTGCCGAGCCAGGCGGCGACGACGGCGAGACCGATGCCGGCGACCAGCAGCACCGTGCCGACCGCGAGGCTGCGGCGCAGCGGCCAGCCCGGCGTGGTGATCTGCACGAGCACGCCGGCCGCGCAGATCAGGAAGAGGCTCGCGCCGGCCAGCGCGCGGGACGGGTGGTGCATGATCACGGCCAGGAAGGTGCTGGTCAGGCCGGTGAACAGGCCCAGGCCGCCGAAGCCGAGGAAGGCGCTGAACGCGGCGGCGTAGTAGCGCGGGCGGGCGGCGGCGGGCACCGCCACCCGCTGCGGGCGGTAACGGGGTCGCGGCTCGGGCAGCGCCCGCAGGTCCGGTGCGAGCAGCACGCCGACCAGCGCCAACGCGAGCGCCACCAGGATGACCACGTACGGCAGCCGCAGCGGGGCGGGCGCCCACTCGGCGAGCAGGCCGGCGAGCAGCGTGCCGCTGCCGAGCCCGCCCAGGTTCACGGCGACGGCCACCGTCTGCGCCCGGCGCGGGCCGGCGTGTGGCCGGTGTGCGGCGTGCAGCTCGACCAGCCAGGCGGTCGCGGTGGCGGTCACCACACCGACGGAGAGCCCGTTGAGCACCCGGGCCACGAGCAGGCCCGGCAGCTCCGGCCAGAGCAGGAAGACGGTCGCGCCGGCCAGGCTGAGCAGTAGCGCGGGCGCGAGGATCCTGCGCCGGCCGTGCCAGTCGGAGACGTGCCCGGCGAGGAAGAGGCTGACCACCACGCCGGCCGCGTACGCGCCGAAGACGATCGTGATCGTGAAGGTCGAGAAGCCGTCGCGCTGCTGGTAGATCGGGTACAGCGGCGACGGCACGGTGCCCAGCGCCATCACGGCCAGATAGGCGAACGCGATGGCCCAGAAGCCGAAGCCGTGCCGCCTGGGGGAGGCCGTCGCCTTCGGGTGCCACGTGATGGAGGACATGTCGGTGGACCACCTGATCAACTCGGTCGTAAGCGTCGGACCGAGCCTGTCCTGTGGTGGTCGTCATCGGCGACGAAACTTACTGCTAGTGATCATCTACGTGAGTGATAAACAGGCGGCATGGAACTCCGGCATTTGGCCACCTTCACCGCGGTGGCCGAGGAGGGCAGCTTCACCCGTGCCGCCGACCGGCTGCGGGTGGTGCAGTCCGCGGTCTCGGCGACGATGCGCAACCTCGAACGTGAGCTGGGCGTCACCCTCTTCGAGCGGACGACGCACCGGGTCGAGCTGACCGACGCCGGGCGGATGCTGCTCCCGCAGGCACGGCGTACGCTCGCCGCCGCCGACGGCGTACGCGAGGTGGTCGACCAGCTGCGCGGCGGCCTACGCGGAACCGTGCGCCTGGGAATGCTGCAGTCGGGCTGCGCCGCGCCGGTCAACGTGGCCCGCCTCCTCGCCGACTTCGGGAAGGAACACCCCGGGGTCGACGTCGAGCTGCGGGTCGGGTCGAGCCGGCAACACTCGGCCGACCTGCGCGGTGGCCGGCTGGACCTGGCCTTCGTCGCACTGCCCCGGCCGGACGCCAAAGGGCTGCAGCTGACTCCGATCGACACCCAGGTCATGCGCTTCTGCTGCGCGCCGGACCACCCGCTGGCCGAGCGCGCCGACGTCGAGCTGAGCGCGTTGACCGGCGAGGTCTTCGCCGACGGACCGGAGACCTGGGGGAGCCGGATCGCGACGGACCGGGCGTTCGCAGCCGCCGGGATCGAGCGGGTCGTCCGGTACGAGGTCGCCGACGTCGGCGGCCTGCTCGACCTCGTGCGTCACCGGCTGGCCGTCCTGATCGCGCCACCACTGGTCGTGGAGCCGGGCGGCAACGTGCGGCTGATCCCGATCCGCCAGCCTGCGCCGGTCTTCGGGGTCTCGCTCGCGGCGCCGGCCGACCGCCAACTCGGCGCCCCCGCCCGCGCGCTGCTCGCCACCGTCCAACGCCGCATCCCACCGCGGCCGGCCCCACCCGCGGCTGTCGCCTAGCCTGCGTTTCCAAGGCCCGCAGGTCCCGGTCGATGGGCGAGATGACGCCACCGTATGCCGTCGGTGATCTGTCGTCTGGTCCACGTGCACGGTCTGCCCCGCTGGGCAGCATGTCGCGGCCGGCGCGCGGATCTCGAGGCTGTTGATGGTGGGCCCGACGCTGTCCGCAGCGGCCCGATGTCTACGAGAAGCAATAGGTTTAGGCGCATCTATCGATATAGTGTGGCTGGAAGTCACCTTTGTGGAGGGAAACGGATGACCACGCGACGAATGAGCGCTCGGCTGGCAGGTATCGCGCTGCTCGCGGCGGCGGTGACCTACGTTGTGCCCGCGACACCGGCGTCGGCGGCCTGCGGGCAGGGCTGGTCCGACCGGAGCAGCCGTACAGCCGTGGTGACGGCAGACGGTGTCCGCTACCGCACCGGGCCGCACACGTCCTGCACCGCCTATGGCCAGGTGAATCGCGGCGTGACGGCGTACCTGGACTGCGCCACGCGCGGCGACACGGTCAACGGCATCGCCGTCTGGTGGCACGCACGCTTCAGCACCGGTGGGTCCGGCTTCATCAGCGGGGCGTACCTCAACCCGTGGGTCCAGTACACCACCGAGAACTGCTGATCGGCCGATCGGCCGGGACCAGGGCTCGCAGCCGCGACGAACGACTGGTCCCGGTCGATCGACGGTTCGACGTGGGTGTCGGGCGGCCACCCCGCCCGGGGCGGACGGCCGGTCATCCGGCGGCGGTACTCTCCCGGGCCCGCAGCGTGCTCTTCACCGACACGCGCGCGAGCTGGGCGACGTCCTTGAGCGTGGCGGCCACCGCACCCCCCCGTCCGCCCGTGGGACCTCGCCGACGAGATCCGCAGGTTCTCTACACCGGCAAACCGCATTCACCGGTGTATACATCGGACGTTCCCAGGTGGCTGCCACACCTGTCAAGGCATTACGGTGGTGTACCTGTCGAAAGGGGTGCCGGTGAGCGACGAAGCGGTACCGCCCGCCGTGCGACTGGTGCGTGACTTCGTGAACACCTACGAGCCGCAGGTCGACGAGGAGTCGCTGACCACGCCCGACCGGCTGCGGGACTGGTTCGCCGAGCGGCAGCTGATCCCGACCGACACGCGACTCGGCCCGGCGGACCTGGCGCTGGCCGTCACGATCCGGGAAGGCCTACGCGCGGTGCTCCTCGGCCACGCCGGCCACCGCGCCGACCCGACGGCGGTGGCCCGGTTGGACGAGGCGCTCGCCGCCGTCCCGGTGCGGGTGACCCTGGCCGGCGGCGGACCTCACCTCCACGCCGCCGACGACACCGCCGCCGCTCGCGCGTTGGCGCAGGTGGTCGACGCGATCCGGCAGTGCGCGCAGGACCAGACGTGGGCCCGGCTCAAGGTGTGCGACCGGGACACCTGTCGCTGGGCCTACTACGACGCCTCCCGCAACCAGGCGCGCCGTTGGTGTTCGATGGCCGGCTGCGGCAACTACGTCAAGATGCGCCGGGCGTACGCCGCACGGTCCGACCGCAGACGGCAGGCGCCCACCGACGGTCCCGCCCCAGCCAACTGACGCCTGAGCCGAACGCCGCGGCCGACGAAGGTCACGGCGTCGCGTCGGTAGAGCTGAAGCGCGCGGCCCGCCTACGGCCAGGAACACAGTCATGCCCGGGCCGGTCGCGCCGATTCTCCGGCCAGCCCGCGGTCGCGTCGGGGACGCAGGCCATCACCTGCGGGAACGGCCTCCTTGGAGCGTCAAGAGGAAGGCGGCCGCTCGGCGTCCGCTGTCGGGTCCGATCGGGCGAGCGTCTCGTAACTCAACTGGCATCCGATGTGGACGGCCGCGACTGATCGTCGGGTGCAGGTGATCACCTCAGCCCGCCCGGGATGGATCTTTCCGTTCACCGGGTTGCACCCCACTCGGTTCCGCCGGCTCGTACGCCTGGTCGCCGACGGCCACGGTGACGCCGTCAGCGACGGGCGACCCGGGAGGCAGTGGGCCCTCGACCTGCCGGATCGGGTGCTCCTGCCTACTCGATTCTGCAGACAGGGACTGAGACCCACGTGCTGCCCGTGACCCAGGAGTACGGCATGGGCGTGCTCGCCTGGAGCCCGTTGGCGTCGGGGTGGCTCTCCGGCGACATCCGTGCCGGACAGGAGATCAGCACGAACCGCTCGGGCTTCATGCGGCAGCGCTTCGACATCTCGGTCCCGGCCAACCGGGCGAACTCGACGCGGTCGAGCAGCTCGCCACGGTCGCCGACGAAGCCGGCCTCACCATGATCCAGCTCGCGCTCGGATTCGTCACCGCACATCCCATCGTGACCAGCGCGATCATCGGCCCGCGCACGCTGGAGCACCTGCACTCCCAGCTGGCCGCCGCGGACACCGTGCTCCCCGCCGACGTGCTCGACACGATCGTCGCTCCCGGCGTGGTCCCACGGGGTACCGACACGTCGTCGTCAGGGACCGTGGGGGGCGTCGGGAGACTCGCCGAACGAGTCGTACGGGTGGTCGGCCGTGACGGCCACGTAGCCGTGGCTGACGAGTTCCTGCACGACGCTGGTGGTTTCGGAGCGGTGTCCGCCGGCGCCGTGGGAGAAGACGACCACGGGTGCCGGTCGGCTGCCTTAAGCACCGGAGCGCCTTCGCGGCCGGCGGTGAGGGGTGCCGTCACGACGTCGGCGTCGAACCCGTTGGCCACGAGCAGCGCGGCCATCGGCGCGGCGGGCAGCCACGGTGCCAGCGGATGACGCCAGGCGTCCCGGCGGCGGGATACCAGATGTTGACCATGAGTTCGCGGTGGTGTCCCGGGCCGGCGACCGGGTCCGGGCGGGATCTGTCGACCAGGTGCAGCGGCACGGTTACGATCCGGTGCGGCCCGGTGGGTGCGGGCAGTGTGGGCCGTGCCGTACCGGAAGCGGCCTGCGCCGGGGCCGCCCACCGGGCGCCGAGCGGTACGGCGACACCTGTGGCGAGCGGGGTGGTGAGCAGGCGGGGCCAGACCGACGTGCTGGCCGACCGGTACGACCCAGCGTCGGTGAAGACGTCCCGCACCGGCTGCCCGGCGACCGGGCCACCCCTGCTCCACGATTAGAACCGCCAGGCGAAGACGTGGGCGAGGAATCAATGCGGCGTTAGCGTGTGAAACGAAGGCCTCCTGGTTGGCGGAGCGGTTCCTAGACAGCTCCCTCGACAGCCGGAGGCCTTCGTCATCACGTCTATCTACGTCGTGTCGTCTCACAACCTCGACCAACGTCCCTGTTCAGTACACCTGGAGGCTTCGCAACGAAGCGTTGTTGTGGTACTAAAACCAGTCGGGAAGGGCGTCTACCATCGGGGTCGACCATGACATGATCGGCCGTACCTCGATCGGATGGTTAAGCGGCAGCGCCGAGGCTCCAGGAGCGGCAGAGATGATGGTCGCGATCTCAGTGGCCCGCTGGTGGTCCGTGCAGTCGATCAGCCAATAGGCGGCGAGCGCGTGCCTGCCCGGCGCGGGGAGGGCGTCGACCTCGGGCGCCGAGCCGTCGGCGCGAACGACGATCGCCTGCTGAGGATGTGCCAGTTCATGGGCACTTACCAGTTCGCCCGTCGCCTCGATGGTGCGGTTGACGTCGTCCATGTAGCTGGAGTGACGCTGGATATCCGCGACGCTCCAGCCGCTGATGTCCGGCAGGCCGCTGCCGTCAAGCCACTTGAGCAGTATGAACCTCACGGAGACCTCCTTTAGCGGAAGAGCGCGACTGGCGCTCATAGATAGGTCGAAGCACGTGGCCGGTCCCTCGACATCTGGGGCATCGGTGGCGAGCGGCGGATGGGGTTGGGCCGGCAGAGCAGCGGTCGGTCCGGAACAACATCGCGCTCATCGGCGCCCAGGCGTAGCACCGGGTCATCATGAGCGGCATCGCGAGCAGCGACTTGCGGCCGGGCCGTTGACGGAAACGGTATCGGCAGAGCTCTAGAGGTTCTTCTCGCAGCATGCGCAAGGGCATGCGAGCCGGAGTGCGTGACGTGCTGCCGATCGCGATGCGGATGCAGGCCCTGGAGGCGTTGAACAAGATCAGCTTGCGGGCTATGGCGGTCCCGCCAGCCGCGGTCGCGCGGCCGGCGCCGATACGCCGGTGACGGTGCCAGCCATAGCGGAGAATGCCGCCTGCCAGGCAGTCTCACGGGCCGCCGGAGGTGAGCCGGTGGTCGAGATCGAGCACTTGGGAAGAGGCCTCGAACCGCGACTGAGTGTAACCATTCGCTTACCCGAATGGGGCTCGTTGAACACGGGCCGGGGGCACACCATCAATACAGGAGGTTACGTCATGGCTTACATAGACCTGGGGCTTGACGAGGCGCAGACCCCCGGCATTACCGGGCTCCTGCGGTTTCGGCCGGAGACAGCTGAGCCCCTCACCGCGTTGGCGCAGGTGTTGCTACGTGCCTCACACTCGATGAGTAGGGGCGAGCGGGAGCTTATCGCGGCGTACGTTTCGGGCCGAAACGAGTGCGAGTTTTGCTGCACGTCGCACTCCCTCATCGCTGCGGCTCAGCTGGACCAGGGTATGACGCTGGTGCAACAGGTGCGCGCCGACCCTGAGTCGGCCCCCATCTCGTCGAAGCTGAGGGCCCTGTTGCGCGTCGCGGGAGCGGTGCAGCAGTCGGGCCGCGCGGTGACCGCCGAGCTGGTGGAGGGCGCGCGCGAGCAGGGCGCAACCGATATCGAGATCCATGACACGATTCTCATAGCCGCGGCATTCTGCATGTTCAACCGGTACGTAGACGGTCTGGGCACGTGGGTGCCCGACAGCCTGGACGAATACGGGAACTCGGTGCAGCGAATCATCGAGCACGGGTACGGCGTCTGATCGGAGCACGGGACCGACAGTGGCGGCGATGCCCTCCCGACGCTGCCTGTGGTGTCCCGTGCATCGTGCCGCTTACGCTGTCTTCGCGACTTGTCCGCGTTGCTGCGCGTCGCGAGAGTCTGCCGCGTCGTTCGGTGTCACGTCCGTCGTGGCCGCCCCACCATCCCGTGCGGCGGCGGCCTTGGTCGCGATCAGCGCCAGTAGGGCAGCGCGGAACTCGTCCCGAAGACCGTTGGCATCGAATCGCTCGGTCATCGCGTCGAGGAGGGAGGTGGTCCGGGCCAATTCCGAAGCCGGCACCGTCAATGGGGTGTCGAGGAAGGGGAACTCCGGTTCCCTGAGCTCGTCCGGCCACATCATCGTGTGCAGCAGGAGCATGTCGTGGCGTACCCGAATCGCTGCCAGCCGCTCCACCTGACGAAGCGCTACCTTGGCGATCGCGACCCGACTGCTGTCGCGCAGCGCGTCGCGCAGCAACGTGTACGGCAGGATGGCGACGTCGTCCGGTTCCAGGAAGTACGTCCGGTTGTAGAGAATGGGATCAACGTCCTCGGTGCGGACGAACTTGAGCACCTCGATGGTGCGCATCGGCGGCGGCGGCAAACCGGCCAGGTCCTCGTCACTGATAGCGATCACACGCCCGTCGTCGAGCTCGTACGCTTTGGCGACGTCCTCGTAAGCCACTTCGCCGCCGCAGTCGTCGCAGAAACGTCGTAGGCCGATCCGGCCGTTGTCATCACGGTGCACCTGACGAAACCGGACGGTCTTCTCCTCGGTGGCGGCATACAGCTTGACGGCGATCGACACGAGGCCGAAGGAGATCGCGCCCTTCCACATTGCCCGCATTTGCGCTCCCGGCTGGTTGTGATCCGTACCCTGCGGCCAGGCTCGCATGGGGGGCGTGCCGATCTCTTCCTCCTGCGTGCGAGGTCGTCCTACCGGCCCGCGAGCAGCGCACTGTCGAGGATGCGGCTAGCGGGACATCCCGTAGACGATCAGGCTGGCCCGCCCCACGGCCCGAGCGCACCGGTCGGCGCCGTCGGTAGGGCGGATCGAGGTGGGAGGGCGAACGTATGAGCGGGGCGGCGGGTGGCGGAATCGCCAAGCATGTGCCTGTCAATCAGATGCTACGGGAGTATTTGCTCGCGTCGACGACGCCGCCCGATCCGGCCGTGCGCGGTCTGATCGCCGCCACCGAGGGACTCGGCGAGGTGGCGGGGATGATGGTGCCGGCGGAGCAGCTCGCGCTGTTGACCCTGCTGACCCGGATCGCCGGCGCCCGTACCGTGATCGACATCGGCACCCTCACCGGGCTGTCAGCCCTGGCCTTCGCACGCGGCCTGTCCGCGGACGGCAAGGTGATCACCTGTGACAACAGCGACCGCTGGCTTGCCGTCGCTCGCGCGCACTGGCAGGGGGCGGGCGTCGCCGACCGCATCGACTTCCGGCTCGGCCCGGCCGCGCGGACCCTTCGGGCGTTGCCTGAGGAGCAGGTCGTCGACATCGTCTTCGTCGACGCCGATAAGCTGAACTACCCGACGTACTACGACCTCGCGGTTCCGCTACTTCGCCCCGGTGGTCTGCTGCTGCTGGACAATGTGCTGCTCGACGGCTTCGTGACCGCGCCGGACCTGGCCGGCGACTCGTTGCGGCGAAAGTGTGCCGGGGTGATGCGCGAGGTCAACGCGGCTGTGGCCGCGGACGACCGGCTGGAGGTGGTCATGCTCCCGGTCGCCGATGGGCTCACCATCGCCAGGAAACGGTGACGGTAGGTCCCGAGGGGCACCCGTCCACGCGGGCGCCCCTCGGGGACTTCACAGGGAGGCGGGCAGGTCGAACGTCGGGAAGACCTCCGGAGAGAACGCCGTGATCTCCGCGATCATGCCGTCTTCGATACGGAAGACGTTGAGCACCTGCGGTCGATACAACGACTCGCCCGGCCGGCGGACGTACCCCGCGACAGCGGGCTGCATGTTCGCGTGCGTTCCGAGCGCCTTCCATTCGCCGAAGTATGCCGGTGAGGTCGGGTCGAACTGCGCGACGAGGCCGGCGACGAACGTCTCCCGACCGATGATCCAGAACGAGTCTGGCGGCATCGTCACTCGTACGTCCTCGCGGAGGAGCTTCGCGAAGTTCGCCGCGTCGGCTTTCTCCAGCGCCTCGATGCACCGCTGCACGAGGGCACGCTCGGCCTCGGCCGGATCCGCCGTCGGACCCCAGTCGATGGGGCGAGGAGGCAACCGATCCTTCAGCGTGGCGCGCGCCCGCTGCAGGGCGCTGTTGGCGGAGGCAAGGCTGATGTCCAGCATCGTGGCAGTCTCGTTCGCCGACCAACCGAGCACGTCGCGCAGGATCAGCACCGCCCGCTGCTGGGGCGGCAGGTGCTGGATCGCCACGAGGAACGCCAGCTCGATCGACTCACGCGCCATGATCTGTGAATCCGGCTGGCTGTCGGGAGGCGCCACGGGGTCGAGCAGATAGTCGGGGTAGGGCTGGAGCCAGGGCACCTCGTCCGTCGCCGGCGGCGGCGTGGTCGGCCCCGCTCCCAGCGCCGCCTGCCGGTGCGGGACCGGAACGCGGGCGTTGCGCCGCAGGAAGTCCAGACAGGCGTTCGTCGCGATGCGGTACAGCCAGGACCGGGCGGTCGATCGCCCCTCGAACGTCTCCCGCTTGCGCCACGCCCGCAGGTAGGTCTCCTGGACAAGGTCCTCCGCGTCCTCGAAGGACCCCAGCATCCGATAGCAGTGGACCTGCAACTCGCGGCGGTGCCGGTCGGCGAGAGCCGCGAAATTGTCCTCGTCGATGGTGATGGCGGTCGTCTGCTCGGCGTCGTGTTGCGACGCATTCGCGCCAAGGTTCGCCATCTATTCCTCTTTCAGCCGCTCGTGGAACAAATATGCACGTCTCACTATACCGACCGCGCCCTCCGGACCCGCCTGACACGCGTGACGCGATCGTGACGGACCGGGCAATTCCAGAGGTGAGCGCGCCGATGGCGGATGCGAGGGTGGTGTCGCGATCAGTCTGCGGCGACGACACCGAGCGAGGGGCGATGGACGCGACGACACCCACCAGGGAAGACATCGGCCGGATGTACGACGAGACAGCGGCGCTGTCGCAGCTGTTCATCGACGGCCAGGAGCACCTGCCCTACTGGTACGACGACCGCGACGCCACCCCGGTGATCGAGGCGGCCAAGCGGATCACCCGGAAGGTTGCCGAGGCGATCAACCTGCGGCCGGATGAGGAAGTCCTTGATGCCGGCTGTGGTGTCGGCGCGCCCGCGGTGCAACTGGCGGAGGAGTATGCGGTCCGGGTCACCGGCGTCACCATCAGCCCCGTCCAGGCGGTGGAGGCGCAGCGCCGCCGTGAGCACAGCGAGGCAGCCACCCGCGTCGCGTTCGCGCACGGCGACTACCACGATCTCGCCTTTCCCGACAGGTCGTTCGACGCGGTCGTGGCGATCGAATCGCTCATGCACGCCGGTGACCTGGCGGCACCGCTCGCCGAGTTCCTCCGCGTCCTGCGTCCCGGCGGTCGGCTGGCCATCGCGGACTGCACCCGAGAGGCGCACGTGAGCGCGGACCGGGCTGCCGAGTTCATGGCGGCCTTCCAGATCGGCCAGCTGCTGTCCGTGCCGGAGTGGATCTCGCGGCTGCGGGAGGCAGGGCTCGAGGTGGAGGAGTACACCCAGTGCGGGCCGCGGGTGTACGGCATGGGGCTGCGCTATCTGGATCGTGCCGATGAGCTGCACGGCGAGCTGACCGCCCGGTTCGGCGAGGACACGGTGCACCAACTCAAGCAGTCGTACCGGGACTATTTCGCCTGGAGCGCCGACATCGGCTACGCGATCATCGCCGCGCGCAAGCCATACCTCTGATCTTTAAGCCGTTTCCCACCGGGCGTGCGGTCCCCAGCTCTGCCGAGAGCGCCGCACGCCCGTCTGTTTCGGTTGGCGCGTCGGCATCCGACGGCCGGCCTGCCATAGTCCATCCGGATGATCGACCATCAACCGTAAGGTCATGGTTGGCGTAGCTCCGAGCGGCTCGGCGGTGAGGCCGATGAGTTGCCCGCAGCGGCCGCGTCATAAGAGACGTGGCTGTCGCGCCGGGCGATGGATCCATCGCACCTGCCGTTGGCGGCTCCGCCGACGACTGCGGGCGGCGCCTTCGTGGTCCGGCGCGTATGGACAGCCACCGAACCTCGGTTCGACGCGCCACAGGCACTGACTTCCGGCAACCGGAACAGCTAGAAGGAGCAAAGATGTCCGACAACACCCAGCAGATGCCCCCGCCGCCGCAGCCGTCTCCGGAGCTGCGCCGCCTCGACTTCCTCGTCGGAACTTGGAAGCTCGGCGGCAAGACGGAGGCCGGTCCGATGGGCCCCGCGGCTGCGCTCTCGGGCACGGAGACCTTTGAGTGGCTCGAAGGGGGCTTCTTCCTGGTTCACCGCTGGAACTGCGCGATTGACATGGGTCCGGCCGGCAAGATGCCGGACGTCGGCTACGAGTTTTTTGACTTCGATCCCGAGACCCAGAAGTTCCGCTCGCACTACTTCAGCAGCTTCGGGCCCTTCAACGAGGAGCAGAGCCGCTACACCGGCGACTTCGAGGACGACAAGCTCGTCCTGGTTGGCCCGGCGAAGTACGTCCGCAAGCTCAACAACGACGGGTCCGTCAGCTACGACTGCGACTTCCCGGCGCCGGACGGCAACTGGGTGCCGTTCATGCACGCCACGCTGACCAAGGTCTCCTGACCGTAAGGCGGCGAGGCGGGCACCACGCGATCGACCACACCCCGAGGGGATCGCGTGGTGCCCGCCCTGCGTGGGGTACCGGGCCCACCACGCCTGGGATACGCCGACCCGGCCGGCGCGGGTGACCTGGATCCCGTAGGACCCGTCACCAGGCATCACTTCGGCACTGATGTGATCAGGCCACCGTCGACGAGCAGCTCCTGACCGGTGATGTAGGACGATCGGTCCGAGAGCAGGAAGATCACCGCCTCCGCCACGTCCTCCGGGCGGCCTAACCGTCCCAGAGGGACCTGGCAGCGCGCTGCCTCCTGGGCCTCCTCGTTGTCGGCGATGCCGAGGAACATATCCGTCACGATGTAGCCGGGGCTCACTGCGTTGATCCGGGTACTGCGGGCGCCGAGATCGGCGGCGAGGGAACGGGCGAGGTTCACGACGGCCGCCTTGCCGGCCGCGTACAGGGGAGTCGTCGCCAGGCCGCGGTGCACCAGCCAGCTCCCGTTCACCACCACCGCCGCGCCGTCGACTAGCAGTGGCAGCGCCTTCTGGATCGTGTAGAAGACCCCCCGGAGGTTGGTGTCGAGGAGGTCGGCGTACTCCTCATCGGTTACCGCCGCGCATGGGTTGAACCGCGCGATGCCGGCATTGGCGAATACCCCGTGCAGACGGCCGACGCGATGTTCCACCACGGTCATCAACCGGTCGATGTCCGCGCGCACCGACACGTCGACCGGTACGGCGGCGACGCGGTCGGGCGCGTCGAGCGCCTCGAGCGCCCGGTGCAGCCGGGTCTCGCTGCGGCCTGCAATGACCACTCGGGCGCCGACGTCCAACAGCCTGCGCGCGGTGGCCAGGCCGATGCCGCTGCCACCCCCAGTGATCAGGACCGTCTTGCCGTCGAATTCCGCCATGTGCCCAGCGTGTCAGGGACGGCAGCGCCGGACACCTTCCTATGTGCGGTCCCCGGCCCACGACGCCGCGGGGCCGCACGCCTGGAGATGCGCCGGTGGTACGCCGATTGCGAGGGTCGAGCGCGGGCAGGTCGGTTGGCGACGTGGGATCCGTCCTGGAGTCCCACTGTGGGCGGGCACCGCGCCCGGGTGTGCGAATCCGACGTGACCTGCCCAAGGGCTCACCCGCAATCAGCTCACCAGGGGGATCGCAATGACAGGCAGTTCGCAGCCCGCCACCTCGCACGACACCACCCAGCACAGAGTCCTGCGCTCGGTAGGTGTCGCCTACGACACGGGCACCAACTTTGCCACCGGCCAGGGGGAGTTGTCGCGGGTGGTCTGGAGCGACGATCGCATGGCCGAGGAGATCGGGGCGATCCGCCGGCAGTTGCACTGCAATTCGGTCACCGTCTACGGCAGCGACCTGCGGCGGCTGGAGGATGCTACGCGGGCGGCGGTAGATGCCGGGCTGCACGTGTGGCTGCAGCCCCGCCTCGTGGACCGGCCGCAATCCGAGATCGTCGACCACCTGGCCGAGGCGGCGCGGTTCGCCGAGGGGATGAGGCGCGACGGGGCCGATGTCAGCTTCTCCGCCGGCTGCGTCCACCTGGTCTTCACGCCGGGCCTGGTCGCCGGCGAACGCTACCACCAGCGTATGGCGAACATCTTCGCCGACGCCGAGCATCATGTCCTGACGTCGACCGGCACGGTCGACCTGGTCGGTGCCAACGAACGCCTCAACCAGTTCCTCGACCAGTCGGTGCGGGCCGTGCGGTCGATCTTCGGTGGCGAGGTGAGCTACGCCGCCGCCCCGTTCGAGGATGTCGACTGGCGGCTGTTCGACACGGTTCGGCTCATGCACTACTACACGCTCGGCTACCCGCCTCGGGATGAGGACCAGATCACCGAGATCGCGCGGTACCACCGATGGGGCAAACCGGTGATGATCGCGGAGTTCGGGACGGCGACACACCCGCGCGCCGCCGAGATGGCCTTTCTCTCCTTCGACGTCGTCGACCGTCAGGGACCGGAGCCGACCGTCCATGAGGGGGTGCTTCGCGACGAGTCCGCCCAGGCCGCCTTCCACCAGCGGTCGCTGGACGTGTTTGCCCGGGCCGGGGTGCAGGGTGTGTCGGTGAGCGAGTTCATTCATCCGACCCACCCGCACTCCACGGATCCGCGCTTGGACCTCGACGTGGCGAGCATGGCGCTGGTCAAGACCATCCGTGAGGACCACCGCGATCCGGCGTCCGCCTACCGATGGGAGCCCAAGCAGTCCTTTCACGCCCTCGCCGCGCGGTACGCGCGGCTTCGCGTGGACGAGTCGGACGGCGGCCCTCGTCGGTGACCTCGGACCCGCTGCCCGCTGCGCCGAAGCGGGCGGCGGGTCGCCGCCATACCGCTCGGCCCGACGGTGACCGTCGGACGGATCCGGGCCACAACGCGACGCCGGTTCCGTGACAGGGTGCTGTCACGGAACCGGCGTCGTGTCAGTTGCGATCTGACCGGCCGACGTGGTTTACCAGGTCACTGGAAGGGTCGTCAGCCGCTCCATTGGACCGGTGACGCTGGTGCGGATCTCATCTGCCGGCACGGCGAGCCGCAGGTTGGGCATCCGCTGGGGCAGTGTGCGGAAGGCCAGCTCCAGCTCGATTCGGGCGAGGTTCTGCCCGATGCACTGATGGACGCCGAAGCCGAAGCCGAGATGGTGCCGCGGCGACCGGGTCACGTCGAGCTCGTCCGGTGTCGGCACCAGCGCCGGCGAGAAGTTGGCGGCGGCGGCGCCGATCAACACACCCTCACCCGCCTTGATGTGGTAGCCCGAGATGTCGATGTCCTCCAACGCCACCCGGGAAATCGCCTCGATGAGTGAGACGTAGCGCATGATCTCCTCCACCGCGCCGGTGGCGAGGTCCGGGTCGGCGCACAGTTTGGCGAACTGGTCTGGGTGCTCCAACAGCGCCAGGGTCCCCAACGAGATGACGTTGGCGGTGGTGTCCTGTCCGGCGATCAGCATGAGCATCGCGTACAGGACCAATTCGTCGCGGGACAGTGTCCCCTTGCGTACCTGCTCGGCGATGAGGTCGTCGAGCAGCCCCGTGCCCGGGCTGCGCTCCTTGGCCCTGACGAGCTGTCCGAAGTACTCGGTCAGCGACGTCATCGCCTCGCTGGCTCGGTCCGGGTCGGGGTCGAAGAGGCCCCGGGCCGGACCCTCGAATGCCGCGCGGTCCTCGTATGGGACACCGAGCAGCACACAGACTGCCATCGACGGCACTGGCAGCGCGAAGTCGGCGACGAGTTCCGCCGGCGGTCCGGCGGCGAGCATCGCGTCCACGCGCTGGTCGATGATGTCTTGGATGGCCGGCCGCAGCGCGTTCATCCGGCGTACCGAGAAGCTGGGGATCAGCATCGCGCGTTGCCGGGTGTGCAGCGGTGGGTCGACGCCGATGAGCACGTCGGTGTAGCCGGTGCTCTCCAGCTCCGCCATCTCCGCGCTGAGCGCGGGGAAGCCGTCAAGGCGGGGGTTGATCGACACGCGGCGGTCGGCGAGCAGTGCCCTCGCCTCGGCGTACCCGGTGACCATCCACACCTCGCGTCCGTCGTAGAGCCGTACCCGGGAGAGCGGGCCCTCGGCGCGGAAGGCGTCGTAGCCGGTGGACGGCCGGTAGGGGCACTGCCGCCCGATCGGGAAGGACCGACTTTCGTCGGGTGCCGCTGCTGGGGTCGACATGCGTTCTCCTCATGCTCGCAACTCTGGGGTGCGGCTGCCCCCGCGCGTCGGGTCCGCGGCCGTGACCCGTCGGGTCCGCTGGCGCCACGGCGGCGCAGAGCGTTGTCGCCGAACCGCACGGCAGCCATGCCCGCCGACCGAGGTCCGACCCGGGCCTCCGGGGGCGCCGCCCGTTCGTTCGATGCCGGCGCACCACCTGGTGTCAGGTGCGCTGACGCACATCAGCCTGCCCGTGTGACCCCTGGGTGTCTTCTCGTCACGTGCGGCATCGCGACTGCGGCGCGCAACGCATGCGGAAGGACCGGTGGGCGGGCCCGGGCGAGTCGCGTCGCGCGAAATTCGAGCGGAGCTGATTACCGTCTGACCGGTTGACGGCAATGGCTGTCCGAAAGGGACTCGTTAGGGTCTCCCCCTGTTACCGAACGCGCTGTAGCATTCGATGCAGGGCGTTTTTGCGTGCCCCGCACCCGTGTCGCGAAACCGCTCATGCGAGCTAAGGATGTGTCATGGATTCTGCGGTCTCACCAACCGTCGCTAATTTGAACGAAAACCGTGGCCCGAGGTGGCGGCAGCGCGCCCTCGGTGTCCTGCTTGCGGCGCTGGCGGCCGTCCTCATCTGGGTGGTGGCGGTGCCTCTCGCCGGTGTGGACCTGGACGCCACGATGGCCGAGGGGCAGGCCCCCACGAGGATCAACCTTGGGATGGTGGTCGCCGCGGCGCTGATCATCTCCCTGCTCGGTTGGGCGCTCCTCGCGCTCCTGGAGCGAGTCTCCCGCCATGGCCTGCGCATCTGGGTCATCGTGGCGGTGGTCTTCTTGCTGCTCTCCCTCGCCGGACCGACCATGGCGGAGACGGGTGGCGCGATGGTTGCCCTCGCGTTGATGCACCTCGCTGTTGGCGGTGTGCTGATCGCGGCGATGATCCGCAGCGCCCGACGCTGAACTGCACGACTCCCGGGGCGAACCGTTCCGGGGGTCGTGGCGATGCACGCGAGACGGTCGTGCCTGCGCCGGCTGGCGCAGGCACGACCTGGGAGGGCGATGGCGGATCAGCTCAGGGCTACGGCTCGGGCGTAGACGGTGCTGACCGATTCGGTCGCCAGCCGCTCCGTCGGTTCGACGGACCAGATGAGCAGGTCACCGTTGGCGGTCAGGGTCAGCTGAGCGTCGCACTCCGCGACGATCGGCGCGTCGGTCGTCCGGGACGCGTCGGGCACGGGCAGGATGGTCGTGAGGGTCGATGCGAAAGTACGGGCGCCGTCCAGCGACGGCGCCGGGTGCTCGGCGTAGGAGATGCTGCCCCGCAGCGGCTCACCGCTGCCGGTGTCGACCAGAACGGTGCCCGCGCTGCAGGTGCGCAGCACCTCGGTCACCTTGTCGATCGCGGCGTCCGCACCACCAGGGATCTGGAACACCGCGGTCATGAAGTACCGCTGGAGGCTGTCCGGAGCCATCTCCATCGACCGCTCACCGGACTGCATGAAGCCCTCGATCGAGCGCAGGTCGCCCAGGGCGTCCGTCATGTTCAGGCAGCCCTTGGGCTCGGAGGTGAGGCCGGGGCCGGACTCGAACTGGCCGGTCTTGAGCGCCTCCTCGATGGTGATGACGGGTTCGACCGCCGAGGCGGTCTTCCGCTGCGCGTCGGTCGGGTCCAGCAGCTGCCGGAGCTCCTCGGTGGTGAAGTGCATCGGGCCGGGCGCTGCGGTGTTGTGGTCCTCGGCGGAGGCCGCCCCGTTCCCCGCGAGGAACAGCGTGGTCAGGGCGGCCAGCGCCACCGCGGCGAGGGTGACGACGGTTCGCTTGTTGCGCATGTTTTTCTCCATGTCGAAATAATGTTTCGGTGATTGCGGAAATCCTCCACGATCACTGAGGCGTCTGGTCGCCCTCCCGTTCCTGGTCGCCTCGTGGAATCAGTATGTCGGACGGTCGGGGTGATGCCGCCTCTCGTATTGCTGAACAGGTGCCCGGTGGGATTAAGTGCATGTCGGGGCGGTTATCTTCCGTACGGAACAATTAACACGCTATTTATATCCGGGGTGGGGGCAGTGCAGATCATTGCGCGACGGCTGAGTTGTGCGTTGTTTTCCGCGCAGGGTGTCGACGAGCCGATCGGCGAACTCGTACGGGTGGGTGACATGCCCGACGTGTCCACCCGGGAGGTCGACCATCGTCAGGCCGAGCAGCCGAGCCAGTTCCATGTTGGGGCGGTACGCGTACTGCTCCCTAGAGGTGGTGCCACCGGCCAGTACCAACTGGTCGGAGTGCCGCCGTAGCGTGGTGAGGTCCGGGCGGTACGCGGGAAAGCTGCGGGTCTCGTGCTCGTACCAGAAGACCTGGTTGCGGCGGAGGCGGGCCAGCAGCTGCTCGAGCTGGTCTGGCGGGAGCTGAACGTCCTTCGGTGGCCGGGTCTCGCCCTCCAGGCCCACGTGATCGCGGAACACTTCCCGGGCGGCGTCGATGCCGCGCTCCCGGTAGGTCAGGTACAGGTTGTCGTAGAACGCCAACCATTGCTCGGCGTCGGGCAGGATCGACGCCAGGGGCGGTTCGTGGACGACCACGGTATGCAGGCGGTGCGGGTGGGCCTGCAAGAGGGCAAGCGCCACGATGCCACCCGAGCAGGTGCCGAACACCTCCGCCGGCTTGTCGCAGAGGTGGTCGACCAGCAGGCGCGCATCATGGGCGTCGACGTCGACCCGCCGGTGGTCTTCCGTCGGCTCGAAGACCGGACTTCGGGAGAAACCACGACGGTCGTAGGTGATCACCGTGTAGTGCTTGGCCAGGCTGTCCGCCAGGGGGCCGAGCGGAGTGGCGTCGCCGTTGCCGGTGGGGATGCACAGCATCGGCGGCCCATATCCGCGGACCTCGTAGTACAGCCGGGCACCTGGTACGTCGAGGGTGCCGTGTCGTGGTGGGCGCATCTGAACCTCCTGGATCGGGCGATGGACGGACCGGTCCAGCCCATCCCGTGGCGCGATGCCCCGTGATCCCGTCGGACGGCAGAGGCGAGAGATCGACTGATCGTGGTCACAGGAGGTGATGAGGGCGCCGCCGGGTGATCTGCGGTCGGGCGCGGCCCCAGGCGGGCTGCACCGGTGCGAGGTTGACGAGCCGTCAATCGACCGTAGAACCAGGAGTGCAGGCGAGCATCTCTGTGGATGCGCAGCGAGAGATATGCGTACGGCAATTAGCGTGGTTCGGGTCGAGGAGGTGGCCGGTCGCTGGTGGTGAAAGGGAATGGGTGCAGGATCTGCGCCCAGGTCGGCTCGACCGGCTTTCGTCTCCGTTTGCTACTTGGCGTCGGTCGAATTATGGCGACGCCTCTTACTTTTTCCGTCCGCCTCGTCAATCGTTCATAAACAGCTGTTCCGGGCCGCGCAGATGCGACCCGGAACAGCGTTTGGCGCGGACCTACTTGAAGAAGATGTCGGTGCCGGCACCTTCACCGAGGTCGTTGAACATGCCGATGCCGCACGGCACCTTGCCGCAGTCGACAGTGCCCCACGGCGTCCCATCAGGGCCGAGCGTCCCCTGGTAAACGAGCCGCACGGTCAGGTTGGTGGACAGCGTGCCGCTGGCGGTCGCCTCGACGTGGACGGTCTCGGCGCCGTTGCAGGGGAGGTCAGCGCCGACGATGGCGCACTCGCCGATGTGGTAGACGGTGCTCGGCCGGAGGCCGCTGGCCCGCACGGTCACTACCTGTCCGTCGACCAGGTCGGCTGACGGGGTGACGGTGACCGAGGGAGCGGCACCGAGGCCCATCTCCGGACCGGCGGCGGCCGGTGCCGAGGCGGCGGCGGTGAGGCCGAGGGTCGCCACGGCAGCGATGCCGATAGCGGGCATGGTGATCTTCCAGTTTCTGACGGACACGTCGTACTCCATTTCCCTGGCGAGACACATTACTGGTAGGACCGGTCGTTTCGCTCCCGTGGGAGCGATGTGACGCGACGCGATGGGACCGCAAGGCGCACCCGTGTCATGGTGTATTGAAGCCCATCGAGTCGCATCAAGAGCGCTCTAACAGTTATGACGACTGGGCGGACCGCTAATGAGCGGTGTCCGGGAAAAATCTCAAGCGATCTCCCGACCGGTGGCAGCGGCTGCCGGTCGCCCGCCCGGCGGCCGCTGCGAGGTGACCTGGGCCGACGGCCGGCGGTGCGTGCGGCTGCCGAGATGCGGTCCAGTGCTCACGCCCATCAGGGTGGGGGTGAAGGCCCGCGCGGGAGGACCGCCGGGCCTGAGCGTGCCTCTGACCGTGCAACGTCCCGTCGGCTCCGGCGATAACCAAGCCGGGGCGCAACGCACCACCGTCGCCATAGGGCTTGTGAAGACGATGACCGCGTGTGGAGTGGACGTAAGGCCGGAGCAACCTGGGTGGATCGCGGTGATGCATGAACCCACCCAGGCGTTACGTGTTCCGCGAGCAGCGTGGAGGGGATCCCCGCCGTTCATGGCGGTGGAGGAAGTCAAGCCTCCCTGCTCAGCATCAGCCGCAGCGCCTTCTTATCCGGCTTGCCGACCGGAGTGTGCGGCAGGGCGTCCAGTACGACGAGACGCTCCGGCACCTTGAACGCCGCGAGGCCTCGCGCTGTCAGCGCCGCGGCCAGCCGGTCCAGGGTCAGCCTCCGGCGGGGTTGCAGCCGGACAACGAGGCAGACCCGTTCCCCGACCACGGGGTCGGGCACGGGAACCGCCGCCGCCTCAGCGATCTCCGGAAGTTCCTGCGCGAGTGTCTCGACCTCGCCGGCGGAGATCTTCTCACCCGCCCGGTTGATCACGTCCTTGATTCGTCCGCAGACCACCACGTCCCCTGCTGGCGTGATACGGACGAGGTCACCGGTGCGGTACCAGCCCGCGGCGGTGTAGGAGACGGCATTCTGCTCAGGGGCGCGGTAGTAGCCGCGCGGTGTGTACGGACCTCGGGTGAGCAACTCGCCGACGGCCCCAGCCGCCACCGGCCGTTCTGTCCCGGGCTCGACCACGATCAACTCGTCGAAGGGGCTGATGGGTCGCCCTTGCGTACCGCGCCTGACGTCCGGGGGTGCGTCGACCGGTGTGTAGCAGACCAAGCCCTCGGCCATTCCGTAGACCTGTTGCAGGTCGCAGCCGAGGGCGGCACCGATGGCCGTGGCGAGTTGCGGGGAGAGCATGGAGCCTCCGACGTGGATGTGCCGGAGGGTCGACAGGTCCCGGTCGCAGTCGGCGGCTGCTGCCATCCACCTGATCGCCGCCGCCGGTACCACGGAGGTGGCCGTTACCCGCTCCGCCTCGATGGCGGCGAGCGCCAGGTCCGGGCGAGGTGAGGGAAGCAGCACGACCCGGCCGCCGCTGTACAACGTCCCCAGCACTCCGGGGTTCGCGAGTGGGAAGTTATGCCCGACGGGCAGCACCGCGAGGTACACCGTGTCCCGGCCGAACCGGCAGACGTCGGCGCACCGCCGAATGTTGTATTCGTAGTCGTCGTGGGTACGGGCGATGACCTTCGGCACGGCGGTGGTGCCGCCGGAGAGTAGGAATAGCGCTACGTCGGCCCCGGACGGGGCGATACTGTCCAGGCGTTGACGTCGCGCCTCGACGTCGCCCTCAGTGTGGATGAGGCGCCGCACGTCCACGCTGGGGGCCTGTGACGCGGCGCCGACCACGAAGACCTCCGTCCGCCCCGGTAGGCCGTCCGCCACTCGGTGCGCCAGCGCCTGGTGGTCGTAGCCGCGCCACGTGTCCGGTACGACCAACCCCCGGATGCCCACGTGCGTGGCGATCGCGGACAGCTCGTGCTCGCGGTGCTGCGGCAGCATCAGCACCGGCACCACGCCCAGACGGAAGCAGGCGAACATGACGACCACGAACTCCCAGCAGTTCGGCAGCTGCACCATAACGCTGTCGCCACGTCGCAGCCCGTGCTCTCGCAGGCGTTCGGCCAGGCCGTCGGCCAGCTCGGCCAGCTCCCGGTAGGTCAGTCGCCGGTCGCCGTCGACCACCGCGACGTGCCGACCCCACCGGTCCGCCCACTCCCACAGGTATGCCCCCAGCGGACGGCCACGCCAGCACTCCGCCGTGCGATAGGCGTACGTCAGGTCCTCCGGCCAGGGCACGAGTCCGTCGTCGATCATCATTCGGCCCCATCCGTGCCGGTGTTCAGCCGGGTGGCGATGTACTCGGCGATCGAGCTGACCGTCGGTTGGTCCCACAGCAACGTCGCCGGCAGCGCGAGCTGGAACTCCTGCTCCAGGGCCGCCCGGATGCGCGTTGTCATCACCGAGTCCAGGCCCATCTCCGACAGCGGACGGTGCGGATCAATGTCGGTGGTTGGCAACCGCGTCTCGTCGGCGACCTGCTCGCTGATCCGTTGACGCAGGTGCGCGTGCAGCGCTGCCCCGTCCAGACCCGCCCAGGAAGGGGCTGAGGCTTCGGGGGCGCGGTCCGTGTGGGTGTCGGTGGTCAAATCGCTGAGCAGCGGCGGGCGACGGCCGCCCGACGACTCCGGCAGCACTCGCAGCACCACCGCCTCGCCCAGGTCGTGTCGCTGCACCTGTTCCCAGGAAGCGAGTGCCTCGGCGGCGCTGACGTCGGCGGTGCCTCGGGCGGTCAGCTCGGCGTCGATGACCGAGGTGGAGGTGGACATCCCGAGCCCGCGCCAGGACGTCCACAGGATGCTCCTGGCCCCGGCGTCACCGGCCGCGCGACGGTGCCGGGCAAGGCCGTCGAGGAATGCGTTGCCCGCCGCGTAGCTGGCCTGCCCGGGCAGGCCGAGCAGTTGGCCGGCGGAGGAGAAGAGGACGAAGAAGTCGGTGCTGCCCGGCGGAAACAGCGTGTGTAGCGTCAGCGCGCCCGCCACCTTGGGCCGCAGCACGCGTCGCAGCGAGTCTTCGTCGAGCGCATCGACCGTCCGGTCGTCCAGCACCCCGGCGGCGTGCACGATCCCGCGTACCGGCGGCAGCCCGAGGGCGGCGGGCCGCAGCAGCCGCGCGGCCTGATTCGGATCGGCGACGTCGACCGCCACCACGACGACGGTCACTCCCGTCCGCTCCAGCGCCCGGACCGCCTCGACGGCGGCCCGCTGCCCTGGATCGGTGACCCGGTCCCACGCGTTGCGGTCGGGCAGGCCGCGGCGACCGGCCAGGACGATCCGGCGGGCACCGCGCGACGCAAGCCAGGACGCCGCCTCCAGGCCGAGCGCGCCCAGCCCACCGGTGATCAAGTACGTGCCGTCGGGCCGGCAGAGCTGCGACGGCGCGTCGGTCCCGTCGGCGGTGGCGATCCGCAGGCGCGGCACCAACACCTCCCCGTCCCGTACTGCGACCACGTCTTCGCCGTGGCTCGTCCCGACGAGCGCGACGAGTGTGGACAGGTCGTCCGGGGCGGCGCCGATGTCGACGACGCCGCCCCAGATGTCGGGGCACTCGCCGCCGACGATCCGGCCCAGCCCCCACAGGGCCGCGTGCCCCAGGGACTCGTGGTCCGCGCAGACGAGGACGCCCCGGGTCACGCACCACAGCCGCGGCGGCCTCGCCGACCGGACCGCCGCGAGCCGTCGCGCGGTCCGGGCTACCAGCCATGCGTTCGCGGCGACCTCCGCGGCCAGGTCGCCCGAGTGCGCGTCGGCGGGCACCACCACGATCGTGTGGGTGTCGGTTAGCTCGCCGTCGGTGAGGCGGTCTGGGTCGGGTACGCGTCGGCAGGGCACCCCGATGCGGTCCAGGCGCGCGGCCAGCCCGTTGCTCAGCGCGGTGACCGGGCCGACCAGTATCACCGCGTCCGGTGGGTGACGGGCCAGTTGTGGCGCGGGTCGCCAGGTGATGACGTGCACGAGGCCGGCCGCGTCGCCGAGGTGCTCGACGTTGAGGTCGAGCAGGCCGTACCGCAGGCCTGTGAGCCGACCGACCACCTCGCCGTAGGAGTTGAGGATCTCCAAGTCGACGACATCGTCGCCGCGACGGCGGACGGCGATCCGGGCTCGACTCACCGCCGCCGGTGAAAGCGTGACCCGTTCGATGCGCGCTGGCATGCGTAGGACCGGCCGGCCGGGGAAGACCACGGACGCGATCGATAGCGCGGCGTCGAGCACGGGCGCCCAGCCGCGTGCGGTCGTCTCGGCGTCCTGGGTGTCGACGTCCGCCACGAGGCCGTCGGCGGTGCGGCCGAGGTGACGGACGGTCCACGGGAAGCCCATCGCGGCGACGCCGAGCCTGTCCAGCCGGTCGACTACGAAGCTTTCGTCCAGCGGTTCCGTCATCTCGGTCGACACGTCTGCGCGGGCGGGCAGGCCCGTGTGAGTGTCGGTGGTGGCGGCGGTGTGTGTCAGCCAACCCTCTTCGTCGCTACCGGCGGTGCCGAGGATGCGGGAATTGAGGCTCAGCGTCTCGCCCTGCCGGACCACCTGGATCTCCCGTGGGCGGGTCACGCTGACCGGCACCCGCAGGGCTATGTCCGTCAGGTCGACCCAGCCCCGCCCGGTGGACGCGGCGGCGAGGAAGGTGTTCAGCAGCACCGCGGCGGGGATGATCTCTACGCCCCGGACAGGGTGCTCGCCGGGGTAGGGTCGCGAGGCGCGGTCGAGGCGGGTGGACCAGACGTCTGCGGGCGTGGTCCCGTGTACGACGTTGCGGCCGCCGAGCAGGGTGTGGGCAGCTCGGTCGTGTCGTTGCGTCACCGTGGCCGGGGCGGGCGGCTCCGCCGCCCAGTGCCGTCGGCGCTGCCAGGCCACGGTGGGCAGTTCTACGAGGTTGCCGTCGGGCCACAGGGCTGGCCAGTTCATCGCCGCGCCGTGGCAGTGCAGCTCACCGAGGTTGGCCAGCAGGACCTCGGGTCCGGGTTGGTCGCGACGCAGCGAGTACGCCACCAGAGTGTCGCCGACCGGCAGGCTGTCCAGGGTCGCGCTGATTGAGTGGGCGACCACCGGGTGGGCGGAGACCTCCAGGAAAAGTTGGTGGCCGTCCTCGGCGGCGGCCGTGATCGCCTCCGTGAAGCGGACTGTACCGCGCAGGTTCGTCGCCCAGTAGGCCCCGTCGCGGGGTGCGGTCGAGCGGGGATCGGCGAGCGCCGTCGAGTAGACCGGCAGTCGCGCGTCGGTGGGGGGGAGGTCGGCTACAGCGGCCCGTAACGCGTCCAGCAGTGGGTCCATGTGCGGGCTGTGGAACGCGACGTCGGAGTTGACGGTCCGCACCTGCACGCCCTCTTCGCGCCACTGGGCGGTGAGCTCGGTGACCGCGGTGGCGTCGCCGGAGAGCACGCACGAGCTGGGTGAGGCGTTGATGGCCACCACCACGTCGCCCCGCCCGGCCAGCCGCCGCGCTGTCTCGTCTGGGTCGAGGCCGACCATGGCCATCGCGCCCGCGCCAGCGACCTGGCGCAGCAGCAGGGAGCGTCGGCAGACGAGCCGTGCGCCTTGTTCCAGGGTGAGTATCCCGGCGGTCACCGCTGCGGCGATCTCGCCGACGGAGTGGCCGATGACGGCGGCGGGGCGCAACCCGAGTGACCGCCAGGTCGCCGCGAGCGCCACCTGGACCGCGAAGATCATCGGTTGGACTAGGTCCACCGGTTGTGGCTGGTCGTCGAACAGCACCGCGCGCGGCGACAGTCCGAGTTCTACGCGGAAGACGGGGTCGAGCTGGTCGAACACTGCGGCGAAGGCCGGGGTGTCGGCGATCAGGTCCCGTCCCATGCCTGTCCAGTGCGAGCCGTGTCCGGAGAAGACCCAGGCGATGCCCCGGTCGCCGCCGGACGGGGCCACGCCGGAAACGGCACCGCGCCCGGTGGCCGCGTATGCGCGCAGCCGGTCGACCAGGTCGGCTCGTCCGTTTGCGACGACGGCGCAGCGGTGGGGCAGGTGGCTGCGCCGGCGGGCGAGGGTGTGGCCCACGTCAATGCTGTCCGGCCCCGCGTCGGCGGCGAGGCGGTCGGCGAGGCGGTCTGCGTACTGCCGAAGGGCGGTGGGGGTCGCCCCCGACAGTGGGTAGAGGCGCGGGCCGGTGGGTTCGGGTCCTTGGATCTGGTCCGGCGGCGGCTCGGGGCCGTCGATGATTAGGTGCGCGATGGTGCCGCCGTACCCGTAGCCGGACACGGCTGCCCGCCGCGGCGCGTCCCCCTGGGGCCACGGGGTCACGTCGGTCACCACGCGCAGCCCGGCGGTCTCCCAGTCGATGGCGGGGTTGGGGCGGGAGACGTGCAGGCTCGGCGGCAGCTCGCCGTGCCCTAGTGCAAGCACCGTCTTGATCACGCCGGCCACGCCCGCGCCGGCCTCCAGATGACCGATGTTCGGTTTGACCGAGCCGATCAGCAGCGGACGGCCGGCGGGCCGCTGGACGCCGAACACCGAGGCCAGCGCTCCTGCCTCCAGCGGGTCGCCGATAGGGGTGCCGGTGCCGTGTGCCTCGACGTAGTCGACGGTTCGCGGGTCGATGCCGGCGTCTCGGCATGCCCGGCGCATCAGCTCCGCTTGCGCCTGCCCGTTCGGCGCCATGATGCCGTTGGTGCGCCCGTCCTGTCGTATGGCGCTGCCGCGGACGACGGCCAGGATTCGATCGTTGTCGCGGCGGGCGTCGGCGAGGCGCTTGAGCACCACTACGCCGCCGCCCTCGCCGCGGCCGTAACCGTCGGCGGCAGCGTCGAAGGACTTGCAGCGGCCGTCCGGTGCGGTGGCTCCTGCCGCGTCGAGGACGAGGGTCAGGCCGGGGGCCGCCATCACCAGTACGCCCCCGGCGAGGGCGAGGTCGCACTCGCTGGCGCGCAATGCCTGGGCGGCCAGGTGGATGGCGACCAGCGACGACGAGCAGGCGGTGTCCACGCTCATGCTCGGCCCGTGCAGGTCCAGCACGTACGACACCCGGTTCGCGACGGCGCAGTAGGCGCCCCCGATGCCCGTCCACGCCTCGACGCGAGGCAGGTCCTCCAGCAGCCGCCGCCCGTAGTCGTCGGTGCCGACCCCCATGAACACCCCGGTGTCGCTGCCCGCCAGCCCTCTCGGCGGGATCCCGGCGTGCTCCAGCGCCTCCCAGGCCAGTTCCAGCACGATGCGCTGCTGCGGGTCCATCAGCGCCGCCTCCCGCGGCGTGATCTCGAAGAAGTCGGCGTCGAAGCCGGCGATGTCGGTCAGGAAGGAACCTCGTCGGGTCGCCGCCGCCACCGCATCCGCGTGCTCCAGGCTCTGGCTGGCGTACCAGCTCCAGCGGTGGTCGGGAATCTCTCCGACGGTGTCCCGGCCGTCGCGCAGCAGCGCCCAGAACCTGTCGGGCGAGTCGACGCCACCGGCGAACCGGCAGGCCATGCCCACGATGGCGATGGGTTCGGATGAGGTCATGAGGGGCTCTCCTTGACACGTCGCGAGCGCACCGGACGCGGTTGTCGGTGCGCGGCCGGGGGCGGCGCCCTATCGGCGGCCGACGACGAGTGCGTGACTAAATCCCAAGCCCTCGTACCGCTCGACGTGGGAGAAGCCGGCGTCGAGGGCGGCCCGCTCCATGTCCCCGGCCGAGTACGCCATGCCCTCTCCGGAGGCGAGGGTGAGGAAGTAGGGGGACACCAGCCCGGCACTCATCGAACCGGTGCCCTCGTCGTTCGAGACGAAGTTGTAGATCAAGCAGACTCCGTCGTCTGGCAGCGCTGCCCGGCACCGGCGCAGCAGCTCCGTGTTCCGCTCAAGGGACCAGATCTCGAAGATGTGGAAGACGAGCACGGCGTCGGCGCCGTCCGGCAGCGGCTCGGTCATGATGTCCCCGGCGTGAAATCGGACGCGCCGACGCAGGTCCGGATCGTCGATGCGGTCAGCGGCCAGCCGGGTGACGCTCTCCTGGTCGAAGACGGTGACCCTGAGATGCGGGTAGCGCCGGGCGAGGTGGACGGCGTTCGTGCCGTCACCGCCACCCACGTCGATCGCGTGCCGGATGCCGCTGAAGTCGTAGCTGTCCAGCAGAGGAACGAGGGCCTTGCGCGAGGCGTCGCCCATGTTTGCATAGAAGACGTGCTGCAACTCCGGCTGGGCGGTGAGTCGTTCGTACAGGGTGGTCCCAGGGCCGGACAGGTGCCGCAGGCCGACGTTGGTGTTGC
Source organism: Micromonospora sp. 15K316 (assembly GCF_004348525.1). Classification (GTDB taxonomy): domain Bacteria; phylum Actinomycetota; class Actinomycetes; order Mycobacteriales; family Micromonosporaceae; genus Micromonospora. The sequence goes on along the minus strand of NZ_SMKG01000002.1, from coordinate 66,530 downwards.
GGCGTACAGCCTCGGCCAGATCGGGCAGCGCCTGGTTGATTACCTTCGCCTGCACGTCGACCAGCGGACCGAGGAAGCGAGGGCTCGATCGCAGCAGCTTCCGTCGGGTCATATCGGCGTTGACGTACATGTCGCCGCGCTTGTCGATCAGCCGCAGCGCGCAGAGCCCGAGTAGCACGACACGGGCCGGCTGCTCCTCGACGCCGAGCGTCTCCGACAGCCGCCGCACCGTCATTCCACCCGCGTGCTCTAGGCGTTCGAACACCTCGAGTTCCAGAGCGGTGCGGAGCAGTTCGAAGGCGGTTGTGCCGTGCACCAACAGACGGAGGTAGTCGGCCTCCGTCACCGCCACGTGCCGATCGGTGCCCATGGTTCTCCTTCTGCCCGGCTCAGGGAGTCCGGCCGCACGCGCCGGCGACCCGGTGGGCTGCGGGGACGAACCGATCGTGGTCGGGGCGGCCGGTGCCGCTCACCTCCGTGAGTGCGCCGCGCCGGTGGTTGCCTCAATGCCGGCGTCCCAGCCGGTGCCAGGGTGGTCGGTGCGCCGGCCAGTTTGCGCACGACATGAGATGCGGCCAGCGTCGAACGGCTGCCACGATTTCCAAGCGAGCCGGGCCGCGTCCGTTGTGGAGACGGGACGGCATCGATCCATCACAGGCGACAGGCGGTGCGGGAGAACATGGGCTCGATACGGGTGGGGATCATCGGTGCCGGACCCGCGGGACTCTTCCTGTCCAGGCTCCTTGGCCGCACCTGGCACGGGGCAGAGATCGATGTCTATGAGCGTAGCGGCCCCGGCGACGCGAGTGGCTTCGGCATCGCGCTGTCGGACCGGACGATGCGACAGGTGGCCGCCCTCGACCCCCTCGTCGCCGACCGGATTGGCCGCGTCGCCCGGCCCTTGTCCGGTGTCGAACTGCGGATGCCCGGCGGGCGGCTGCGCTACGACGGCTTTCCGGTCGTGACCGTTTCCCGTGGTGCCGTGCTCGCCGTCCTGACCGAGGAGGCGCGCGCAGTCGGTGCACGTATCCACCACGGATGCGACGCCCGCGCCGACGAGCTGGACGCGGACCTGGTGGTCCTCGCGGACGGCGCGCGCTCGGTCCACCGTACGGCCCGGGCGGCGGCGTTCGGCACTACCGTGTCCACGGGCGTCGCCCGCTACATCTGGCTCGGCACTGCCGCCGAGCTCGGCGACGCCGCCACGATGTTCTTCGTTCCCACCGAGCATGGACCGATGGCCGCCCACGCGTACTCCTGCGGCGGCGGCCTGAGCACCGTCGTGGTCGAACTCGACAACGGCACGTGGCGCCGGGCCGGATTCGACGTGCCCCAGCGCGCCGACGGAACGCCGGGGGAGATAGGCGACGCCGAGCTGGCGCTGCTCAACGAGGTCTTCGCCGGCCACGTCGGCGCTACCCTGGTCAGCAACCGGAGCCGTTGGTCCCGGTTCGACGTTGTGACGAATCGGCGCTGGTCGGAAGGCAACCGGGTGCTGATCGGCGACGCCGCGCACACCGCACACTTCACCGTGGCGTCCGGCACGACGATGGCGCTCGCCGACGCGATGGCCCTGGCGGACGAGCTGCGCAAGCGCGACACCCTCACCGCCGCGTTCGACGCTTACGAGCGGGAGCGGCGGCCGGCTGTTGCGCGGGTGCAACGCCTGGCTGGGCCGAGCATGCGGTGGTGGGAGACGTACGGGCGACGGATGCACCTGGCGCCGGCGCAGTTCGGTATGCACTTCATCACCCGCACGACGGCGGTCAGCTACCCAAGCTTGCGGCAGCGCTGCCCGCTGCGGGTCGCGGAGGCCGAAGCGGCGTACCGGCAGGCCGCAGGCGTCGCCCCGGACGCTCCCGCCCGCCACGCCGTTGCTGAGCCCTTCACCGCGCGCGGGTCGCGTTTGCCGCACCGGCTGGTCGGCGTCGGCGCACCAGCGTCCGACCCGCCCGGCTCCGACGCGGTCGTACCACGTCTTGTGCCGGGCGCGTGGCTTGAACCGCTGCCGGACGGCGCCGGGCGGGCCGGCAGCGGTTGGGTGGCGGGCGTGCAGGGGCAGTTGCTGGCCCCGGGACTGCACGCGCTGCAGTTCGTGGCCCTGACGGCGCCGGATCCGGCGGGCGAGGACGACGCGCTGCGCGAGGTGGTTGCGCTGCGCCGCCGTGGCATCGACGGTGTGCTGCTGCTTCCCGGTCCCGCAGGGTGGTGGGACCGTCTCGTCGAGTTCGGCGGTCGAGTACGGACGGAGGTCGGCCTGGTGGTGGCCGGCTGCGTGCCGATGGACTGGTCGACCGGCAGGTGCCGTGATCCAGCCGTCGACGCCTGGTCGGCGCGGCTGCACCTGGCGCTCATCTCGGCCCGCCTGGACCTAGTGGCGCAGTGGCCGCGTCGGGCGGCGGATCTGGCGCCGCCCGGCCGGCCGGACGATGCCGGGTGACCGGCGTGAGCCACAGCGCGGCCGGGTGGTAGGCGTGTGCTGTGAAGGCGTGGGTACGCGAACGGCCGCCACGCGCGGCTGGCGCGTGGCGGCCGGGTTGGGTCCCGCCGGTGAAACCTTCCGCTGCGGCGTGATCAGGCGGCGCAGTTGGCGAGCTCCGCGGATGGCGGGGCGGCCGTTACGCCGGTGAAGAGGTTTAGGCAGGAGATCAGGAACTCCGGGTTTTCCTCTGGGATGAAGTGGCCCGAGTTGGTCACCACAACCTCGCGTACGTCGTCGGCGACCTGTCGGAACGACCCCGCCACCGCCGGCCCGAACGTCGCCGCCGAGCCCATTGCCAGGACCGGCATCGTCAGCCGGCTCGAAGCGTTCGCCCGGTTGTTCTCTGCGTCCCCGGCGTAGGCGCGGTAGTAGTTGTAGCCTGCGGTCCGGTCGGCCGGGTCCCGGTAGAAGCGGTAGTAGACCTCGCGGTCGATGGCGGCTGGGTTGACGCTGAAGTCGAAGATCATTCCGAGGTAGGTCGGCACGTCCTCGTTGTCGAGGATCCGCTCGGGGATGGGCGCGGGCGCGGCGTTGAACAGGAAGTGGAAGCTCAGGGTGTAGGCGTCCTCAAGCCCGAACCCCGACAGTGTGGAGTCGAGCACCGCGATCCGGGTGACCTCGTTCGGGAACTCCCGCGCGTACGGGTAGGCAACCAGTACCCCGACGTCGTGCGCCAGGATCGACACCTGTTCGTGTCCGAGGGCGTGCACCGCCTGGCGAATCCGCTGCGCGGTGGTGACCTTGTCGTATCCGGTCGCGAACGAGCTGGAGTCGCCGAGGCCCGGCAGGTCGAACGCGATGACCGTGTGGTTGCGGGCGAGGGCTGGCATGACGTCGTGCCATGCCCACCAGGTCTGCGGCCAGCCGTGCAGCAGCACCAGCGCCGGCCCGGAGCCGCCCTTGACGTAGTGGAGCTGGCCGCCGTCGACGCGCACCATGCCGTGCTGGAAGGACGAGCTGAAGTTGGCCTTGCCGGCGAGCGGCTCGGCGTACGGGTCTGCGGCCGCGGACGAGGAGGCTCCGACGAAGAGCACCGCCGCGGCCGCCGCGACAGAGGCGATCGCCTTGCGCATGAACGAGCGCGTCCGCCGGGGCGGGCCGCTGTCGATCCGCCGCCGCCCATGGCGCAATACGGACAGTGTCATGGTTACCTTTCGCTGATCGTTGAGGGCTGTGCGCGCGCTGATCCTGGTGGCACTGCTGACTCCGCTGCAGAGGAGCAGGAACTCGAATATGCAGAATGCCACTTATGTGACAAGTTTTACCGATATCGCCGATTCTATGTAAGACCCAGATGGCCGTCAATGATCCAACCGGACCTCGGGCGGTGGCACACCGGATCGAAGTCGTGATCAGGGGAACGAAAAGAGCGGCCCACCGATGACTTTCGGTGGGCCGCCACGTCTGCGCGGGTGTCATCTGGTCTGAAGTGGAATGGCTGCGGAGGCGGCCTACTCACACCGCCATGCCGGCTTCCGGTTCCCGCAGGTGGAGTGCGGCCACTCGCGGTGCATCCTCCACCACGTACACCACGTCGTTGGTGCCGATTCCGCCGCCGGCGAACTGCTCCAACCACCGGTCGGCGCTCGCCACGTCCGCCACCTCGGTGAGCGTCTGGACATGGCCGGTCTCGATGTCGTAGAGCCTGATGACCAGCACCTCGTTCAACCTCCTCCGGTCGAGGCGCCCGCCCGAGCAGCTGATCGCCGTGCGGCGGGGCGCGGAGACTGTCCCCGGCGGCCGCAGCCATGCCAGCCGCGCGGCCGTCGGGGCCCGGGAGACGTCCGGACCCCGGCGGTCGGTCAGTGCCCGGACCGGGCGCGTGTCATCACCAGATTGATGAAGGTCGGCAGATCCGGGTCCTCGAACAGGACGGCGGCGTCGACCTCGATGCCGAGTTCCTCCTCGATCCGTCCGGCGATGCGGACGGCAGAGATCGACTGCCCCTGTAGCTCGAGGAAGGTGGCGTCCGGGGGCGCGTCGCCCCCGAGTCGGAGCACATCCCGCCAGATGGCGCTGATCCGCAACGCCAGCGCGGGCGGGTCCTGCGGGGTAGGGACGGTCCCGAAGGCCTCGTTCATAGTCACTCTCTCTCAACTTGCGCTCGGCTCTGCGGTCATCCTGGGCGCTGCGGGCAACGGCCCGCATCTCTGCGGATGCCATTCCGAGAGGTTGGCCGCGGCCGCCGCCGGGTGCCCGCGCTGGCCGGCTGCCACCGCGCACGTCGAGAGATGCCCGCCCACCTGCGCCCGCCGAGACTTGCTGCGTGACGACCGACGCCCCACCGCCACCGCCGACGCCCGAGCTGACCCCGGACGTCGCAGCGGTGCAGGACGGCGTCTGGTTCCTCGACCAGCTGCACCCGGACGCGCGGCCGTTAACCCTGCGCCGGTCGTACTGGGTCGACGGCGATCTCGACGCCGACGCCCTGCGCGCCGCCTGGTACGCCGTGCTCGGCCGCCACGCGGCGCTGCGGACGACGATGCCCACCGTGGACGGCCTGCCCACCCGACGGATTGGTCCCGCCCGCGCCGACGCCTTCGCGGTGCTTGACATCCGCGCCGTGCCGGCACCGGCGCCGTCCGGCGACCTCGACGTCGGCCCGCTCGCCCGGCTGACGGTGCTGCGGGTCACCCCCCGACATCACCGCGTCGTGCTCACCGCCCACCAGGCTGTCGCGGACCCCGCCTCGATGTCGGTCGTGGCCGCCGAACTTTCGACGGCGTACTCCGACGCCATCCGGAGCGCCGCCACGGCGCCGTTGCTGTCCCGCTGCGACCCGTTCTCTGATACCGCCCTCCATGTCGCGTCGACCGCCCCGTGCCCCGCCGCTAGCGGCGGGGCACCCTACGACGGCGTAATCCCGGCCGACCCGCCACCCACCCAATCGTCGATGACGGCCGAGGAGGTGATCTTCGACTGGGGGCCGCAGACCCAGTCGGCCGTCCAGGCCCTCGCCCGGGCGGAGGGCGTCGCCGTGACGACGATTGTGCTGGCAGCGTTCCAGGTCGTGTTGGCCCGCCACAGCGGCGACGACGAGGTGATCGTCGCCCTACCGCACGACCTGCGCGGGCCAGGCCGCGAGCGCGCCGTCGGCCCGCTCTCCACCCTTTTACCGGTCGGCGGTCGGTTGACCGACGACGCGACGTTCCGGGCGCATCTGCGACGGGTGGCCCGCTGCCGGCGGGACGCTGAGCGACACCTGCCCTTCCCACGGGTCGTCCGCGCCGTCAACCCGCCCCGTCCCCCCGACAGGCTTCCCCTGTGCGACGCGGTGCTCGCCACCGACGGCCAGCCCGCGCCGCTCCGGCTGGCCGGCGCGACCGTCCGGGAGTTACCGTCCCGCGTCTGGGTGCTCCCCGTCGACCTGCTGCTCACGCTTGCACCGATCACCACGACCCTCGCCGGCACGCTCGCGGTCCGCGCCGACCGGATGGCGCGCCGAGGTGCCGAGGGCGTCCTCGCCCACTTGCGTACCCTGCTGAACGCAGCCGTCCGCGACCCCGACCTCGCGCTCGCCGATCTGCCGCTGGAGGCTCCGCGGCAGTTGGCCGTGGCGGTGCGCGCCGCGGACGCCACGACCGTCGCGCCGCCGCCCGACCGAGCGGTGACCGCGCTGATCGGCGACTGTGCAAGGCGCTTCCCGGAGGCGATCGCCGTCCGCGGGGAAGAGGAGAGTCTCACGTACGCCGACCTGGTCGCCAGGGCATCGGACCTGGCGGCGTGGCTGGCGGCCCGGATTCCGGTCGCTGGCCGTGCCGTCGCCTTGCGCCTGCCCATGGGGCCGGCGTTGGTGGTTGCGTCCCTGGCCGTCCTGCGCGCCGGGGGTCACGTCAGCTGGCTGAGCCCCGGCGACGTGGGGGACCGGGCCCGGACGGTGCTGGCCGACCTGCGTCCCGCCGCCCTGCTGATCGCCGACGACCGGGCCGAGGATCAGATGGCCAGGTGGTATCGCTCCGACCAGTGCGGTCTGGTTCTCAGCGTGGACACGGTCGCGCGGCCGGTGGCCCCGGCCCCGCTCCCGCCCGAGCCGGCCGCAGGGACAGCGGCCTACGTCGCGTTCACCTCGGGCTCCACGGGTAGACCGAAAGGCATCGTGCAGACCCACGCGGCGCTTACGCAGTTCGCCACGTGGCTGGCCCACACCGGCGACCTGCGTCCCGGGGCCCGCGTCGCGCAGTGGGCCGCGGTCGAGCACGACCCTGCCCTGTGTGAAGTCTTCGCGGCCCTTGTCTCCGGCGCGACGCTCGTCCCGGTGCCGTCCCGCGTCCGTGTCCACCCGGAGCGCTTCCTCAGGTGGCTCGACCGGGAGCGTGTCACGATGCTGCAGACGGTACCCAGCTTCGCCCGCGAGCTGGCGACGGTGCTCGAACAGGACGGCGACGTCCCCGCGCGGCTGACTCACCTGTTCCTGATGGGCGAGTCCCTCGCTGCCGACCTCGCGAACCGGCTGCACCGTGCGCTCACCGGTAGCCGATTGTGGAACCTGTACGGCCCGACCGAGACGGTCGCGGCCAGCGCGTACGAGATCGTGGGCCCGGTGTCCGGCGAACGCGTCCCGATTGGCCGGTCGATACCGGGCCGGCAGGTCCTGGTCGTAGACGGGCGGGACCGTCTCTGCCCCGCCGGCGTGACCGGCGAGATCGTCGTTCGCAGCCCGTACGCCGTGCCGCGCTACCTGACCGGCGCGGCCGGCCGTCGGTCGGACGATGCGCCGTTCCGGCCGCTGCGGGGTCTGCCGCCGGCTGCCGCGCCGAGCGTTGGCTGCTACCGCACGGGTGACCTTGGTCGGCGGCGGTTCGACGGTGAACTGGAACACGTGGGCCGCCGGGACCACCAGGTCAAGCTCGCCGGACACCGGCTCGAACTCGCGGCGGTGGAGGCGGCGCTCGCCGAGCACGGTCTCGTCGCCGACTGTGCCGTGTCGCCGGTGATCGACCCGGACGGCCTGGTGAGCTGGTTGGTCGCCTTCGTGGTGCCCCGCGACGGCGCAGACTGGCCGGCCCTCGTGGCGTCGCTGCGGGCACACCTGCGCCGACGCTATGGGCCGGTGAGCCACCGCACCGCCTTCGCACTGCTCGACCGGATTCCGCGCAACGTCGGCGGCAAGGTGGACCGGGCTCGACTGCCCGACCCCCGTGCCGTCATCGACGGCGTTGGAGGTGCCGGTCACGGCCTGATCGAGGATGCGGTGGGTCGTATCTGGTCTGAGCTGCTTCCGGCCGCCCGGATAGATGGGTGGTGCGACTTCTTCGCGGCGGGGGGCCACTCGCTGCTACTTGTCCGACTCGCTCACCGCCTCGCGGAACGCTTCGGTATCGACGTATCGCTGGGGGACCTCATGGCCGCGCCGACGGTGGCCGGCATGGCGGCGGTGGTGCGGGTGGCGACCGCCGAGAACGGCGATCCGACCGCCGACGGCGTTTCCGGCGCCGCCGGTCAACCACGACGATGGGAAGACGAGCATGGCTGACATCGATAGCGGGGCGACACCGGTGGTCCTGGACGGCACCGGCCTCACGATCGACGGGGTCCGGCAGGTGGCCGAACGAGGCACACCCTGTGTGGTGCCGGCGAAGTCCCTGGCTCGGGCGGCTGGCAGCCGCCAGCGGTTCGAGGAGATCGTCCGGCGAGGCATCCCGGTGTACGGGGTCACGACCGGGTACGGCGAGATGATCTACATGCTGGTGGACCAGTCCAAGGAGGTGGAACTCCAGACCAACCTGGTCCGCAGCCACAGCGCCGGTGTCGGGCCGTACTTCTCCGAGGTGGAGGCGCGAGCGGTTCTCGCCACCCGGCTCAACGCCCTGGCCAAGGGATATTCCGCCGTCCGTCCCGAGCTGATCACCCGGCTGGAGACGTACCTGAACCGCGGAATCACCCCGGCCATCCCCGAGATCGGTTCGCTCGGCGCCAGCGGCGACCTGGCGCCCCTGTCGCATATCGCTAGCACCGTGCTCGGTGAGGGGTACGTGCTGCGCGACGAGCGGCCGGTGCCGACGCGGGAGGTTCTGTGGGACCACGACATTGAGCCGATGGAGCTGCGGTTCAAGGAGGGACTAGCCCTCATCAACGGCACCTCCGCGATGACCGGGCTCGGCGCGCTGGTGCTCAGTCGGGCGAACGAGCAGGTCCGCCAGGCCGAGATCGTGGCCGCGCTGGTGATTGAGACCCTGCAGGGGTCGACCGGTCCGTTCCTCGTGGAGGGCCACGACCTGGCGCGGCCACACCCGGGCCAGATCGATTCCGCCGCGAACATGCGGGCGTTGCTCGACGGCAGCGGGCTCACCGTCACCCACTCCACCTTGCGTCAACAGCTCGCCGACGAGTGGCAGCACGACGAGGCGGTGCAGCGGACCAACATCTACATGCAGAAGGCGTACTCGCTGCGGGCGGTGCCGCAGGTGCTGGGTGCGGTGCGGGACACCCTGGCCCACGCCCGCGCGACCGTCGAGGTCGAGCTCAATTCGGCCAACGACAATCCGCTCTTCTTCGGCAGCGGCGAGGTCTTCCACGGCGCCAACTTCCACGGCCAGCCGGTCGCGTTCGCGATGGATTACGTCACCATCGCGCTGACCCAGCTCGGTGTGCTCTCCGAGCGGCGGACGAACCGGCTGCTCAACCGGCATCTCAGCTACGGCCTGCCGGAGTTCCTGGTGATGGGCGAGCCGGGGCTCAACAGCGGCTTCGCCGGCGCGCAGTATCCGGCGACCGCGCTCGTCGCCGAGAACCGCACGATCGGCCCGGCCAGTATTCACAGCATCCCCTCTAACGGGGACAACCAGGACATTGTCAGCATGGGTCTGATCGCCGCCCGCAACGCGCGCCGGGTCCTGACGAACAACGACGCCATCCTGGCCGTGGAGCTGCTGGCCGCAGCCCAGGCGGTCGACGTAGCCGGCCGGTACGCGGGACTGAGCAAGGCGGGCCGCGCAGCGTACGACCTCACCCGCTCCCTCGCGCCCACCCTGCGGCACGACCGCTACATGGCCGACGACATCGCCGCCGTGACGGCCGCGCTGGGCCGCGCCGACCTGCTCGACGCCGTCCGGCGCGCTGACGTGGTCCTGCGGTAGCGGCCAGTAACCTCGAAAGGACCAGATGTGAACGACGACGGATTCGACTACGACCTCGTGGTCGTCGGTGGGGGACCGGCCGGGTCGACGGTCGCCACCCTCGTGGCGATGCAGGGACACCGGGTACTCCTGCTGGAGAAGGAGACGTTTCCCCGGTACCAGATCGGCGAATCGCTGCTGCCCGCGACCATCCACGGCATCTGCCGACTGACCGGCGTCGCCGATGAGATCGCCCGCGCCGGCTTCCCGCTGAAGCGCGGCGGCACGTTCCGCTGGGGGCGCAACCCGGAGCCTTGGACGTTCGCCTTCGGGATCTCGCCGAAGTTCGCTAGCGACGGGGCGACGGCCTACCAGGTCGAGCGTATGAAGTTCGACCAGATCCTGCTCGACAACGCCCGCCGCAAGGGCGTTACGGTGCGCGAGCGGTGCGCCGTCGTGGACGTGCTCGAGGACGGGGAGCGGGTGTGCGGTGTCCGCTTCGACGACGAGGACGGCGTCCGCCGGGAGTTGCGCAGCCGGTACGTCGTCGACGCCTCCGGCCACCGCAGCCGGATCCAGAACCGGGTCGGCGGCGAGCGGCATTACCCCGAATTTTTCCGCAACCTCGCCCTCTTCGGGTACTTCGAGGGCGGTAAGCGGCTCCCTGAGCCCAACAGCGGCAACATCCTCGCGGTCGCCTTCTCCGGCGGCTGGTTCTGGTACATCCCGTTGAGTGACAGCCTCACCAGCGTCGGGGCCGTGCTACGCCCCGAGGCGCTGGATCGTGTCCGTGAGGGTGACCGGGAGACCGTACTACGCCAGCTCATCAGCGAGTGCCCGATGATCGCCGAGTACCTGGCCGAGGCTACCCGGGTGACGAGCGGGCCGTACGGCGAGGTGCGGATCCGCAAGGACTACTCCTACATCCGCGACACCTTTACCCGGCCCGGCATGTTCCTGGTGGGCGATGCGGCGTGCTTCATCGACCCGGTCTTCTCTTCAGGGGTGCACCTGGCGACGTTCAGCGCGCTGCTCGCCAGCCGCTCGATCAACAGTCGCCTCGCAGGGGAACTGGACGAGGCGAGCGTTCTCGCCGAGTTTGAGGCCCGCTACCGGCGCGAGTACGGCCTCTTTCACGACTTCCTCGTGGCGTTCTACGACATGCAGCAAGACGAGGACTCGTACTTTTGGACGGCCAAGCGGGTGAGCGACGACCGGGTGGCCAGCGACATGCAGGCCTTCGTGCAACTGGTCGGTGGCGCGGGCTCCGACGAACGCGCGTTCGTCGACGCTGACTATTACCTGCGTGAGCGGAAGGCAGCGTTCCAAGAGCTCGCCGACGTCGTCCAAGGTCCCGTCGCCGAGGCGGGCGAGGACCGCAACCTGCTCGGCGCGTCGATGCTCAAGGAGGTCCTCAAGGAGGGGGTCCACGTCCAGACCCAGGCAGCGCTGGGCGGCAACGTCGACGAGCAGCGACCCATTCGGCCCGGCGGCCTCATTCCGTCCGACGACGGGATGCGGTGGCGTCAGTCGGAGCCGGTGACCCCGGCCAACGGACCGGCACCGCAGGGGCCCAGCGCATGACGTGGGACGAGCGTCACCCGGCGTCGGTGTGGACAGTGCCGGTCGACGTGACGCCCGCCGACAGCCACCCGTCCGAACCACCGTCTGGGCCGGACGAGCCCTTCGCGCTCTCTCGGCAACAGGACTTCCTCCGTATGGTCGACGGAGGCAATGACACGGGACCCTTCGGCCCGCACTACACCATCGTCGGCGCCTGGCGGGTCACCGGCCCGCTCGACGTCGAGGTGCTCCGGGCCGCGCTCGCCGACGTGGTCGAACGACACGAGGCGCTGCGGACCTCGATCGTTCCGGAGCCCGGGAACGCGCACCAGCGAGTACGGGCGCCCCGGCCGCCCTGCCTGGATGTCGAGGATCTGCCTCTCGCCCCAGAGGAGCGGGAGCGACACGCGGAGATCCTGCTCAACGAGGTGGAGTCCCGGCCGTTGCCGATGGACGACAACCCCACCCTGCGGGCGCGGCTCGGCCGGTTCGACGCCGACGACGCGGTGCTCGTGCTCGCCGCCCACCACACCGGGGTCGACGGCTGGTCGATCCAGGTGGTGCTGCGGGACCTGGCACTTTGCTACGCCGCCCGCCGCGCCGGGCGGCCACCGTTGCTGCCCCCGGTGCGTCAGTACCGGGAATACGTTCGGTGGCAGCGTGCGATGCCGGAGACTCCCGCCATCGCCGCCGCCCACGCATACTGGGCCGAGCGGCTGCGCGGGGCGTCGGTCACTCCGATCCCGCTGGACTGGCGGCGCGGCGCCCAGCAGCCCGACGGCACCGCCTGGTACCGGTTCCGCTACAACGACGACCTGCGCCGGCGGGTGCAGGCGTACGCCTCCAGCCGGCGGTGCACACCCTTCATGGTGCTGGCCGCGGCGTACGTGCGGCAACTCGCCGACACCACCGGGCTCGACGAAGTGGTCATGCCGACCTTCACACCTGGACGCCGCCCGGCGTGGACGCTCGACATGGTCGGCTCGTTCTTCAACTTGCTGCCGCTGCGGGTGAGGGCCGGGGGAGCGGGCCGTTTCGCTGACCTGGTAGACCAGGTCCGGACCGCGTGCCTCGAGGCGTACCGGCATGAGATCCCCTTCCTTGACCTGCTCGGTGTGGCGCCCGAGCTGATGGCCGCGGCGGCGGGCGAGGAACACGCCTCGTGTGTATTCCAGCTGGTCCAGTCCCCGTACATGGCCGTCGGCGAGCGCGTCGGTGATCTCACGTACCGGGTGATGCGGCGGCGGCTGCGGTCACAGGAGCGTGGCTCGCAGATCCCCGACGGTGCGCTGTGGGCGGTGGAGTTCGACTCGGCTGGCGGGATCGTCGGCAGCGTCGGCTACTGCCGCAACCAGTTCCGGGCCGACACGGTGGCTGCGTTGGTGGCCGGCTACCGCGACACCCTGGACCGCGCGCTGCCCGCCTGACCGGCGCGGAAACGCCGGAGATGCCCGCGCCGCCGGGCGACACGACGATGAGCCGGTGCGCGCGGCAAGCCGACGTCGTACCGGGCCGACCCGACCGGAGGTGACGATGCCCGCCGAGGCACAGTCCACGTTCTACGACCTGCTCCATGCCGACGACAGCCGCGACCCTGCGGCCGAAGCCGATGCGCTGTTGCGCATCATCCGGGCCCGCCGGCCGCACGCCACGTCTCTGCTCGATGTGGCGTGCGGCGCAGGCGACCACCTGCGGCACCTGCTCCCCTACCTCGCGGTCGCCGAGGGGGTCGCCGTCGACGCCGCGATGGCAGGCGCCGCCCGGGGTGCGCTGCCGGGCACCACGATCCACGAGGCGGCCCTGCCGGAGCTGGACCTGGGTCGCCGCTACGACGTCGTCACCTGCCTGCACGACGCGCTGGCCCAGTTCCCGCTGTCCGGCTACCACGCGGTACTGCGGGTCCTGGCCAGGCACCTGGCCCCCGGTGGGCTGATCATGATTGCGCCGTTCTGGATGCCCGACGCGGCGATCCGCCGGACGGCCAGCGAAGCGTTGACGCGCGGTGACGACGGTCGTGCGGTTACCCGGATCGAGCGGGGCGTGCCCCGCGACGGTGCCCACCGAGTCGAGCACCATGCCCTGGTAGCCGACGGCGACGGCGTACGGCACGTCGCCGACACGCGTTTGCTGCGGGCGTTCGGCCGGCGCGAGCACCTGAGCGCGCTGGCGGCGGCCGGTTGTGCTGCCGACTTCCTCCCCGCCGGCCTCGCCGGGCGGCCGCTGCTGATCGGCGTACGCCGCTGAGCGGCGACCCGAATCGCGCCCGGCACTGTCCCCACGTCCTGACCCGACCGTTTGCGAGGGAGAGACATGCGTGTCCTGTTCGCCATCGACCCGTCGATCGCCCACCTGTATCCCATGGTGCCCACCGCCTGGGCGCTGCAGAACGCGGGCCACGAGGTGCGCCTTGCGTCCTTCGGTGGCTTCGCCGACAGGATCGCCGCCACCGGCCTGACCCCGGTTCCGCTCGGCGACGCATCCTGGGCCGCTCGGATCAGCGACAATCCCCTGGAGCCGAAGGGGGCCGAAGAAGCCCAGCGATACGCCGACGCCCTCGGCCTCAACCCGGAGGAGCGCGAGTACTGGTACCTCTTCTTCCAGTACCTGCTCACCCCGACCGCCGACTACCTGCGCTCGGACCGCCCCGAGGCCGACGCCCTCATCGACTACGCCCGCACCTGGCGGCCGGACCTGGTGATCTGGGACCTCACCCAGGCGGCCGGCGCGGTCGCGGCCCGGGTCTGCGGCGCCGCGCACGCCCGGCTCGTCTTCGCCTACGACCCGTCCGGCTGGAGCATCGACCGCCTCGCCGCCAACCGGGACGCTCTCGTGGCGGCCGGCCTCGACGAGAACCCGCTCGCCACGCTGGTGCGCCCTCTCGCCGAGCGCTACGGCGTGGAGTTGGACAACGAGCTGCTGGTCGGGCAGTGGACCCTCGACACCGCGCCACCCGGGCTCGGCCTGCCGACGAGGACCCGCAAGGTCCCGCTCCGGTACGTGCCTTACAACGGTGCCGAGCCGGTGCCCGACTGGCTGCGCGAGCCGCCGCAGCGGCCGCGGATCTGCCTGACCCTCGGCGAGTCATACCGGCGCTTCCTCCGCGGCGACTGGAACCGCACCCCCATGCTGCTCGACGCCCTCGCCGACCTCGACGTCGAGGTCGTCGCCACCCTCAACGACGTGCAGTTGGACGGGTACACCCCGCCGTCGAACGTCCGGACACTGGAGTACCTGCCGCTAAACCAGATCCTGCCGACCTGCGCGGCGGTCATCCACCACGGCGGCCTGGGCACCTTCCAGGCGGCCGTCGCCAGCCGGGTGCCTCAGCTCGTCTGCGACACCCTCGAATCGATAATGCTGAAAATGGAGCAGGAGGCGCCGGAGGAAGCGGCCGACGACTCTGGGATCTACCGCTCGGGCGTCGAGTACGGCGTGCGTGAGGCGGACGAGCGGGAACACGAGCCCGCCGTCCGCTGGCTGATGCCGGCAAAGAAGCTCGAGGCGACCCCGGTGTCGAACTACGTCGTCTCGCGGGGCGCCGGCCTGCGGCTGAACCACCAGACCCAGTCGGTGGCGGACCTGCGGGAGTCAATCGAGGCGGTGCTCACCGATCCGTCCTACCAACAGGGCGCAGAGGCGATCTATGATGTCTGGCGGGCCATGCCGAGCCCGAACGACGTCGTGCCGGTCCTCGAAAGCCTCGCCCAGGATGCCCGGAACCGGCGATAGACATCCCAGCGTTTCCCATCAGCCCGCCTCCGCTCCGGGGGCGGGCTGATGGCCGATGGAGGAGGCATGCACCCCAGATGAGCGACACCTGGACCACGCCCGCATCGCCGGGCGATCCGTTGCTCGTGGACTCTGCATCGGCCGCGCGGTTTGCCGAGCGGGCCACCTACGCCGGGGCCGTCGCCGCGGTCCGCGCCGCTGCCGCCGCGTACTACAACGGCAGTGATCTGCTGATGGACGACGCGACTTACGACGCCCTGCTGGCGAGGGTCGCGGCCACCGAGACGCTCCGGCCGGACTGGAAGCGTGCCGATTCTCCGACCGAACTGGTCGCCGCCGGGGTGGCGGCCGGTGGCGATGTGCTGCACAGCGAGCCGATGCTCGGACTGGACAACGTCTTCGGTGAGGAGCAGCTACGCCGGTGGGCCGGCCGCCTGGAGAAGCTGCTCGGCCGCCCCGCCGGAGGGCTTGTGGTCGAGCCGAAGATCGACGGGCTCGCCATCGCGGCGTGGTACGTCGACGGACGGTTGACGCGCGTCGCCACCCGCGGCGACGGCCGGGCCGGTGAGGACGTGACGGGCCAAGCGCGACGGGCGGTCGGCCTCCCGGGTCAACTCGCCCAGCCGGTGACACTCGAGGTCCGCGGTGAGGTCTTCATGACCGACGCGGACTTCGTGGTGGCCAACGAGATGCGTACGGGGCACGGGGAGCCGAGGTTCGCTCATCCGCGCAGCGCCGCAGCCGGTACCCTCCGCGCGGAGGGCCGCGCCTATGACGCGCCGCTGTCCTTCATCGCCTACGGCCTGCGCAGGCCGGTGACCGACATCGCCAGCCCCGTGCCCCACTCCGTGGAGATGGCCGCACTGGCCGACCTCGGCGTCACGACCACCGCCACCACCGGCGGCATGACGGTCTGGGCCACCGTCGACGAGGCTGTCGCGGCGGTCGAGGCGTTGCGCACCGCGCGCGGCACCCTTGGGTACGGCGTGGACGGCGCGGTCGTCAAGGCGGACCTGCCGCAGGACCGGGAGTTGGCCGGGTCGTCGAGCCGGGCGCCGCGCTGGGGCATTGCCTGCAAGTTCCCCGCGGACACCCGCACTACGCGGCTGCTCGGGATCGAGGTGCAGATCGGCCGGACCGGAGTGGTGACCCCGGTTGCTGTGCTGCAACCCGTGCAGATCAGCGGCGTCACCGTCACGTCGGCTACCCTGCACAACTTCGACGACCTGGCCCGGCGCAACGTCCGCGTCGGTGATGTCGTCTTCGTTCGCCGCGCCGGCGACGTCATCCCTGAGATTACCGGCGCCAAGCTCGACGAACGCGATCCGGCGTCGATTCCGTATGAGGCGCCCGTGACCTGCCCGCGCTGCGACGGCCCGCTGGACCGGACGCAGAAGCGCTGGCGGTGTGCGCGCGGACGGGCCTGCGGCGCGCACGAGGCTTTGGCGTACTTCGCCACCCGGGACGCGATGGACATCGAGGGGCTTGGCGATAAGATCATTTACGCGGTGGTCGCCGCGGGGATCGTCACCGATCCGGCCGACCTGTACGACCTCGACGCGGCCAGGCTGGTCACGCTGGACCGGATGGGCGAGGTCTCGTCGGCCAAGCTCGTCGCGAGTATCCAGTCGACCAGGCAGCGTCCCCTGTCACGGGTGCTGATCGGGCTCGGCGTCCGGATGACCGGGCGGGCCCTGTCCCGCCGGATCGCCCGGCACTTCGGCTCGATGCGGGCGTTGCTCGACGCGGGCGTGGCGGAACTCCAGCAGGTGGAGGGGATCGGGCCGGAGCGGGCCGCGACGATCGCCGCGGACCTCGTGGAGCTGACCCCGTTGATCGGCAAGCTGACAGCGCGCGGCGTCAACATGGTCGAGCCAGACGCCGTCCGGCTCGCCGGGGGCGAGGCGTCTGTGGCCGGCGTCGCCCCCGCCGCGTCCGAGTCGGGCGTTTTGCCGCTGCGTCGACCCGACGGCGTGCCGATGCGGGTTGCGGTGACCGGCGCAGTGCCGGGGCTGACCCGCAACGAGGGCAACGAGGCGGTCGAGCGGCTGGGCGGTATCGCATCCTCGTCGGTCTCCGCCCGGACCGATCTGGTGGTCGTCGGCGAGGGCGCGGGCTCCAAGGCCGACAAGGCCGCCGCACTGGGCGTACGCGTCATGCCGGCCGAACGCTTCGCCGCCCTGGTAGCGGCTTTCGACTCTGGGGACGTCGGAGTTGTTGCCGCGATCCTGGCGGACGGATGAGCCGACGGCCTGCACGCGCGGGCGTCGCCACCGGCGGCGACACCCGTTGACCGCGCGGTGGTCAGCCGTGCCCGCGCAGCGGTCGAGGACCCTGGTACGACGCGAGGTCGGGCACCCGCCAGCCATCCAGGTCGTACTCGTCCAGACACGCATCGGCGAGGGCCTTGCACTGGTCCAGGTCACCGCCGGCGATCGCCGCCGACAACAGTTCGACCCGGGTGTTCTCGTGGTTACCGGCATAGTTGCGTTCGTACAGCTCGTGCCGGCCGCCGAACTCCGAGCCGACAGCGTCCCACAGCAGCTTCATCACCTTCACCCGGTCGACCGCCTCGACTCCCTGCGAGCCGCGCAGGTACCGGTCCAGGTACGGGCGTATCTCGGGGTTGGCGAAGTCCTCCGTCCCGGAGTTGACATAGATGAGGCCGCTGGCCACGTCTTGCAGCACGATTTCCCGCACCCGGGGGTATCCCACCTGCATGAACCAGCGGTACGCCAGCCCGTAGCGGGGGTTGGGCAGAACGGATCCGTCGTGCCACGGCACCGGGTCGCGGGCCGCCGCGCCGGCCAGCCCCTGGAACAGGTTGCGCCAGGCCAGCACCTCGCCCAGCCGGCTCTGTACACCCCGGAAGTCGGCGGCGCCGGTCGTCTCCAGCGCCTTGGCCAGCAGACCGGCCAGGAACTCCAGTTTCACGGCGAGCCGTACGCAGCCGTGGAAGGTGAACCGTTCGGTGAACCCGGATCTGCCGGCGAACGTCTGCACCTTGGCCAGGTCTCCGTAGATGAAGACGTTCTCCCACGGAATCAGGACCTTGTCGAGCACGAGGATCGTGTCGTTCTCGTCCAGCCGGGACGACAACGGGTGGTCGAACGGGCTGCTCATGACGTTTGCGGTGGCCGTGTAGGAGGGACGGCAGATCAGCCGGACTCCGGGCGCGTCCGTCGGCACTGCGGCGACCAGCGCGAATTCCCGCCCGGCCAGCGGGAGGCCGTAGTGGGCGATGAACGTGTGATGGGACAGGGCGGCCCCGGTCGCCACGACCTTCGCGCCGCTGACCACCACACCGGAGTCGGTCTCTCGCTCCACGTGTACGAAGACGTCGGCCACCTCGTCGGGACGGCGCGAGCGGTCCACCGGCGGGTGGACGATGGCGTGGCTCCAGTAGAGGACCTTCTCCTGCGACTCCCGGTACCAGCGGCGCGCGTTGTCGCCGAAGGGTTCGTAGAAGTCGGCGTTGGCGCCCAGGGTGCCGAGGAACGACGCCTTGTAGTCCGGGCTGCGTCCCAGCCATCCGTAGCTCATTCGGGCCCAAGCGGCGATGGCCCGTTCGTCGGCGACCAGGTCGTCGGCGCTGCGTGGAGTGGTGAAGAAGCGGTGCGTGTAGCCGTCACTGCCCGGAGCGTCGCAGGCCGTGGTAAGCACTGACCGGTGCTCCTCGGCGTGTAGCGCGTCGTACAGCCGGGCCGTCATCCGCACCGGGTTGCGGAACGCGGGATGGCGCGTGACGTCCCGGACTCGCTCGCCGTGCAGGTAGACCGCGCGGCCGTCGCGGAGCGTCTCGACGTACTCATCCCCGGTCAACGGACGTGTCGCGGGGCTCACCGGCTGGCTCCGCTGTCGGACAGGGCCAACCACCACGGATTGGCCCGCGCCCATGCCACGGTACGGGTCAGGCCCTCCCGGAGCTCGGTCTCCGCGCTCCACCCCAGCAGCAGCCGGGCGCGGCTGGCGTCGGGTACGCGGCGCCGCAGGTCCTGGTATCCCGCGCCGAGCTGCTCGGCGGTGTCGACTTTCGTGGCACCGCCGTCGGCTCCGGCGACAGCGTTGACGAGGGTGACCGCCTCGGCGACGCTGGTCTCGCGCATGCTGCCGAGGTTGATCGCCTCACCGACGGTCTGTTCGCTGGCCCCGGCGAGGATTGTGCCCTCGACGGCGTCCGCCACGTAGGTGAAGCTGCGTGTCTGGTGGCCGTCGTCGTAGACGATCGGCGGGCGGCCGTTCAACGCGCGGTGCACGCTTCGACTGATGACGTACGCCGGGCGTTGTCGGGGTCCGTAGACGTTGAAGTATCGGACCACGCCGGCGGCGAGCCCGTGCTGCTGCACGAACCCGAAGGTGAGGTGCTCGGCGAGGGCCTTGCTGGTGGAGTAGCACCACCGTTGGGCAATGGTCGGCCCGAGTACCCGGTCGGCGTCCTCACGCCAGGGCACCATCGGGTTCTTGCCGAAGATCTCGCTGGTGCTGGCGACCACCACACGCGCGTCGACCTTCGTGGCGCGCTCCAGCACCCGCTTCGTCCCGAGGAAGTTGATGTCGATGACGTCCAGGGGGTTGTCCAGGTACGTGTCCACGCCGACGGCCGCGGCGAGGTGATAGACCACGTCCACGTCGGGGGTGATCGCTGCTGCCAGTGGGGCTGGGTCCCGCACGTCGCCCCGGACGTACCGGGCATTGCGGCGCAGCAGGTCAAGGTGCGGCGGGGGGTCGCCGCTGTCGAGCACGGTGACGTCGGCCCCCGCACTGAGCAGCCGCTCCGCCAGATGGCTGCCGACGAACCCGTGGCCGCCCGTGACGACGACCCGATGGGCGCTCATCGGCCCACTCCGCGGTACGTGTAGCCGAGGCGCTCCAGCATGGCGATTCCCTCCTTGGGCAGATAGGCGCGGCCGTCGAGGACGAGGCAGGATTCGGCGACGGGCAGTCGGGCGAAGTCGAGGGTCGCGAAGTCCTGGTGCATCGCCAGCAGGGCGACGCAGTGGGCATCCCGTACGGCCTCCTCGGCCGTGGCGGTGACTGGTAGGCCGAAGAGCTCGCGGGCACGTACCGGGTCGACCAGGGGATCGTGGATCCGCACCCGTACTCCTGCGGTCAACAGGGCCTCCACCACCGCGCGGGTCGGGGTCGCACGCAGGTCGCCAGTGTCGTTCTTGAAGGCGAGGCCGAGCACCGCCACCGTTGCCTCGGACGGGGGCACCCGGCGGGTGTCGAGGTCGTCGAGGATCAGCTGCGCGGTGTAACCAGGCATGCGCTGGTTGACCTCGCGGCCCACCGGCGCGGTGGTGATCTCCAGCCCGTGCCGGCGCGCGGACTGCCACACCATCCACGGATCCTTGGTCAGGCAGGAGCCGCCGACGCCGACGCTCGGCCGCAGTATGTTGACGTGCCCGTTCCCCTTCGGGATGGAGTTCGCGGCGCTGATGACGTCCAGCACGTCAACCCCGTACAGGTCGCAGAACATGGCCAGTTCGTTGGCCAGGGCGATGTTGAGGTCGATCCACCAGTTGTCGGCGAGCTTGACGATCTCGGCGGCCTCCAGCGACTCTTGCGGGAGCGAGGTAGCGCCGAGTGCGCTGTGCAGGAAGTCTGCGGCGACCCGCGTGCTGTGCGGGTCGATGCCGCCGACGACGATTGGGAGGGTCCGCAGGTCGTGTAGCGCCGTTCCCTCGGCGAGCCGTTCGGGCGCGAAGGCCAGGGCGAAGTGGGTACCGGCCCGCAGGCCGCTCGACTCCAGCAGCGGCCGGACGAGATCTCTCGTCGTCCCGGGTGGGACGGTGCTCTTGAGGATCACGAGTTGCCCGGCGCGCAGGTTCCTGCCGAGCGCCGCGCAGGCCGACCGTAGGTGGTCGTCGTCCAGCGACCCGTCGGGAAGTACAGGAGTGGCGACGGTGAGCAGAACGGCGTCGGCGTCGGCGACGGCGTCCTGGTCCGTCGTCGCCCGCAGCCGGCCGCTACCGACACCGTTCGCGATGAGGTCGGCCAGTCCCGGCTCCGTGATCGGGGTGGCGCCGCGGTTCAGGCGGCTCACCAGGTCGGCATCGGTATCGACGCCGACGACTGACAAACCCCGTTCGGCGAGCGTGGCCGCGACAC
Source organism: Micromonospora sp. 15K316 (assembly GCF_004348525.1). GTDB lineage: Bacteria > Actinomycetota > Actinomycetes > Mycobacteriales > Micromonosporaceae > Micromonospora. Next base: position 45,590 of record NZ_SMKG01000002.1, on the reverse strand, counting down.
ACGAGCCGACGTAGCCCATGCCGACGACCGCGACGGTGTGCAGCTCAGCCACGCCCGCTCTCCTCGGTCCGGCGCGCGGCGGCCCCGGTCGCCGGGTGGCCCGGCGGATTCGTCGCGTCGACCGGTGTGGTGGCAGTGGGCATGCTCGTCTCCTCACCCTCGTTGCAAAGATCAACTCCCGGTCCGACGCTGTTGCCGCAGCGTCGGACCGGGAGGGAACTCGGTGGGATCGGCAGCCATCGGCCGCAGCCCGTGGTCGGTGATCTGGGATGCGCTGCGTCCCGCCCGATGCCACCGATCCTGTCGCTGATCAAGCGGCACTGGCATCTCTCTCCATGCCCACCCGGGTGACGGCTGCCCGGCCGCAAGGGCATCGAGGTGGACCGGCGTCCGGGTGCGTGCTGTCGAGCAAGCTGAGATGTGCCCCAGCCCCGCACCGGTCGCGACGATGGCGGTTGGCGGAAGGGCCGCCTCAAGCACCATCGGCAGCGGCGGGAACCAGCCGCCGGCGACCTCCGGCGCGACGGGCTGGCACCGACCGTGCGGCCTCGGGCGACTTGCACGGGGCACGACGCCGCGCGGGACGCGGGCGGGCCGACGGGTGCGACACCGCGAAGGAGCATGACGACGTGAACAGCCGCGAGCGGGCGTCAACCGCCCCAGTGTGCCGACTCTGTGCGGGGCCGGTACGCGAATGCGTGGATCTCGGTCGGCAGCCGGTCTCCAATGCCTTCCTCAGACCGCAGGACGTGGGCTCTGAGAGTTTTTTCCGGCTGGCCGTCGGCATCTGCGCCGACTGCGCGATGGTCCAACAGTTGGAGGCCATGCCTACCAGCCACATGTTTCGGGCCGACTATCCGTACCGTTCGTCCAGTTCAGACGGTCTGCGCCGCCACTTCGAGCAGGTGGCGGGTTGGCTGCGGGACACCGAACTCACCGATCCCGCTGACCTGGTCGTCGAGATCGGCTGCAACGACGGACTGATGCTCCGTACGCTCGGCGCGGCCGGCGTACGGCACATCGGCGTGGACCCGTCGGCGGGGGCAGCGCAGGCGGCGGCCGCTCGGGGAGCAGAGGTCCGCGTGGACTTCTTCGACGAGCGCTCCGCCGCCGAGATCCGCGCCGAGCGGGGCCCCGCGAAGGTCATCTTCTCGGCCAACACCATCAGCCACATCGCCGACATCGACGAGATCTTCCGCGGGGTCGACCGCCTGCTCCGGTCGGACGGGATCTTCGTGTTCGAGGACCGGTACGTCGCGGACATTATTGAGCACGCGTACTTTGACCAGATCTACGACGAGCACTTCTATCTGTTCTCGGTGCGCGCGGTGGACGCGATGGTGGCCCGGTTCGGCTTCGAGTTGGTCGACGTGGAACACATCCCGATCCACGGCGGGTCGCTGCGCTACACCGTCGCCCGGCCCGGCGTGCGTCCGGTTCGGGAGTGCGTGGCCAGGCTGATCGAGGACGAGGCCAGATACGGTATCGGCGAGCACGATACGTACGTCCGCTTCGGCCAGCAGATCGACCGCATCGGAGCGGACTTGGTTGCGCTGCTGACCGACCTGCGCGATGCAGGGCGGCGCGTGGTCGGCTACGGCGCCACCTCCAAGAGCGCGACCGTCACCAATTACTGTGGAATCGGGCCCGACCTCGTGCCGTACATCTGCGACACCACGCCCGAGAAGCAGGGCCGCCTCTCTCCCGGCGCGCACATTCCGATACGCCCGCACGAGGTGTTCGCGGACCCGTATCCCGACTACGCGCTGCTGTTCGCGTGGAACCACGCGGAGGAGGTCATGGCCAAGGAGCGTCGGTTCGTCGAGCAGGGTGGTCGCTGGATCCTCTACGTCCCGCACGTACGCATCGTGTGATCGACAGCCCTGCCGCCGTGGCGGCCCGCGTTCGCGGGCCGCCACTTTCCAGCCGGGCGGTGGTGACTAGGGCGACGCCCGGGCTGCCTGCCGCGGGTCCGCTCCCTCGATGCGTAGTCGCCGCCGCCGTTCCTCGCCGTCGACCCGCACGCGGCCGAGCGTCAGCCGCAGCATCGGCGGCGCCATGACCGAGGTCAAGATGGCGACGAGCACGATGACGGTGTACATGCCGACGTCGAAGATCCCCAGCCGTAGGCCCGCCAGCGCCACGATGACCTCGACCACGCCGCGGGAGTTCATGCCCGCGCCGACCGCCAGCCCTTCCCAGGTCGTCATTCCGCTCAGCCGGGCGCCGACGTATGCGCCGCAGAACTTGCCCCCGACGGCGACGAGGACGACGGCCAGCGCCGTCCAGGCGAGGCCGGGGTCGGCGAGCGCGGTCAGGTCTATCCGTAGGCCGGCGGTGGCGAGGAAGATCGGCGCCAGGACGGTGAGCACGACCGTCCGCAGCGGCGCCAGCTTCGCCGGGTCCGGGGCGCCGATGAGCAGGCCCGCGACGAACGCGCCGACCACCGCCTCCAGGCCCAGGCCGTGGCTGAGCGCCGCGCCGATCAGCACGATGACCACGGTCGCGGCGACCGTCGGGCCAGCGTCGGTCGACCGGGCGGCGCGGCGCATCACCGCCCCTACGGCGATCCTGCCGACGGTCGCCGCGAAGACGGCGAAGCCCGCCAGGGCGGCCACGGAGACGGCCATCGAGCCGACGGTGAGACCGGTCGTGGCGGCGGCGGCCAGGAGCGACAGCAGGAACCAGCAGGCGGCGTCGTCCACCGTGCCCGCCATCAGGATGAGCTGACCCACAGTACGGTGCAGCAGGCCCATGTCGGCCAGCGTCTTAGCGATCACCGGCAGCGCGGTCACACCCATGGCCACCCCGAGGAACAGGGCGAACAATATCCGTTCCGTCCGCCCGTCACCGGCGGGCGCGGACAGGGCCAGACCGAGACCGACCCCGCACAGCAGCGGCAGCACCAGCCCGGACAGGCTGACCGTCACCGCGGCGCGCCGACGCCGCCGGTCGCCCAGCAGGCTCGGGTCGAGGTGCGTGCCGGTGATGCCGACGAGCAGCAGAACGCCGAGCTGCCCGACCGCGTCGATCAGGTGCATGCCCCCGGCATCCGAGGGTATGAGCAGCCGGGCCGCCTGCGGAAACAGGTGTCCGAGCAGGGAAGGCCCCAGCAGCACGCCGGTGAGCAGTTCGCCGACGATGCTGGGCAGGCCGACCAGCGTGGCCAGGCGACCGAGGATCCGGGCCACCAGCAGGAGCGTGGCGAGGCCGACCAGGAGGACGAGCAGGTCATCCGGATCCAGCGGCGGGATTACTGTCACCCGGCCCGCCCTTCCGCGGGCAGGATGCCCCGATCAGCGTGCCACGCCGCGTACAGGTGCATCCCGGCCGCCCGTGCTGCGGTGAGGCTCGCCCAGGAGGCCAGCTCCACCAGCCGACGGTCGGCGGGCTCGTCGAGTCGGTAGTCGGCGACCATCGTGTCGGTGACCCGGTACGAGAAGAACGCGACGGTCAAGGCGAGTCGGCCCGCCGCCCGGTCCTGCGCAGGCAGGTCGTCGAGGACCGCCTCCAGCGCGGTCCGGTCGGCCACCGCGCGCAGCCCGGTCGGGCCGGCCAGCAGGCCGAGCAGGAGTCCCCGTACGGACGAGGGCACGGCTCGTTCCGCGGCCTCGTCGATGACGGCGCAGGCTCGGGCGAAGGCGGTGCCGAGGGTGGCGTTCGCCCGCGCCCAGGAAAGGTCCGGCGGCAGCGGGGCCGGTGGGAGCAGGTCCAGGTCGACGCCCGCGTCGCCGACTCGGCGGGCTAGACGCCCCATCGTGAGCGCGGCGAGCCAGCGTGCTCCCCGAGCTGCCGCTGGTGGCAGCCCGACCGGCAGGGGCGTGGGCGTCAGGAAGACGTTCACCATCCGGTTGAGGTACTGGAAGAGCACCGCAACGCCGACTAGCTGGGTGAACTCGGTGGTGTCCAGCCGGGGCGAGGGGACGTTCGTGGCTTTTGCGTCGCGTCGGAACCACTCGATGACCTCGCGCAGCTGCGGATCGGTTATCTCGGTGGGCCGGTCGTCGATGACCGCGCTGGCGTCGGGTCCGCGCAGCAGCCCCCGCAGCGCGCTGCCGTGGACCTCGACGCAGTACGGGCAGCGGTTGGCGAGGGAGACCGCCGCCGCCACCGCCTCCCGGGTGTCCCGTCCGACCGGGCCGTCGGCCAGTAGCGCCTCGCGCAGCATTAACCAGCAGGCCGCGAGTAGGGGAGGCGCGGCGGCGTGCAGCGTGACCGGCGGTGCGAGCAGGCCGAACTCCCGCTCGATCCGCCGGTAGACGTGCCGGACCAGAGCGGGTGCGGCCCGTGCGGGAACAGGATTCAGGTGTTGGATGTGGCTCTGGGTCACCCGGCGGGTCAGCCGGGCGAGCAGTGTGCCCATGGGAGGGCTCCCTTTGCTGTTCCGGACCACCGTTCACACGCTCCGCGGCGGAGGCACGGCCGTCGTGGTGCCGTCGGGGGAGGGTGCCCCGTACGTGACGGAGACTCCCCGCTGCTGCGTGGCGCGGACGAGGCCGGGAATCGCGCGTTCGGCCAGCGCCGCGATGGTCAGGGCCGGGTTTACGGTCAGCGCTCCCGGGACCGCGGAACCGTCGGTTACGAAAATGCCCGGGTGGTTGCGCAGCTCATGCCGGTCGTCGAGGGCGGAGGTCGCCGGGTCGTCCCCGATGCGGCAGGACGACAGCGGGTGGACGGTGTACGCGCCCACCTGATCGTTCGTCCACGGCCGTACCCGGGCGAGCCCGTCACGCTCGAGGATGTCCCGGACGTCGGCGTCGGACTCAGCCCAGCCCCGCAGCGTGTTCTCCGTCGGGTCGTAGCGCAGCGAGCCGCGTCCGAGCATCTGCTGGGCGATCCGCTCGGCGTTTCCGCGCGTCGGCGGGGCGCCGAAGACGCCCTCGTTGTCGTCCTCGGTCATCGCGAAGACGGTCAGCCAGGAGCGCCACTGACGGAGCATCTCCTTCTTCTCGCGGCCGAACCACGTCGGACCGGTGGCGCCGGGCGCCTGGGCGAGAACGGTGCCCAAGCCGGGTGGGAAGTACAGCTGCTCCAGTGAATAGCGGCTGTACTCGGGCAGCGAGGCGTCGAGCTTGTCCCAGGTGGCTACGCACGGCCCCTTGCCGATCTGGTGCGCCTCGTACGCCGTGCCGTGACCCCGGTCGAGTCCGAGGAGTTCGCGAGCCCGGTCGTCGTTCACAACGGCGGTGTTCAGCCGCTCGCCGTTGCCAGAGAAGTAGCGGCCGACCGCCGCCGGCATGGTGCCCAGCTCGGCCTCAGAGCGTTGGAGGATGACCGGGGTGGCTCCGGCGCCGGCCGCGAGCACCACGATCTTCGCCTCGATCACGCCGCCGCCCCGGGTGAGTCGGTAGTCCTCGTCGTCGACCACGTCGTAGTGGATCCGGTAGCCGCCCTCCGCGGTCCGCGACAGCCGCTGTACCTCGTGCAGCGGCCGGATCTGCGCGCCGTGGGCCAGCGCGGCGGGCAGGTAGTTCAGCAACAGGGACCGCTTGGCGTCGAACCGGCAGCCGGCCATCATCCAGTTGCAGTTGGTGCAGCGGGGTTTGTCGATCGCCGACGGCACGGGGTTCGCGGTGCGTCCGGCGTGGGTGCAGGCGGCGGCGAATAGGCCGCCGGCGAAGGGCACGTCATTCCAGGACTGCTCGGTCACCGGAAGCGCGTCGGTGACCACGTCGTACCAGGGATCCAGGGTGTCCCGGTTGATCGTGGCCGGCCACATTCGCCGACCGAGGCTGCCTGTGCGTTCGAAGACGAACCGGGGTGCGCGGGGCATCGTGGCGAAGTAGACGACGCTGCCGCCGCCGACGCAGTTGCCGGCCAGCACGCTCATTCCGTCACCGACGGTGAAGTCGAAGATCCGGGTGTATGACGAGCCGAGGAGGAAGTCATGGTCGAACTCGTCGTTGGCGAGCCACGGGCCCCGCTCCAGCACGACGACGCGCGCTCCACCGGCGGCGAGGTGGTACGCCGGGATCGCGCCGCCGAAGCCACTGCCCACGATGACGACATCGGTCTGCTCGATGCTGGTCATGCCGGGTTCCCGGTCGTCGTGGTCTGCGGGTGGACGGTGGCGAGCTGCCGCTGGTAGGAGAAGTGCGGGAAGCGCCACGACCGGTCCTCGTCGGGGTGGTGGAAGCCGAGGATGGACAAGCCGGGATGCCCCTGTTCGAGCGCGTCCACGGTGGAGAGGTGCGGCGCACTGTCGAATGCCATGGTGCAGAAGAGGGCGACGCCGAACCACACCTCCCGCTCTGGGTGTGAAGGGTCGGTCAGCTCCTGGACCAGGGCGGTCCGGGCGTCAAAGTCGAGTGCGACGAACGGCGGCACCGTCGGGTCCAGGACGAGCTGCTTGGCCCGGGCGCTGTTCTGCGCGTGCATGTTGAGCAGCCCCGCCATGCCGTCCAGCGCCTTGGCCAGTCCTAGCGCGGAGTGCGCGAGCAGCTCCAGCGCGCCCGCTTCCACCGCGCCGGGATCGTCCACGACGCCGGCGATCGCCCGATCTTCGGGGAAGCGCTTGGCGCCGGGGATGATCGTGTCGGCGAAGGCCTCGAGCGTCGCGGTCCGGACCGGATCGGCCGCCGCGGCCCCGGCCATCAGTTCGTCCCTCCGGTGACGCCGGGCGCACCGGCCGCGGGCGGGTCGAACTGGCCCGGACGGCGGCCCGGCCCGGCCGGCCCGCGGTACGCCTGGGCGATGTCCAGCCAGTGGTCGGCGTCCGCGCCGACCGCGCTCAGGGCGAGATCGTCCCGGTGTCGTCGGCGGGTGACGAGGAAGCAGAAGTCGAGGGCGGGACCGCAGATCAGCTCGGCGCCCTCCGGGCCGTGTACCCACAGGTCGCCGGACGGCGCGGTCAGCTCGTAGCGGAATCCTTGCTCCGGCGGTGCCTGGTTGCGGCTGTGGTAGCCGAAGTCCCACGTCCGGACAGCGAAATCGACGATGTGCCGGATTCGGTCGGTGTGCTTGCGCCGTACGCCAAGGGCGTCGGCGATGTCCTGGCCGTGGGCGAACAGCTCCATCATCCCGGCGGCGGCGAGGGTCGGAGCTGGCAGCGGACGGACGAGCCATGGCACGGCCTGTCCGGCCGGTACGGCGGCGAGGGCCTCCAACGCCGTGGTCCACTCCTCGAGCCAGCGTCCGCGCAGCGCGGCCGTGCCCGCGTCGAGGTACCGGGACAGCGTTGCGGTCACGTTGGCGTCGAAGTCGTTGCCGAGCTGCTCGACGAGCGCCCGGAACCCCGGGGCGTCGGAGGCCGCGACGGCCGCCATCCGAAAGACTGCGCTGAGGTGCGCGACCTGATGGCGGATCTCCCAGCCGGGCGCCGGGGTCGGCCGGGCCCAGTCGTCGGGTGCCAGTGTGGCGAGCAGCCGGTCGAGTTCCGTGCAGTCGTCCGCCAGATCGGTGAACACGTTCGACTTGTCCATCACTTTCCTTCACGGGATTGATGTGGCCCCCAATTCGGCCGTCGCGCCGTCGACGGGACGGCGCAAGAGGACGGGCACGCGCGGGGGAGGTCGCGAATTCAGCCTGCCGACGGGCCTGGACGTCGTCCTCTCCCGCTGTGCGGTCCTGATCGGCGCGGGCGACCGGTCAGGTACGGCGATCGAGCGGCCCTCGCCGGGGCGCGCCTGCTCGGTCACGGTCAATGGGCACAGCGGAAGAAGACTCCCCCAGCCTGGTTGACCGACGATGGAGCGGCCGTCGATAGCTGACGGTGACCGGTCGACCTCGGTAGGAGAGCGGGAGCGATGCCCACCATCGTCGGTTCGCTACGTCGTCACGTATTGACCCCGCCGCTGCGGCAGGTCGGTTTCACCGAGCGGCGGTTTCCTTTTCGTTCATCGGGCGAGACGCTTCACCTCGAGGCGATTCCGCAGGCCGTTGTGTGTGGCTTCGAGTGGGGCATCGGGCCGTGTGACCTGTGGGAGGCGGAGCGCCGCCTGGCACTGCTCGACCCGGACCTGCGCGGTTTCGCATACGAGGGCGTCACGATGGCGTTCACCATCCGCGACGCGATGTCGATGTACCGCACCAGGCGCGCTCGGGACCTGCTCGCCGGGCCGGGGCGGCCGCACATCTTCCTGAATTACATTGGCATCGGGTTCGCCATGGCCCGGCTGCCCCGGCTGTTGTGGCGTCGCATCATGCCAGACCTGTCCGGGGTGCCCTATTACCCGACGATGAACTGGCTTGCCGTTGACGGGTACGGCTTCGATCTCGCCTACTTTGACGTCGATCGTTGGGTGGGTGCCCAGGAGCGGCCCCGGCCGTACCCGTGGGAGGGTGCGCCGGACTACTTCATGCGAGCCGTGGACCAGGGGATAGGTCGAGCCCTGTGGTTCGTCCACGCCGGCCGTCCCGATGATGTGGCGACGGCGGTCAGTCGCTTCGCCCGCGAACGGCAGGCCGACCTGTGGGCCGGTGTCGGCCTGGCGGCCACCTTCGCTGGCGGCTGCGACGCTACGGGGCTGGCGTCGTTGCGCCACAACGCCGGCGCGTGCCGGTCGCACCTGGCGCAGGGGGCGGTATTCGCCGCTCGGGCGCGGACGTTCTCGGGCGCCGTGCCGCCGCACACCGACGAGACCGTCGTGGCGCTGACCGGTCTTCCGGTCGCCGCCGCGTCGGCGCTGGCTGACGAGGTCGCGGTCGGTGGCCTCCCGGCATCGCGGGGCGAGCCGGCGTACGAGGTGTGGCGGCAACGGGTACGCGCGCACTTCGACACCGAGCCGGCAGGTGCGCCCGGGTCTTGAACATCCCCGGCGGGCGATCGCCCCGCCGCCACCCACGTCGCGGAAGCGGACCGGACGGACCCGGTCCGTCTGGTCGACGCTGACCACCTGAGGGGTAACAGTGGGTTTCATCGGTTCGTTGCGTCGTACCGTTCTGACGCCGGATATACGCGAGACGCAGGTGAGCGTGCGCGGCTTCCACACCAAGTCCCCGGAGGCACGGCACCTCCTCGAGACGATCGGCCAGACCTTCCTGCAGGGATACGGTGAGGCCGCCGAGGCGAGCCGGGTCGCCGACATCGAACCGGCTCTCGATCGGGCTTCGACGCGATTCCGCGGCTTCGCGTACGAGGGCGCCGCGATGGGGCTGGCCATCCGCGACGCCATGCCGTTCGGCGGCGGCAGGGTGGCGCAGTTCCTCGCCGGCCCCGGCAACCCGCACCTCTACATGGTGTACGTCGGGATCGGTTGGGCGATGGCTCGCCTGCCCCGGTTCCGCTGGTCCCGGCTGCATGCCCCGGACCCGCTGCTGCGATGGCTCGTGCTCGACGGGTACGGCTTCCACCAGGCGTACTTCCACACCCACAAGTACGTGATCGAGCAGTTCCGGCACGAGCGGTTCCCCTGGCCTGTCGATGACGACACGGGTTACGCCAGCCGGGTCATCGACCAGGGGATCGGCCGCGGCTTGTGGTTCGTCGGCGGCACCGACGTGCTGCAGGTCAGCCGGCTCGTCGAGGCGTTCGCCGAGTCCCGCCGGGCCGACCTGTACAGCGGCGTCGGGCTCGCCGCCACCTACGCCGGCGGCGCCGACGAGACCGAGTTGCGTGAACTGTGGCGCCGTGCGGGCGCCTACCGCTCTCATCTGGCGCAGGGTGCCGCGTTCGCCGCTGCGGCCCGGGTACGCGCCGGGCTCGTGTTGCCGCACGTGGCGGCGGCCACCCGCCTGTTCTGCGGCCGGTCACCGGTCGACGCGGCGGCGGTCACCGACCAGGTCCGGCCGGGCCTGTCCCTTCCCGGCGAGCCGCCGACGTACGAGATCTGGCGGAACAGGATCCGGGGCAGCGTCGCCGTCGGCGGCCACGACCTCGCCTCGGACAGCCTCTAGCGCCGCGGTCGCAACCGCGACCAGATCGGAGATTCGCCCAACATGACGAGGATCGCCATTGTCGGCATGGCATGCAGGTATCCGGATGCGGCTTCTCCCAAGGAGTTGTGGGAGAACGCCGTTGCCGGCCGACGTGCCTTCCGCCGCCTGCCAGACACCCGGATGCGGCTCGCCGACTACTGGTCGGCCGACCCCGCCGCGCCGGACCGCTTCTACGCGCGCAATGCCGCCGTGCTGCAGGACTGGGAGTTCGATCGGGTCGCCTTCAAGGTGGCCGGCAGCACGTTCCGCTCCACCGACCTGACGCACTGGCTGGCCCTGGACGTCGCCGCCGCGGCCCTGGCCGACGCCGGGTTTCCGATGGGTGCGGGCCTGCCCGCCGAACGGACGGGCGTGATCGTCGGCAACAGTCTCACCGGTGAGTTTTCTCGGGCTAACCAGATGCGGCTGCGGTGGCCATATGTTCGTCGGGTGCTGGGCTCCGCCCTGTCCCAGCTGGACTGGGACGAGCGGCAGGTGCAGGAGATTCTCGACCGCGTCGAGGTCGACTACAAGCGGCCCTTCCCGCCAATCGACGAGGACACCCTTGCCGGAGCTCTGTCCAACACCATCGCCGGCCGCATCTGCAACCACTTCGACCTTAAGGGCGGTGGATACACCGTCGACGGGGCCTGTTCATCGTCGTTGCTGTCGGTGACCACCGCCTGCCGGCCGCTCGTCGACGGCGACCTCGACGTGGTCGTCGCCGGCGGGGTCGACCTCTCGATCGATCCCTTCGAGATCATCGGCTTCGCGAAAACGGGGGCGCTGGCAACCGGCGAGATGCGGGTGTACGACCGCGGCTCGAACGGTTTCTGGCCGGGCGAGGGCTGCGGCATGGTCGTGCTGATGCGCGAGCCGGACGCGCGGCGAGCCGGCCACCGGGTCTACGCCACCGTGGCCGGTTGGGGCGTCTCCTCGGACGGCCGGGGTGGCATCACTCGGCCGGAGGTCGGTGGCTACCGGCTGGCGCTGGAGCGGGCCTACGAGCGTGCCGGGTTCGGGCTGGAGACAGTCGCGCTGTTCGAGGGGCACGGCACCGGGACGAAGGTGGGCGACACGACGGAGCTGTCCGCCCTGTCGCAGGCTCGGCGGACGGCTGACCCCGAGGCGGCACCTGCGGTGATCAGCTCGATCAAGGCCATGATCGGGCACACCAAGGCAGCTGCGGGGGTCGCCGGGCTGATCAAGGCCGTCATGGCAGTGCACCACGAGGTGCTGCCACCGGCGCTCGGCTGCCCCGAGCCGCACGAGCTGCTCACCGGCGCCGAGCGCACCCTGCGGGTGCTCTCCGCAGCCGAGCCGTGGCCGGCCCACGCCCCGCTGCGGGCGGGGGTTACCGCCATGGGTTTCGGTGGGATCAACACGCACGTGGTGGTGGAGAACCAGCGCGGCCGACGCCCGGGTCGGCTCGACGCGCGGACCACGACGCTAGCCGCCGCCATGCAGGACGCGGAACTGCTCGTGCTGGACGGCATGTCCTGGGCGGCGCTGCGCGAGCGGGCTGAGCAGCTCGCCACCTTCGCCGGTGCCGCCTCCTACGCGCAGCTAACCGACCTGGCCGTGGCACTGCGTGGCGAGCTGCGCGATTTGCCGTACCGGGCTGCCGCCGTGGTGCGGAGTCCGGACGACGCTGAGCGCCAGCTGCGTAGGGTCGTCGACGCCATCGACGCGGGTCAGGAGAGCCTGGCCTCGGGCGAGGACCAAGTGTTTCTACGGCGCGTCGCCGGCCGGGCCCGCATCGGCTACCTCTTCCCGGGCCAGGGATCCGGCCGAGGCGCTGGCGGTGGAGCGCTGCGGCGTAGGTTCCCGGTCGTCGACTCGGTGTACCGGCTCGCTGCGCTGCCGGCCACCGGTGACCCGGTCGCCACCGAGGTCGCACAGCCCCGGATCGTCACCGGGTCCGTCGCCGGGTTGTCCGTGCTGGCGCTGCTCGGCGTCGACGCCACCGTGGCGGTCGGTCACAGCCTCGGGGAGTTGACCGCCCTGCACTGGGCCGGCGTGATGGACGAGGCAACCCTGCTGCGGCTGGCGGCGTCGCGGGGCGAGGTCATGGCGCAGCACAGCGCCTCGGGAACCATGGCGGGAATCGGTGCCCCGCCGTCGATCGTGGGTCGGCTCGTCGAAGGGCTCCCGGTAGTCGTCAGCGGATACAACGGCCCAGGGCAGACGGTGGTGTCGGGCGAGGTCGCTGCGGTGCGGGAGGTGTGCCGGCGGGCCGTCGCCGACGGCGTCGCCGCCATCCCGCTGACCGTCTCGCACGCGTTTCACTCACCGCTGGTCGCGCCTGCAGCCGACGCGTTCGCCGCGGCGTTGGTGGGGGTCGACCTTGCCCCCGTCGGCCGACACATCGTCTCCACCGTGACCGGCGACTCGCTGCCCGCAGCGACCGATGTGATCTCGCTGCTGCACCGTCAGATCACCGCACCGGTGATGTTCCATCAGGCGGTCGCCGTCGCGGCCGAGGACATCGACCTGTTCGTTGAGGTTGGGCCTGGCCGGGTGCTCTCCCGACTTGCCGGCGATGCGACCGACGTACCGGCCGTCTCACTCGACACCGACGACGAGTCGATCGCGAGCCTGCTCCGCGTGGTCGCGATGGCGTACACCCACGGGGCGACCGAGATCCCTGAGGCGTTGTTCGAGGACCGTCTGGTCCGGCCGATTGACCTCGGCGCACCACCTGCGGTGCTGACCAACCCCTGCGAGGCCGCGCCCGTCGCAGACGGTCCGGCATGGCCGGCGGAACCCGCATCAGCGGACCCCGCACCGGCGCAGCCCGGCGACGAATCGGTGGAGGGCGCCGTCGACCTGCTGCGGCGCATGGCCGCCGGTCGGGCGGAGCTGCCGTTGGAGATGGTGCGCCCGGACAGCCATCTCCTGGACGAGCTGCACCTGAGCTCCATCACCGTGGGTCAGATCGTCAACGAGGCTGCCGATCGACTGGGCGTGTCGGCGGTGCGCATGCCCGTGAACTTCGCGACCGCCTCGGTACGGGAACTCGCTGGCGCGCTCGAGGAACTGCAAGCGACCGTCGGAGAGCGCACGGCGGAGTCCGCACCGCCAGTCGCCGGCGCGGAGACCTGGGCCCGTGCCTGGACGGTCGATCTGGACTCGGCCCCGCTGCCGGCCCCGGTCGAGCCGCTCGGTCCAGGCAGCTGGCAGCTGTACGCCCCGGCGGACCATCCGTTCGCGGCGACTCTGGCGCGCCAGCTCGAGGATGCCGACGTCGGTTCCGGCGTGCTGGTCTGCCTGCCGCACGGGTGCGCGGAGTCCGATCTGGAACTCGCGCTCCGGGGCGCCCAGGCGGCGCTGGCCGGTGACGCGGTCCACCGGTTCGTGCTCGTGCAGCACGACCGCGGGGCAGCCGGCCTCGCGAAGACGCTACGGCTGGAGGCGCCGCGCCTGCGGGTCACGATCGTCCACGTTCCGCCGACGCCCGACGCGATCGAACAGGTCGTCGAGGAGGTGCGCAGCACCGAGCAGTACGCCGAGGCGCACTACGGCGACGACGGTGTGCGGCGGCTGCCGACGCTGCGTGCCATGCCCACGCACCCCGAACACTCCCGGCAATTCCTCGACGGGTCGGACGTGTTGCTGGTCACCGGCGGTGGCAAGGGAATCACGGCGGAGTGCGCTTTCGCCCTGGCCATGGACACCGGTGCCCGGCTCGCCCTGCTCGGCAGGTCGGACCCGGCGGCGGACAGCGAGCTCGCGGCGAACCTGGAACGCATGGCCCACCACGGTGTTGTCGCGCACTACGTCCGCGCCGACGTCACCGACTCCGTACAGGTCCGCACGGCCGTCGAGGAGGTCGCGGGGGTGCTCGGTCCGGTTACCGCCGTGTTGCACGGGGCGGGTACCAACGAGCCGGCCGCGCTGTCGAACCTCGACGCCGAGGCGATGCGGCGCGCCTTCGCCAGCAAAGTCGGCGGTCTGCGGGCGGTGCTGGACGCGGTCGGGCCGGGCAACCTGAAGTTGCTGGTCAGCCTCGGCAGCATCATCGGCCGTGCCGGTCTCCAGGGCGAGGCGCACTACGCAACCGCCAACGAGTGGCTGGCCGACCTGACCCGGACGGTCGGCGACGAGTATCCGAGCTGTCACGCGGTCTGCCTCGAGTGGTCCGTGTGGTCGGGCGTGGGTATGGGCGAGCGGCTGTCCGTCGTGGAAAGCCTGGCGCGGGAAGGCGTCACGCCGATCACTCCCACGCAGGGGGTCGAACTGCTGAGGCGACTGCTCACGGACCCGGCCGTGCCACCCGTGGTCGTGATCAGCGGGCGTACCTCTGGTATCGACACGGTGCGCTACGAGCAGGTGACGCTGCCGCTCCTGCGGTTTGTGGATCGACCGTTGGTCCACTACCCCCGGGTCGAGCTCGTGACGGAGGTCGAGCTGAGCGCAGGCACCGACCGGTATCTGCCCGACCATCTCCTCGACGGCAACCTGCTGTTCCCCGCCGTGTTTGGGATGGAAGCGATGGCGCAGGTGGGGGCCGCGTTGACTGGCCGGTCAGCCGTCCCGACCATCGAGGACGCGCAGTTCTTGCGGCCGATCGTCGTGCCGCCCGACGGCACCACCCGCATCCGGATCGCCGCGGTGGCCACGGACGAACACACGGTGCAGGTGGCCATCCACAGCAGCGAGACCCGGTTCGCCGCTGAACACTTCCGTGCCCAGCTGTGCTACGACGGGCAGCGCCCACCGGACGGCCCGCCGCTGCCCGTACCGGCGGACGTGGCGGACGTGTCGCTGCGGCCGGCGGTGGACCTCTATGGCGATCTGCTGTTCCAGGGCCGACGGTTCCAGCGGCTGCTGGGCTATCACCACGCTTCGGCCCGGGCGGTCGACGCCGACCTGGTGCTGGAGGAGCACGACTGGTTCGCGCCCTTCCACCCGGGCCGGCTGGTGCTCGGCGACCCGGGGTTGCGGGACGCGCTCATGCACGGCAACCAGGTGTGCGTCCCGAACGCCACCCTGCTGCCGGTGAGTGTCGAGCGGATCCGCACGGCGGGCGGCGCGACCGAGCCAGGACGGTTCCGGTACTGCGCCACGGAGCGGTCGCGTGATGGCGACACGTACGTCTACGACGTAGTGCTGCGCTCCGACGACGGGAACGTGGTCGAGCGTTGGGAGGGGCTGAGCCTGCGTGCCGTGCGCCGCAACGACGGGCAAGGACCGTGGGTCGCGCCGTTGCTGGGGCCGTTCCTGCAGCGCAGCGTGGAGGAGTTGACCGGCGCCGAAATTGCGGTCGGGGTCGAGCCCGACGGCGCCGGCGACGGCGACTTCCGCACGGCGCGCCGGGCCCGATCGGCGCGGGCTCTGGCGCGTGCCACCGGCCGGATCCAGCCGGTGCGGTACCGCGTCGACGGTCGGCCGGAGATTGATGGTGGGCAGAAGGTCTCGTTCGCCCACGGGGCGGGCGTGACAGTGTGTGCCGTGGCGTCCGGGGTGACCGCCTGCGACGTCGAGGCGGTAGCGCCGCGGTCGCCGGTCGAGTGGCGCGGTCTGCTCGGCGCGCACGCTGAATTGCTGCTCCTGCTCGCCGACGCCGACGGGGGCGAGGATCGCGACACGGCGGGCACCCGGGTCTGGGTGGCGATGGAGTGCCTGCAGAAGGCGGGGGAGCCATTGGTCGGCGGCCTTGCCGTGCGGCCCGTCGAACGCCCTGGCTGGGTCGTCTTCACCGCTGGACCGAACGCCGTCGCGACCTTCGTCACGGCCCTGCGCGGTCGGCCGGAGCCGGTCGTTTTCGGCCTGCTGATCAGGGAGGACGGGTGATGTCCCGTTACTTCGAGTACCGACACGTAGTCGGGTTTGAGGAGACCAACCTCGTCGGGAACGTCTATTACGTCAACTATCTGCGCTGGCAGGGCCGGTGCCGCGAGCTGTTTCTGAAGGAGCGGGCTCCGCAGGTGATCGAGGAGCTGCGAGCGGATCTCAAACTGTTCACGCTACGGGTCGACTGTGAGTTCTTCGCCGAGCTGACTGCCTTCGATGAGTTGTCCGTTCGGATGCGGCTTGTCGACCTCGCGCAGACCCAGGTGGAGTTCGGCTTCGACTATGTACGCCTCGACGGGTCGGGCACCGAGACGCTCGTCGCACGGGGCATGCAGCGGGTGGCCTGTATGCGCGGGCCGAATACCCGGACCGCGCCTACCCGTGTGCCGGGCGCGTTAGCCGAGGCGTTGGTGCCGTTCACGCAGGCAGGCGGGTCATGACCGCGGCAAACGGTGGGCGGGTCGATCCGCCGACGGGACGGCCACCGGCCGCGCGCCGCAGCCTACGACGGGCGTTCGGCACCTTCGCCACGGGCGTCACGGTAGTGACCGTGGGTGGGGAGCAGCCGCACGGGATGACGGCGAACTCCTTCACCCCGGTCTCGCTCGATCCTCCGCTGGTACTCGTCTGCGTCGACAAGAGCACCGTCATGCATACCTGCCTCGATAACACCCCGGTCTTCGGCGTCTCGGTGCTCGCCGCCGGCCATTCCGAGCTGGCGCTCTACTTCGCGGACTCCCGCCGCCCGGTGGGGCTCGGAGAGTTCGCGGGAATCGCGGCAGTGTCTGGGGAGCGCACCGGCGTGCCGATGATCGAGGACGCGCTCGCGTGGTTCGAGTGTGAGCTGTGGCAGAAGTACGACGGCGGCGACCACACGATCGTCGTCGGCCGACTGCTCTCGTTCGCGCAGCCCGCTGCGGACCGTGCGTTGCTGTTCCACAACGGGCGGTTCAGCGCGACCGGCCCTGACCGAGAGGTGCTGCCGTGAGCCCGCTGGACGAGCGACGCGCGACGCCACCCGGACCGCCCCGGCACGCCGCGCTGCGGATGTTGGCGGTCATGGCACGGGACCGCCTGGGCATGATCACCGACGCGGTCGATCGTTACGGCGACGCCGTCCGGCTGCCGGTGGGGCACAAGAGCCTCCATGTGTTCAACCATCCGGACCACGCGAAGCATGTGCTGGCCGACAACGCCGGCAACTACCGCAAGGGCATCGGCCTGGTACACGCCCGCCGGGCCTTGGGGGACGGCCTGCTCACCAGCGAGGGCGAGCTGTGGCGCAAGCAGCGCAAGGTGATCCAGCCGGCGTTCCATCCGCGGCGGCTGGCTCATCACGCTGGTCTCATCGCCGTCGAAGCCGAGCGGTTGATGGAGCGCCTCCGTCAGCGGCGGGGGGACGGCCCAGTCGACGTGGTCGCCGAGTTCACCGGCCTCACGTTGGGGGTGCTGGGCCGGACCCTGCTCGATGCGGATCTGAGCGCCTTCGGGTCCATCGGTGAGGAGTTTGCGGCCGTCCAGGACCAGGCGATGTTCGAACTCGCCACACTCGGGATGGTGCCCACCTGGCTGCCACTGCGTCGCCAGTTGCGGTTCCGCCGCGCCCGGCGCGAACTGCAGCGGGTGGTCGACCAGTTGGTGGTCGAACGCGAGAGCCGCGTCGCCGGCAAGGAGGACGTGCTCTCCAGGCTCATCGCGTCCACTCGTGGCGAGTCGGATCCGCGGGTCGCGCGGGACAGGCTCCGTGACGAACTGGTCACGCTGCTCCTGGCCGGCCACGAGACCACCGCCAGCACTCTTGGCTGGACCCTGTACCTCATCGACCGCGAGCCCGGGATCCGGCAGCGGCTACGGGAGGAGGCGGACCAGGTCCTCGGCGGGCGGCTGCCCACCTACGAGGACCTGCACCACCTGCGTTACGCGACGATGGTGGTGGAGGAGGCGATGCGGCTCTACCCGCCGGTGTGGTTGCTGCCACGGATCGCCCGCGGGGTGGATCTGGTCGGCGGCTACGACGTGCCGGTCGGCGCCGATGTCGTCATCCTGCCGTACACCCTGCACCGACACCGGGAGTTCTGGGTGCGGCCGGAGCGGTTCGACCCGGACCGGTTCGATCCGGCTCGGGCACGCGACCGTCCCAGGTACGCCTACATTCCCTTCGGTGCAGGTCCGCGCGTCTGTGTCGGCAGCAACCTCGGCCTGATGGAGGCCGTGTTCGTGCTGGCCATGATCGCGCGGGAGTTCCGGCTGTCGATCCCGCCCGGGCACCAGGTCGTGCCGGAACCGATGCTGTCGTTGAGGATCCGCGGTGGGTTGCCGATGCGGGTGAGGATGGTGGACTCGGAGGCTTGATGGCGCTCCTGTTCCGGTGAGCGCCGGGCCTTCAACGCGGCCTCCGGCAGGTCGAGAAGCGACAGGAGGGCGGGCGGGTCGACGTCCCGGCGCGGGCGGATGACGACGTCCGTCCCCTGAAGGTTTCCGCCGTCGGTGATCTGGAGCGGCCCGTGTCGAGCCACGGCGGTGACCTGGTCGATCTGGTCCGGATCGTCGGTTGGATATCGCCAGTCTCCGAGGGAGTGCGCGACGAGGTACCAGGATCCGGGGCTGACATCGGAAAGTCGGTAGGGGCCAGGGCGATCTATGACAACCCAGCTCGCGGGCAGTCCTTCCGCGATGGCGTCGGGGAACAATCCGATGAAGATGGGTGCCGCGAAACGTGGGCAGAAGGGGTGTACTTCGCCGCTGACGATGGCACTTCCCTGCCTCAACCGGATCTGTCGCGTCGGCGGCGGTTCCAGGCGCCGCTGCCGGTACGCCGCGGGTGAGACGCCGACGCTGCGGTGAAACCGGGAGCTGAAGGTGCCGAGGCTGGTGTAGCCGACGGATGTGCTGATGGCGGCCACGGTCAGGGAGGTGGTGGTGAGAAGGCGTTTCGCCTCCTGGATGCGGATCGCGGCAAGGAAGCGGCCAGGCGATATTCCCGTGATATTGCTGAAGAGGCGCGTGAAATGGTATCTGCTGAACATTGCTACGCTTGCGAGCTCGTCGATGGTCAGTGGTTCGCCGAATCTTTCCTGCATTGCCCACAGTGCTCGCCGCACGGCGATTTCTTTCACCATTAACATCGCGCCACTCCTTGATGCCTAGAGTGGGCCCAGCGGGCGTGGCGGCAAGGCGCATCTGGTGTGCCTATATGCAAAAACAAAATGTGCTGCCTCAAAGGTTTCCTTATTGATCATCATCTTGCAGTGGCTAGATGCTAGCGCCCGCAATTGTCCTGGGCAACTCCGCGTCGTCCCGTGACTGCCGAGGGTCAGCGAATGCGTTACGGGCCGTAATGGATAGTTGCGCTATCAGTCCGATTCGGAGAGGCGTCCCCATAACCGTCGCAAGCGGCCGGCCCCAACGGCCTGTGCTGCGACGACAGGTCAAGCGCGCTCGATGCGCCGTGGCAACCCGGCACTGTCCGTAAGGGGTGCCCGTCAGTGGTGGGGGGAGACTGCCCGATCGAGGGGGTGAGCCCCACCGTGCGACATACCGGGCAATCGTGTCCTATCGCCGAAGGCCGGCCGAACTCGTGATCAGACGTACGGTGGGATCCGATTGAAGATCGTGGAGTTGAGTCGCCGTGCCGAGCTGCCGGTGCCGACCATCAAATTCTACCTGAGGGAGGGTCTTCTTCCGCCCGGTCGATCAGCGCCCGGGAGGCGCCATTTGGACTACGACGAGCGGCATGTGTCCCGGCTGATGCTGATACGCACGATGACCGCGGTGGGCAGGATGAGTCTCGCCTCGGTGCGGGAGGTTCTCCATGCGATCGACAGCCGGGGCCTGCCGATTGCCGGTCTCTGCGCGGTGATCAACGACGCTCTCTTCGCCGAGGACCCGAGTCTGCTGGCGATGCCGGAGCGGCAGGGGGCGGCCGCCCGGATCGACTCCTTCATCGACATGTTGGGTTGGCGGGTCGCAGACGACTCACCCGGTCGGCATACGCTGGCACGGGTGCTCACCGCTCTGGAACGGCTGACCGGTGACGCCGACGTGGGCGTCTTCGCGCCGTACGCCGAGGCGGCCATGTGTCTGACCGCCCTGGAGGTCGCGTCGCTGTCGTCCAGCGTGGAGCCGGACAACGACCGGGCGACTGTGATCGCTCGGGTCGTTCTGCTGGAAGCCGGGATGGCCGCGTTGCGACGGCTGGCCCGCGAGCACCTCATCGAGGCCACCGGACCGGTAGGCGCCGAACGGACGTGATATTCGGCGCTGTCGGACGCAAAGCGAAGGCGCGGAATGGGTTGCGTCCGACAGCGCCCTCCGCGCCTTGCATGTCGATATCTTGCTGACCCGCAAGATGCGAGAAGACCTGATTCGGGTCGTCAGCCATGATGATGGTGGTTCGGGACCGCTCCAACGGTGCGGTTGCTTTTCCCGGGACGCCACGTGCTTCCCGGAACCGATGAAACAACCGCATGTCCTACCGGTAATCCCCGGCCGCCGCAGAGACGGCGACGACCCGACTCTGCCCCGCCGGCGCTGGAACCGGGCGTCCCCGAAATGCGGCGAGCCGACCGGCTGTCCCGAGCAGTCGCATTTCGATGCAGCGTGAGGGCGCTGCCTATTCCGAGGGGGAGATGTTGGTCTCGCAACCGGTCGGCATTTTACGCCGCCTGATACCCATGGTCGTGGTAACCATCCTATTGGTCTCCGCCTATCTGCTCGCACGGCTGCCGTCGGCGTCCCCAGCCGACCGGGCCAGGCTGGCCGGTCAGTTCTCGTTCACGGAACGGCCGATCATCCTGCCGCCGGGCCTGCCCGAGCGCACCGTCCGCGCGGTCAACCCCGAGTACGACCACATCCGCTCCTGGGTGTCCTCCGTCGGCGCGGCTGTCGCCGTCAACGACCTCGACGCCAGCGGTGTCGCCAACGACATCTGTCTGGTCGACACGCGCAGCGACAGCGTGATCGTCACGCCCGCACCGGGCAGCGGGAACGTGTACCAGCCGTTCATCCTCGAACCTGCGCCGTTGCCGGTGCACCAGGCGATGGCCCCGATGGGCTGTGTTCCCGGAGACTTCAACGAGGACGGCTGGATGGACCTGCTCGTCTACTACTGGGGCCGCACGCCGGTGCTGTTTATGAATCGGGGCTCGGGCGAGCCCCTGGGGGCGGAAGGGTTCCTGCCGACCGAGCTCGTCCGAAACCTCAACGGAGGCGACGGTGTCTACCACGGGCCGTTGTGGAACACCAACGCCGTTGCGGTGGCGGACTTCGACGGTGATGGGCACGTGGACGTCGGTGTCTTCAACTACTTCCCTGACTCTGCCGTGCTCGATCCGGAGGGGCTGGCCGGGGTGCAGATGAACAATTCCATGTCGCACGCCCGCAACGCCGGCGGGGCCCACATCCTGCGATGGACCACCGCCCAGAGTGGCAAGGCGCCATCGGTCACCTACACGGAGCAGAAGGCGCTGGACCCGGCCGTGGCGACCGGCTGGACCCTGGGTGCGGGGTCGGCCGACCTCGACGGCGACCTGCTGCCGGAGCTGTACCTCGCCAACGACTTCGGCAACGACCGGCTCCTTTACAACCGGTCCGTTCCCGGCCAGATCCGGTTCGAGCTGGTCGAGGGCGAGCGTGACCCGCTCACGCCGAAGTCGATGGTTCTCGGCCACGACTCGTTCAAGGGCATGTCCATCGAGTTCGGTGACCTGCACGGCAGCGGGCGCTTCGACGCGTTCGTCAGCAACATCACCACCTCGTGGGGACTCGAGGAGAGCACGTTCGTCTGGCGTAACACCGCGTCGAGCCCGCAGGCGGCGAGACGGCTGCTGAGCGAGGGCCGTGCGCCGTACGTGAACGAGGCGGCGGAGCGCAACCTGGCCTGGTCGGGCTGGGGTTGGGACGCGAAGATGGCGGACTTCGACAACAACGGCGATGTCGAGGTAGTTCAGGCCAACGGCTTCATCAAGGGCAGCCTCAACCGGTGGGCCTGGCTCCAGGAACTGGCCATGGCCAACGACCTCATGCTGCGCAACCCCGGGATGTGGCCGAACGCGAAACCGGGTGACGACATCGCCGGGTCCCAACCGATCTCGTTCTGGACGCGCGAGGGCAACGGTCGCTACGTCAACCTCGCCGCGGACCTAGGCATGGGCGACGACACGCCGAGCCGGGGCATCGCGGTCGCGGACGTCGACGGCAACGGCACCCAGGACTTCGCCGTCGCGCGGCAGTGGGGCCGGCCGAGCTTCTACCGCAACACCATCGCCGACCCCGGCAACTTCGTCGGTCTTCGCCTCTACCGGCCGGCCACCTCGCCGGAGACGATCGGGACGCCGGCCTACGGCGCCCAGGTCCGCGTCCGGACCCCGGACGGTCGCACCCGACTGGCCCAGCTCGACGGCGGAGGCGGCCACTCGGGTAAGCGCAGCTTTGACGTGTTCTTCGGCCTCGGCGAGATCGGCGACCAACCGGTCTCCGTCGAGGTGACCTGGCGTGATCTCGATGGCGTGCGCCACACCGAGACCCGAGAAGTGACCCGCGGCTGGCACAGCCTGATGCTCACCGATCAGGCACGGGAGGTGGAGGTGCGATGACCAGCACTCAGCCCATCGACACGTTGGCACGCAGCGCAGGCCTTGAGCGGGCCGGCGGTGATCCACCCGTACGGAAGCCGGCAGCGCCCGCGGCACCGAAGGACCCACGGTACATCGCCCTGCGCAACTTTGCGCTTTCGATGACGATCTTCAACATCCTCGGCTACACCGTGCTCGGATTCGAGCAGCCGTGGGCCTGGCCGATCTTCGCACTGTTGATTGGCTACGCGGCGGAGGTTCTGATCGAGCTGGTCACCGCCGCGGCGTATCGGCGCTCCCCGGAGTTCTCCGGCCGAGGGTGGCGGGGGATGTATGAGTTCCTGCTGCCGACGCACATCACGGCTCTCGCGGCGAACATGTTGCTCTACGCCAATGACCGGTTCTGGCCGATCGCGTTCGCGGTGCTGGTCGCCATCGGTCAGAAGGCTGTGCTCCGGGCGCCCATCAACGGCCGGATGCGGCACTTCATGAACCCGTCCAACCTGGGCATCTCCGCGGCGCTGCTGGTCTTCCCATGGGTGAACGTCGCGCCACCGTACCAATTCACGGAGCACGTGCCTGACGCGATCAGCATCGTCGTTCCGTTGGTCATCATCACCTCCGGCACTGTCCTCAATGCGATGCTGACCAAGAAGGTGCCGCTGATCCTCGGCTGGGTCGGCGGTTTCGTAATCCAGGCGTTGATCCGGCACTGGACACTCGACGTGGCGCTGTGGGGTGCCCTGGTACCGATGACCGGGGTGGCCTTCGTCCTGTTCACCAACTACATGATCACCGATCCGGGGACCACGCCGACCAAGGGATGGAACCAGTTCACCTTTGGTGCCAGCGTCGCTGCGGTCTACGGCGTCCTACTCGCGCTCAACGTGGTCTACACGACCTTCTTCGCGGTCACCATCGTGTGTCTCGTCCGTGGCCTCATGTGGTGGATCATTTGGATCCGCCGGCCCGCGCAGGCGGATAGTCGGCGCGCCGGCCCGGTACCGGTGACCGACACGGCAAGGGCATGACCCGCCGCCGGCCGGGTCGGAGACCGCCCCGGCCGGCGCGGCCGGAGCAGCACCTGTCTATCCGATCGACGTCGATGTGCCGGTTCGCCGTTGCGCAGATGAGCAGGGACGAGCAGGGCATACCGACTGGGGCCGAAACCGCCACCGTGATCGACGCTGTCGATAGCGAGTGTGAAGCCGGCCGGCGCGGTAGTTCAGAGGGGCGACTGGACGTCGGGATCGCGGAAGGTGAGGCGGCGCGGCGGTCCCCCGGTCGAGGCATCCGTCGTCATCGACCGTCGTCTTACCCGGATCCTGATCCTCGTCGATCTTCGGGGTTTGGCGTCGACCGGCCGGCAGTACGGTCACGATGAAAATGACTCTCACTGCGTGACCCCATGTCGCGGCTCAGCGGGGCATGGTGACCGACCGTCGATGGCGCGCAGGCGTTAGCCCCCTCAATCCCACCTGCGGCAACAGCACGTTCTGTTACGTCGCACAGGTGCCCAGCCGCTCCGCCGCATGAATGACTTTACGCAGCGTTCATGTGCGGCGGCGACGCCCCGGTGCCGAATTGGGGGACCCCATCGCGATGCATGACTCATTGTCACGGCGTCGAGTAAGGCCTTTCCTCCCGTCGTGGCCGCCGGACGTGATATTCGACACGGTGCACTTCTTCGAGCGTGCGGGATTGACCGCACTTTTCAAGATGCTCGACTCCTCTGTGTAACGAGAGGATTACCGCACCCGCAAGTGCCAAGAACTGCGGAACCGAAGGGGAGCGGAAGATGGGCCACCAATACTTGGGTCCTTCACCTGACGTTAGTCATCCGGCGCCGAACCGCCGTCCGCGGGTCAGTGGCCTGGTCGACAGCGGCAGCTCCTGACTGGATTCCTTCGCGGTAGGCAGTGACCTGGGGCGAACCGGTTCAGGTCCTGCGTCCACCGCAGATCAGTCAGGAACTGTTACCGGCGTGGAGTCTGTTCGAGCGCGCGGTTGGTGAATTGCCGACAATTCCATGGGCTGGAGTGCTTTGCATTCCTCGCCGTGGCGAAATGTCGGCGATGCGGCGCGTCCTCGGCGGGGAGGGCATGATGAGCAGCCATTTCGTTGATGCTGTCGAACGTTCCATAATGTTGATGCAGGGCAACCTCGGCGAGCAGTTGACCGTGGACGACATGGCACGTGCCGCCATGTTCAGCAAGTTCCACTACACGCGGGTCTTCCAGCGGGTGACCGGCGTTTCGCCGGGTCGATTCCTGTCGGCCCTGCGCCTGCAGCGCGCGAAGTCGCTGTTGCTGTCGACATCGATGAACGTAGCCGATATCAGCGTGCACGTCGGGTACAACAGCGTCGGCACATTCAGTTCCCGCTTCACCCGCAGCGTGGGTTTGTCGCCCACCGAGTACCGCCGAGGCGGTGGGGTCCTGCGGTCGATCGCCCCGCTGCCGCCGGACGACGTGGCCGCCGGCCGCGGCGTCGTCTCGGGTGTCGTCGCGGCCCGCTCGTCGGCGGCGATCGAGGTGGTGTTCATGGGTTTGTTCAAGAGTCGGATACCGGAAGGCCGTCCGGTCAGCTGCGCCACTCTCGCGGGTCCTGGCCGCTTCGGACTCGACAAGGTGCCGGAGGGCACGTGGTACCTGCTCTGCCACGGCCTCGGTTTCGGCGATGACGGCGGGCCTAAATCGGAGGCGGACGCGCTGTTCGGCTGCCACGGCCCGTTCCGGATCGGCCCCGAGCAGGCCCTGGATGTTGTCGTGCGGCTCGAGCCCGCCCGTCTCTACGACCCGCCGATGCTGCTGGCGATGCCGGACGTACGCGCCATCGCCACCGGGCGCCGATCCAGGTGGGGTGGTGTCGGGGTCGGCCGAGCGGCGTGAGCGTCGTGGCGCCGCCGCGTTGTGTGAGTGCGACCTGCCCGACCGCGTTCCGACCGCCGGTGACCGCCTGCGGCAAGCCAGAAGATATGGCCGTCTAACCGGCGATGGCGGGCCTGCGCTCGATGTTCATTGAAGACATTCGCGAATTTCGCGTGCTGTGGACGTCATCGCGGCGGTCCGCGACAGAGAGCATCGCTGTCACGGCTCATTCGAGCCGTATCTCTCAAGGAGGTATGTGTTGAGCAATGACCTACCCGGACGCGCCGAGCTGATACGCCGAGCGTCCGAACTCGTCCCGACGCTGCGGAAGTTCTCGACGTGGAACGAGGAGAACCGGCGGGTCCACGACGACGCCGTCGCCGCGCTGGCGGAGGCGGGCATCTTCCGTATGCGGACGCCGCTGCGCTACGGCGGATACGAGTGCGACACCCGTACCCTCGTCGATGTCGCCGCGGAACTGGCCCGCGGCGACGGGTCGACCGCGTGGGCGGCGTCGGTGTACTGGATCCCCACCTGGATGGCGTCCCACTTCCCGGACTACGTCCAGGACACGGTGTTCGCCGGCCCCGACTCGCTCGTCTGCGGGACGCTGAGCCCCAGCGCGATGGCGACGCCCATCGAAGGGGGCATCGCCGTGAACGGGAAGTGGGGCTTCATCACCGGCGCGCTGCACAGCCGGTGGCAGGCCATCATCGCCGTCCTGGTCGCGCCGGAGGCCGAGCCCATGCCGGTCATCGCGCTGGTGCCCACCAGCGACCTGCAGATCGTGGACGACTGGCACACGGCCGGGCTGAGGGGAACCGGTAGCGTCAGCACCGTCGCCCAGGACCTCTTCGTGCCACAGGACCGGTTCCTGCCGCTGGGTGCGGTCCTCGAGGGGGAGGGCGTTTCGCACGCCAACAAATCCAGCGGGATCTACCAGGCGCCGCTGCTGCCGGTGGCCTCCGCCTCGTCCGTCGGCGTCGCGCTCGGTCTCGCGAAGGCGGCGCTGGACGCCTTCACCCAGCGGCTCGGCGACCGCAAGATTACGTACACGAATTACACCAGCCAGCGCGAGGCGCCGATCACGCACCTTCAGTTGGGCGACGCCGCCATTCGGGTTGATGAGGCTCAGTTCCACGCCCACCGGCTGGCCGCGCTCGTCGACCGAAAGGCGGCCGAGCAGGCTCCGTGGACGATCGACGAGCGTGTGCTCGCGCGCGCCGACATGGGTGCGACGGTCCAGCGGGCCCGGGAGGCCGTTGAGACCCTCGCCAACGCGAGCGGTGGGTCGTCCATCTACCTCGACGTCCCCATCCAGCGCATCCTGCGGGACATTCAGGCGCTGAGCCTGCACGCGCTCATGCACCCGAACACGAACAGCGAGTTGTACGGCCGTCTGCTTAGCGGGCTCGAGCCGAACACCCTCTACGTCTGACCGGATCCCCGGCACCACCCAGGAGGAGTACCAACGTGTCCGCAACCAGCGCAAACTTCCGTCCCAGCCCGGTCGACCATGCCGGTGTGGCTGCCCTTCCCGGCCGGATCGTCGCGGCCTGGGCTCAGCACGACGCCGACGCCTTCGGTGAGGTCTTCGTCGAAGACGGCAGCATGATCCTGCCGGATCTGTTTCTCAAGGGTCGTGGTGCCATCGTCGCCTTCATGCGGGACGCCTTCGCCGGCCCCTACCAGGGCACCACCGTTACCGGCCAGCCCATCGACGTCCGATTCCTCAGCGGGGACGTCGCCTTGGTGCTCACCGATGGCGGCGTTCTCCTGCCCGGCGAGACCGCAGTCGCCAATGAGCGGGCGATCCGCGCCTCGTGGTTGATGGTCAAGCGCGACGGTGCCTGG
Source organism: Micromonospora sp. 15K316 (assembly GCF_004348525.1). Lineage (GTDB taxonomy): Bacteria > Actinomycetota > Actinomycetes > Mycobacteriales > Micromonosporaceae > Micromonospora. Next base: position 18,643 of record NZ_SMKG01000002.1, on the reverse strand, counting down.
CACCTCGCCGCGTACCAGAACAGCCCCGCCGGGAAGGCCTGACCGGTTCCCATCGTGGCCACCGCGCGCCCCCCGGCCAGCCCGGAGGCACGCGCGGTGGCCGTCGGCTGTTCGGCGGACTTTCACCGGTTGCCCGTCGGCCGTGCTCCAGCGACTGCCTGCTCACGAAATGAAGGGGGCGGTTGCCGTCCGCCCCCTCGTGCACCTGCCGACACCAGTCATCTACTGCCGACAGGGCGTGACTCCATTGCAACGTATCGATTTCGTCGGTTCATCTTCCGCGATGCTTTCCGCGTCCGGTCGGTGAGGACCGGCACCGTTGACGCCGCGCACGAGGAGAGGTGCCGGTATCACCGCGCGCTGGCAGGGTCGCCTCATCAGGCGCGCTGGCGGCTTAACCGCAGGCACCCTGGCCCCGTCTGTGCCTTTGATGAACATCGGAGGAAGCGATGCCCACCACGTCCCGCAGAGGCGGCACACCGGCCTGGGGCGGTACGTGTGCGACCCCGGCCACCGTCCCTGGGCCCCATGCGCGGGGCGTCCCCACGCGCCCGACCCGGCTGGCCTGCGGTCGGGAGGTCCGACGGTGACCGGGCGGCGATACGACGTCGAGCGCGTACGGTCGGACTTCGCCATGCTGAGCCGCCGCCTCGCCGGACGCCGCCTCGCCTACCTCGATTCGGCGAGCAGTGCACAGGTTCCCGCACAGGTACTGGACGCGATGCGGCGCCACCAAGGCAAACACCACGCCAACGTCGGGCGCGGCTCGCACACCCTCGCCGTCGAGGCGGGCGTCGCCTACGAGGCCGCTCGAGCGGCAGTGGCCGCGTTCGTCGGCGCTCAGCCCGGGGAGATCGTCTTCACCAAGAACGCCACCGAGGCCGTCAACCTCGTGGCGCACTCCTTCACCGGGCGCGACTCCCGCCACGTCGGGGATCCCCGGCTGCAGTTGGGCCCTGGAGACGAGATCGTCGTCACTGAGATGGAGCACCATTCGAATCTCGTGCCGTGGCAGTTGCTGTGCCGACGCACCGGTGCCACGCTGCGGTCCGTCCCGTTGACCGCGGACGGGCAACTGGACCTTACCGACCTCGACGCCATCGTCAATGAACGGACGAGGCTGGTCGCGTGGGTGCACGTGTCGAACATCCTCGGCACCGCGAACCCGGTCGACGTGGTCGTCGAGCGGGCTCGCGCGGTGGGCGCGTTGACGCTGCTCGACGGCTCCCAGTCCGTTCCGCACCGGCCCGTTGACGTGCGGGCGCTCGGCGTGGACTTCCTCGCCTTCACCGGCCACAAGATGTGCGGGCCGACGGGGATCGGGGCGCTGTGGGGCCGGGCGGAGATCCTCGACGCCCTGCCGCCGATGTTCGTCGGGGGTGGCACGGTGGCGGCCGTGGAGCTGACGGAGGCGACTTTCTTGCCGCCGCCGGCCAGGTTCGAGGCCGGCACGCCCCCGATCGTGCAGGCGGTGGGCCTCGGCGCGGCGGTCGATTACCTCGGTGCCCTCGGCATGACCGAGGTGCGACGCCACGAGTCGGAGCTGACCGCCTACGCGCTGGACGTTCTTGGCGACGTGACGGGTGTACGGATTCTCGGACCGACCGGTGCGGTCGACCGCGGTGGCGTCATCTCCTTCGTGCTCGACGGTTTTCGGCCCGACGAGGTGGGGCGGCATCTCGACGCCCTCGGTGTCCAGGTGCGGGTTGGCCGTCACTGCGCCGCGCTCGTCTGCCGTCGGTACGGGGTGCCTGGCACCGTCCGGGCGTCGCTGCATCTGTACACCGACCGCGACGACATCGACGCGCTGGCAAGCGCCGTGCGGAGCATCGGACGGCGGGGTCGCTGACCGTCGCCGCCACCGGCTTGTCGGCACAGCGGGAGGTGCGCTGGCCAGGGCCCGACTGAATGATTGATCACGACGCGGACCGGGGCCACGGTACCCGGCGGCAGAAAGCTGAATGTGATGGATGAGATGCGCCGGATACCCGGTGGGGTGTTTCAACAGGGGACTGCGCCATGGGTGCTCGATTGGCTCGAGGCCGCCGACCAGCCGCTGCCCCTCCTGTGGTTCGCCGACGAGACACCCCAGGTGACCGCCGTCGTCGCGCCGTTTCGGATCGACCGGTTCCCGGTCACCGTCGGAGAGTACGCCCGGTTCGTGCGGGACACCGGTTACCGCACCGACGCGGAGCGGCGCGGCTTCGGCCTCGTCTACACCGAACAAGGCTGGGAGGAGCGCGCCGGCGTCACCTGGCGCGCTCCCGGCGGCCCGGGCACCGAGAGCCGTGACTTCGACGACCATCCCGTCGTCCACGTCTCGTGGAACGACGCCACGGAGTTCGCCGCGTGGCGCGGCAAGCGGTTGCCCACCGAGGCGGAGTGGGAGTTCGCCGCTCGCGGACCCGACTTTCGTATCTGGCCGTGGGGTGACGCGTGGGACGTCGGGGCGGCCAACACCGCGGAGCTGCACGCAGGTCCGCTGACCTCGTTGTCGGCGTGGCAGCAGTGGTGGCGGACCGAGTGCGCACGGCATGGGCCGGTGCCGCGTACATCGCCGGTCGGCTCCTTTTCCGGGCGGGGGGACAGCCCATTCGGCTGCGCCGACATGGCCGGAAACGTCTACGAGTGGACCGCCACGTTGTCCCGGCTCTACGACGACACCGTCCGATGCGATCCGACAGTACGGATGGCGATGGGTCGCTACCGCGTCATCCGGGGCGGCTCGTGGATGAACTTTCGTTACCAGGTCCGCTGCAGTGAGCGGATGCACGGCGATCCCCAGGGGTGGTCCAGCTTCGCTCACGGATTCCGCTGCGCGGCGGACGCCTAGACCGAGGAGAGACATGGTCAGAATCGTGGTGCCCGCCGTTTGGACCCCGCAGGGTCGGACCCACTTCGAGGGCACTTCCGGTCCGCTGGACGAGGTCATCGGCGACTTCGCCACGCGTCATCCGCAGTTCGCCCGACGGCTGCTAGACGCGGACGGCAAGCCGTTGCGGTACCTCAACATCTGCCTCGACGACGACATGATCCCGCGGCACCAGCGAGCGGACGCCACTGTCGGTCCCGACACCGTCATCACCATCATCTCTCCGATGGCGGGCGGCTGATGTCGACGGTTGATCCGTCGTCGGAGGCCGGCGTTGAGATGCGGCGGGTGGCCCTGGACACGTACGGACCGCCCGAGGTCCTGACGCTGCGCGACAGTGAGCTGCCGCAGGTGTCGGCCGGCGAAGTCCTCGTCCGCGTCGCGGCCGCCGGCGTCAACGTCGTGGACCTGTACCAGCGGAGCGGTCTCTACTCGGTGCCCCTGCCTTTCACGCCTGGCATCGAAGGCGGTGGCACCGTGCTGCGGATCGGTGCCGACGTCGCCGGGGTGGCGGTCGGGGACCGGGTCGCCTGGATGGGACAGCCCGGAGGGTACGCCACGCATTGTGTGGTGCCGGCGGCGCGACTGGTGCCGGTTCCCGACGACATGAGCTTGGTGGACGCGGCGTCGATTCTCATCCACGGCATGACTGCCCACGTGCTCATCACGGACGTGTATCCGCTGACCGACGGCGCCGTCTGCCTGGTGCACTCGGCCGCCGGCGGCGTCGGCGGACTGCTCTGCCAACTCGCCGCGCGGCGCGGCGCGACCGTCATCGGCACGGTGTCCCGGGACGACAAGATCCCTGCGGCGCTCGCCGCCGGGGCGCATCACGTCGTCAACTACCGCACCACGGCCTTCCCCGCACGGGTGCGGGAAATCACCGGAGGCCGGGGCGCGGACGTGGTGTACGACGCGGTCGGCCGCGACACCTTCGCCGACGGTCTCACCTGTCTGCGTCCGGCCGGCGCCATGGTGCTCTACGGTCAGGCCGGCGGGCCGGTCGACCCGGTCGACCCGCAGTTGCTGAACTCGTACGGGTCCCTGTTCCTGACCAAGGCGTCGCTGAGCCACTACGACCGCACGCCGGAGCGTACGCGCAGTCGCGCCTCGGCCGTCTTCAATGACGTGCTGGCCGGCCGGCTGCGGGTCCGCGTGCACGCCGTGTTCCCGCTCGCGGCCGCCGCGGCGGCCCACGAGGAGCTGGCCTCCCGCCGGACGCTCGGCAAGATCCTGCTCGTGCCCTGAACCACGGTCGGGCCGATCGACGCGGTCGGCCCGACCGTGGTCCGCGCCCGAACCGATGGGAGAACCCCTTGAAGGCACTGGTGTTGTCCGGAGGATCAGGCACCCGCCTGCGGCCGGTCAGCCACTCGCTGCCCAAACAACTGGTTCCGCTGGCCAACCGGCCGCTGCTCGCACACGTCCTGCGTGGTGTCCGCGAGCTCGGCATCACCGAGGTGGGCATGGTGGTCGGCGACCACGCCGAGCAGATCAGGCAAGCGCTCGGAGACGGCTCGGAGCACGGCGTCGCCATCACCTATCTGCCGCAGGACGCGCCGCGCGGACTCGCCCACGCCGTGCAGGTCGCACGGCCGTATCTCGGCGACGACAACTTCCTGCTCCACCTCGGGGACAACCTGTTGCCAGACGGTCTCGGCGACGGGGCCGCGGAGTTCCGTGGCCGGGGAGACGGTGGCCACCTGCTCGTTCAGAAGGTCGCCGACCCGCGCCCATACGGTGTGGTCGAGCTCGACCGGGACGGCCGGGTCGTCCGCTTGGTGGAGAAGCCCCGTCAGCCGCGCAGCGACCTCGCCCTCATCGGAGCGTGCTTCCTCACCCCGGTGATCCACTCCGCCGTTGACGCGATCCGGCCCGGCCTGCGCGGCGAGCTGGAGCTGACCGACGCGGTCCAGTGGCTCGTCGACCAGGGGGTGATCGTCCGGGCCAGTGAGTACGCGGGCTATTGGCGGGATATCGCCGGCAGTGAGGACGTCCTGGCTGGCAATCGCCGCCTGCTGGCGGCGATTGAGGCGGCCCGGGGCGGAGACGTCGACCCGTTCAGCGTCGTCGGCTCTCGGGTGCACGTTGAGCCCGGTGCGCGCGTCGTCCGCAGTCATCTTGAAGGGCCGGCGATCGTTGGCGCCGGATCGGTCATCGAGGACAGTCACGTGGGCGCGTACACCTCGATCGGCCGTGACTGCGTGATCCGAGGCAGCGAGCTGTCCGGGTCCGTGGTCATGGAGGGGGCACGGATCTCGGGTGTGATGCGGCTGACCGACTCGATCATCGGCCGTGGGGCCGAGCTTGGGCGCGGCGACCGCCAGGCCGGTTACCGGATTGTCTCCGGGGACCACTGTCGCATTCAGGTGCCGAGGTGAGCGCGCCGTTGATGGCGCGGGCCCCCGCAACCGCTCTTGTCATTCTCGTCGCGCGCCGGCGCTTGGAGTTGCCGCCGGTGGCGCTGGCGATCCTGATCGACGGCTGACCTGCCGTATCCGCACAGTTCGGCTGCCCGACCGCCCGCAGGTGGTCGGGCATTTTTCGGTACTGGGCGCGACCGGTCGGCGGCTGGCCGGTGCATGGGCACGACAGCAGGGGCCGCGCCCGTGCACCGGGCCCGACCCCCTGTCCTGTCGGCGGCACCGGCCGCCATCGGTCGTGTGGTAACTCAGGCGCCGCAGCCGGCCGCCTGGCACCCTCAGGTCGTTCGACCGCCGGCGGCACCGGTCGGATCCACCACGCCTCCGCCCTGTTCGCCTCGCCGTCGGGGACGGGCCCACCGGCGCATTATCGGCTGTTCGACCAGTGCGTACAGGATCGATGCCAGCACCAGGCAGACCAGGTACGTCGCGATCAGCACGAGGATGCCGGTGCCCAGGTCGAACGTCACGCGGTCGTAGATACCGACGACGCCGTTGTCGCCGCTGAACGCCGCGTGCACCATGAACAGCACCGTGACGTGGATGACGAAGAACGCGTACATCCGGTCGCCCAGCCATACCATCGGCCTGCTGTTCATCAGCGTCCGCTGCCCACGGACGTCCGCGGCGGCGAAGGCGGGGATCAGCAGCGCCATCGGGATGAGCGGCACGAACGTGTACCCGTAGAAGATCGGCACGTCGAGGGTGACCAGGTAGGTCCCGATGGCCAGCAGGGAGGCCGGAAGGGCGCGCAGGCCGATCCATCGGCCGGTGAGGACGATCCGCGCCATGATGATCCCGACCACGAACTCCAGCGCCCGGGTTAGCGGGAAGTAGAAGCCGAACCAGTGCTGCGGCCAGGAGACCTCCTGCGCGACCATCGAGGGCGGGTGGTCCGGCAGGAACGCGTTGGCGATCACCGGGACGAGCGCCGACAGCGCGGTCACGCCGATCGCCCAGGCCCACAGCCGGCTCGGCGAGATCTTCTTGACCAGGAAGTAGAGGAGCGGGAACGCCGCGTACGCGAGTACGTCGATATTTGCCGACCACATGGGGCCGTTGAGGTTGTTGAATAGGAACGACTCGGAGGGGAACCAGGAACTGATCAGGAGCAGCCCGGCCAGGGCCTCCAGCGCCTTGATCGGTACGCCTGTCGGGATCCATAGGGCGAGGATGATGGCGTACACCACCACGTGGTTCGGGAAGAGCTTGAAGAAGCGGCGACGCCAGAACTGCCGAGCACTGTCCTTCGACGATGCAGTCCAGGTCACCACGAAACCGGTGAGCACGAAGAAGAAGCCGAGACCGAACATTCCGGCGTTAGCGCCGTAGTGGATGTAGTTGAGGGTGACTTCCGGGTCGGTGAACAGACCCAACGCGATGCCGTGCGTGATGAACACGGACAGGCCGGCGAGCGCTCGCAGGCCGGTCAGGGATGGCAAGCGGGAGCGTTCGCCGAGCCCTGGGGGGCTTTCCGGCCGCGCTCCGGGTTGGGTGATCGTCATGTGGATGCACCTCCGGGTGGGCAACGTCCGTCGGTCCGGCCGACGGTCGGGGAACTGAGGCGGTGTGCGACGGGACAGGCGCCGACCGGCGTGGGTCGGCGCTCACACCGATGGCCTCGGGGTTCTGGTGTGGCGTGAGACGACGCAGCCGGCGTTCAGGCAGCGGCGCGGGAGTTGCGCAGCACGCGCAGCATCATGCTGGGACGCATCAGCGCCTCCAACGGGTCGACGAGGCCGGCGGACCGCATGAACTGCTCGGTGACGGCGGCGTCGCGGGTGGCCGCGATCTGAACGCGGTACATGTAGGCCTGAATCAGCTTGAGCATGGGGCTCCGATGCCCTTCGACGCCGGGGAAGCTCAGGTTGATGCCTTCGGTCATGTCCCAGGCCGGGTCGATGATGCGGCCTACCTGCCGCATGAACTCCAGCGAGTTCGGCGGGATCCCGCGTCGCAGGTTGTCACGCAGCGCCAGGGCCTGCAACGCGGCGAGGCTCTGCGCCTGCGCGAACACCGGGTTGGGGGTGGACACGGCGTCGCCGAGCACGACGAGCCGCTCCGGGAACCGGGACAGCCGGTCGTAGCGGCGGCGCAGCGTGGTCGGGAAGCGGAACAGCACCGGGTCGTCCAGCGGCTCGGCCTCGATGATCGACTCGTGGATTTCCTTGGCGGCGAGCGTCTTCACGAAGGCGTTGAAGCCGTCCGGGTCGGTGGGCGGATGGTCACCGAGGAGGCCGTACGTGGTCAGCTCGACCAGACCGCTGTCGGTCTTGGTGAAGATGGCTCCGCGGGGCAGCGCGGGGTTCGCCACCGCGATGATGGAGTGGTCGGTGCCGAACGGGTCGGTACGCAGCCGGTAGTGCCGCGTCACGTAGCCCAGACCGATTTTCGTGCCTTCCTCCTCGACGCGCGGGTAACCCATGGCCTCCAACCACAGGGGAGTACGAGAGCCACGGCCGGTCGCGTCGACGACCAGATCCGCTTCCAGGGACTCCTCCGCGCCGCCGTCGCGTCGTTGCACTCGCGCCCCGGTCACCGTGGACCGGTCCGGTGTGCTGGTCAGGCCGGTAATGTCGTACCGCTCCATGAACGTGACGTTGCCGAGCGCCTGTACCCGCTCCCGCACGTGCGCCTCCATAATCGGGCGGCGGGCCCCGACGTTGGTGAGACCGGCCCGGATCTGCTTGAGCGGCCTGCCGTTGAAGTACCACCGCACTGTGCCGGACAGGTCGGTCTGCGGGCAGCCGGCGCTGATCATCTGGGCGGTGATCTCGGGGAAGAGCTCCTCCATGGCGCGGGCGCCGCGGGCCAGCAGCCCGTTGATGTGGCGCGCCTGGGGTGCGCCGCGGCGCGCCTCGCGTACCCCGAGGAGTTCGTCGCGGTCGACGATGATGACCTCGCGGTAGCTTTCGGACAGCGCGCTGGTGGCGAACAGCGCCGTGATGCTGCCACCCAGCACCACGGCGCGTTCTCCGACGAATCTGCTCATGAACGGTCGTCTCCCTTACGTTATGGACGAGTTCGGCGACGCTGCGGAGAGCCATTTCGGCGCCTGGGCGGCGTCGGACCGACATCCAGGCCAGGTTCTGTGTGGGATCGTTTCAGCCGCGGTGGTCGCCGGGCATCTCCCTGGCTGCCCTTGCTGTCCTCCTGACCTGCTGGTCAGGGGTGGGGAAAGCTATTCGGCGTGGGGCACGGAATGCAGCCGCATAGTTTCTGAGAATGCGATCGAAAGGTCAGCGGAGCAGCCGTCAGGGCGCGACGTCGGGTGCCGGGTCGAGCGGGCGAGGAGTGCGTTCGGTTGGACTCTCGGCCCCATCGGCCGCTTCGATGAGCTCTCGTAGCCACGCGGCGGCGGTCCACAGCGCGTCGATATCGAGCCGGCGGGGGCGCCGTTGGGCGTCGTGTCGTCGCCGTACGAGACCCGCCTGTTCCAGTACCCGTAAGTGTCGGCTTACAGCGGGCATCGTGATCTCGAACGGGGCGGCCAGTTCGGTGACGCTGGCCTCGCCGTGGGCGAGCCGGGAGAGGATGGCCCGTCGGGTCGGGTCGGCCAGAGCCGCCAGGATTCGGCTGAGATCATCGTCTGCCACAGGTGCTGACCTTCCGTCTTGGAGAGGCCGGGCGACCGGACGGCTGTCGAACGTCTGGTCGCTGACGGAGGGCACGCCGGCCATCTCGGCGCGGCGTTGCCGGCCGGTATGGCCGGCGGTGCTGCGATCACGACATCGCGGCCTCGGCTAGGAACCGTTCGATCCATTCTGGTCGGTGGGGGCGGACCCGCATCCGGGCATGCCGGTGCCGGCTGGCGGCTGGAACGGTGGCGTCGATGCCGAGTTTCGCGGTCACTCCGTTGGACGCAGACGGGTCGAGGCCGCTGCCGGCGGTCCGGGGCACGACGAGGACATCCCGGTCCGCCTGGACCCGGGTGGCCAGGGCCCAGCCGACCTGCTCGTCGTCGTGGATGTCCACGTCGTCGTCGACGACCACCGCGTACTTGACAGCGCTGGCGCCGCCGAGTGTTGCCAGCAGGACGTTCATTGCTGACCCGTCGGCGCCCTCGCGGACGGCCACGACGGCGTGCAGCCGGCACGACCCGGCCTCCGTCAGTCGTATGGCGACCACGTCGGGATGCGTCTGGCGCAGCGTCCTCAGCAGGGCGGCCTCGCGCGGTATCCCGCCGAGCAGGAAGTGCTCGCGGCCGCCCGACAGGATCGTATGGAACACCGGTGCGCTGCGGTGCCAACCCGCGGTCAGCTCGATCACCGGTGCCGGCGCGCTGGGACCGTACGTGCGGGGGAACTCTCCGAACGGCCCCTCCGATTCCCTGGCGGCGGCCCGGAACCGCCCCGCGAGGACGAACTCCGCGTCGGCCGGCACCGGAAGGCCGTTGGCGGGGCAGATGGTGACCGGCAGCGGCGTGGTGCGCAGCGCGCTGGCGACTTCAAGGTGATCCAGGGCCCGGTCCGTGCCTGGTGCCTGGCTGGCCAGGCCGAGCAACGGGTCGACGCCCACCACGATCGCCACGTCGAGATCGACTCCGCGCCGCTCGGCCGCGGCCAGGATCCGCCGTAGCCGCCCGGGTAGTACGAGGGTGCGTAGGGTCCGCTCACCGATGGCCAGCATCCGGTTGATCGACAGGTTTGTCGCGAAGGTCGTCGGATCCCGGACGACGAGCAGTCCCGAGGTCAGGTACCGGCCGGCGTCGTGCTCGTGCTGCACCGTGAGCGGCAGACGGGATAGCAGAGTTTCCTCGTCGAGCCGCTGGGTGAACACCGGCGCCTCGGTGGCGGGCACCTGCGCCCAGGGACGTGGTCGGGTGAGCGCGGCCAAGTAGCGGGTCGCCGTCTCGTGTGGTCGGCAGCCCATCGCTTCTGCGATGTCGGCTCGGCTGAGGACGAGATTCCCGGCGAGGGGGAAGTGGGCGCTCGCCACGTCGTGGAACAGCACCGACCGTTGCCCGTCGAGGCGTTCCAGCACGGCCGAGACCTCCTGGTCGGGGTCCACCCGCGACCGTACCCGGCCTAGCCGGCCTAGGGCGTCCACGTGCGACAGCCAGGACCGTAGGTTTTGCTCGGCCGGCCACTGGGACGATGGGTTCGCGGGGCCGCTGGGGGGGTTCATGCCGGCTTGCCCGCTGCCGGTACGGCGAAATGGATGTGCTTGAGCTCGGTGAACTGTTCGACACCAACCAGCCCGCGGGTACGACCGATGCCGGAGGACTTGAAGCCACCGCTGGGTGTTTCCGGATACGAGTGGTTGTAGCCGTTGACCCATACGGTGCCCGCCTCGATGCCCCGGGCGATCCGCCAGGCGCGGTGCACGTCGCGAGTCCACACGCTCGCCGCCAGGCCGTAATCCGTCGCGTTGACAAGCCGCACCGCCTCGGAGTCGTCGTCGAACGGCTCCACCGTCACGACCGGTGCGAACAACTCCCGCTGAACGATCGGCGATTCCGGTGTAACCACCGTGACGACGGCCGGCCGGACGAAATATCCCGGCAGACCGTCGAGGTGGACTTGCTGGCCGCCGTGCACGTCGTGTCGTAGGCGCGCGTCGGCCAGCGTCTGCCCCAACCGTTCGCCGGCCGCCGGTGACACCAGGGGCCCCATGTCGGTGGTGGGGTCACCGGGGTGGCCGACCCGGATGCTGTCCAGCCCGTCGGTGAGACGTTCGAGTACATTCCTGTACGCCGGGCGGGCCACCAGGACGCGGGTGCAGGCCATGCACATCTGGCCGGCGGTCACCACGGCCGCCCTGACCGCCGCCGCGACCGCGGCTGGCACGTCTGCGTCGGCGCAGATTACCAGCGCTCCCTTCCCGCCGAGTTCGAGCAGGGTGCGTTTCATACCGGCACCCGTGGCCTGCAGGATCTCCGTGCCGACCGCGGTCGAACCGGTGAACGCGACGGCCCGTACCAGCGGGTGCGAGACGGCGGCGCGCCCGACCTCGGTTCCCCCGACGACGAGGTGGGCGACGTCGTCGGGCAGCCCCGCCGCGCGGCCGAGGGCCAGCACCCGGCTGGTGACGAGGCTGGTCTGCGGCGCCGGCTTGACCAGCGCGGTCACCCCGGCGGCCAGGGCCGGCGCGAGATCCCGCAGGAGCAGCAACATCGGCCAGTTCCATGGGACGACGAACGCGGTGACGCCGACCGGCTGCCGCGTGACGTGTGCCATGGTGCCGTCGGGTAGGGTGCCGGCGACGCCGCCGAGGTGTCGGGCGAGGCCGGCGTTGTAGGTCAGCGCGTCCGCGCAGGCCCGGATCTCCTGGTGGGCCTCGGTGATGGTTTTGCCGGTCTCGGTAACGAGCGCTTCGGCCAGTTCGTCCGTGTGGGCCGTGAGCGCCTCCCCCCACCCGTGCAGGGCGGCGGCGCGGCGACGGCCGTCGACCGCCCATGGGCTGCGAAGGGCCGCGTCGGCGCGTGCCGCGGCCTCGTCGAGCTCCGTGGCGGCCGTGACCGCGATCGGGGACAGCGGGACGAGGGTCGCGGGGTTGACTGGTCGGACGTGGGTTTCCGCCGGCTGCGCCTCTGCTTCGGGCCTCACGTGAACACCTGCCCGCCGTCGACGACGACCGTCTGACCGGTGACGAAAGACGACGCCGGAGAGGCGAGCCAGAGCAGGGAGCCGGTCAGGTCGTCGATCGTCATCGGTCGGGGCAGGGACCGGGCTCGGGCCGCCGCCGTGAGATAGGCGTCCGTGTTCAGCGTCCGGCTGGCGTCGTTGTCCACCAGGCCCGGGGCGAGCGCGTTGACCCGTACTTTGTGTTCGCCGAGTTCCCGGGCCGCCGCGCGGGTCAGTCCCTCGACCGCCGCCTTGGAGGCCACGTAATGGGCGAAGCCGACGGCGCCGGTGCGTCCCACCACGGAAGACACGTTGATGATGCTGCCGCCGCCGGTGTTCGCCATCGTCGGGGCAACCGCCTTGATCCCCAGCCAGGTGCCCCGAACATTGACGGCGAACACCTGATCCCACTCCTCGACGACCAGCTCGGTCAGCGGGCGCTTGCGGCTGATGGCCCGGTAGACGGCCGCGTTGTTGACCAGGACGTCCAGGCTGCCGAACTCCGCGATCGTCCGCTCCACCACGAGCTGCCAGTCGGACGGGGAGGTGACGTCGGCCGGTGCGAAGACCGCCCGGCCGGGCCCGGTCCGGCTCGCCGTGCGGGTCGTCTCCATCGCCTGCCGGGCCGTGCGGAGCAGGTCTACGGCGACCACGTTGGCGCCGTTGGCCGCAAAGGCGCGCACGTACGCCCCGCCGATTTCGGCGCCGGCCCCCGTCACGACGACCGTACGGCCGGCCAGACCGGTCGGGGATGGGGCGACGCGCGCCGGGAGGCTGCTCATCGGGTCGTCTCCGTTCGGTTCGCGCCGCCCGCGGCGGCGGTGTCGGCGAGCGCGTCGTAGGCGCCGTCGGCGAGCCGCCGACGCAGGATCTTGCCGACGGGAGAGCGGGGTATTCGGTCCACGGCGATTACCCGCTTGGGGCGTTTCAGCGACGGCAGCCCGGTGGAGGTGCGGATGAAGTGCTGGGCGTCCCGGACGGTCTGGGCGGGGTCGACCCCGGCGTGGGGGACGACGAAGGCCGTGACGCTCTGTCCCCACCGCTCGTCGGGAAGCCCGACCACGACGTTGTCGGCGACGGCGGGGCACGCCGCGATCGCCGCCTCGATGTCGGCCGGGTAGATGTTCTCGCCCCCGGAGATGATCATGTCGTCGACCCGGCCCTGGTACCACAGGTTCCCGTCATCGTCGCGGGTCGCGAGGTCGCCGGTGTGGTACCAGCCGTTGCGGATCGCGGTCCGGTCGGCGTCCGGGCGTCTCCAGTAGCCCGTGAACGCCTCGGGGGAGCCCATCGAAGCGATCACCTGTCCTGGTTCGCCCGGCGCGACGACGTCCGTGGGCCCGGCGTCGGCGTCGGTGGCGATGACGCGGACCCGGGAGAAGGGTCCGGCGCGTCCGGCGCTGCCGGGTCGTGCCGCCACGTCCGGTTCCACGGTGAAAGTGAAGATCTCGGTGCTGCCGTAGTGGTTGAGGAACGAGCGGGGATGAACGGCGTCGATGAGGCGGCCGGCGAGGTCAGGAGTCATCGGCGCCCCGGCGTATCCGATCCGGTGCAGAGAGGTGAGCTGCTGCAGCCGGCCTGTCTGCAGCAGCGACCAGTAGAGGGTGGGCACTAGGTACAGCGCGGTGATGCCCTCGCGGGTGATGAGGTCCAACGACTCGTCGGCGTCGAACCGGCGCTGGGGCACCCAGGTGCCGCCGGTGAGGACACTGGCCAGCAACGTGCGTACGCCCATCGTGTGGAACAGCGGCATCACGCCGAGCGTGACGTCGTTGCCGCCCTGCCCGGACTGCAGGATGTGCGCCACGGTGGCGGCGTGCTCGGCGGCGTGGGTCCGGGGGACTCCCTTCGGGCGTCCCGTCGTGCCCGAGGTGTAGAGCAGCACGCTCAGCTGGTGGTCGGCGATGCCGACGGACAGGGGCCCGTCGGTCTGGCCCTGGACGAGCGGCGCCAGGGCGACGCTGCCCGGCGCCGCGTCGTCCGGGTCTCCGGCGTGCGTCGACACTGGAGGGTCGGGCAGCGCGGCCCGCGCCTGGGCGGACAGATCGGATGTGGTGGCGTCGGTGACGACCAGCGTGGGTGAGCAGTCCCGCAGGCAGTGTTCGACCTCGGTGAGGCCGAACCGGGTGGACAGCGGCACCGCGACCGCGCCCAACTTCTGCACCGCCAGGTAGCAGCTGGCCAGTTCCGTCCCGTTGGCCATGTGCAGCATGACCCGCTGGGCGGGGCGGACCCCGAGGTCCGCCAGCGCCCGGGCCAGCTGGTTGGTGTAGGCGTCCCACTGGCGGAAGGTCATCGGTCGCGGCCCACCGACGGCCCGCTGATGCGGGTGGCGTTCGGCGCTCCACGTCAGCATCCGTCCGATGTCCATCAGGTCATCCGAGGATTTCGACGGCCTGACGGATGCGGCTCAGACCCTCGTCGAGGACGTCGTTCGGGACGGCGTAGGTGATCCGTACGTGCCCCTCGCCTCGGTCGCCGAACGCCGTCCCGGCGACGACCCCTACTGAGTAGCGGTCGATCAGATGGTCGGTGAACTGCTGCGCGGTCAACCCGGTGCCACGGATGTTCGGGAAGACGTAGAATGAGCCGTCCGGGGTCGGGCAGCTGACGCCGGGGATGGCGTTGAGTTCCGCGACCGCCCGGTCGCGTTTGGCCCGCAGGCGCTCGCGGGTGGCGATGACGTGGTCCTGCGGGCCGGTGAGCGCCGCGAGGGCGGCCAGTTGCACGAACGCCGGCACGTTGGTCACCGAGTTCTGCTGGAAGATGTCCATGGCGGTGATCAGGTCCCGGTTCGCGACGCACCAGCCGATCCGGAAGCCGGTCATGATGTAGCTCTTGCTGAACGTGTCCACCAGGAGGGTCCGGTCGGCCATTCCCTCGACGGCGGCGATGGTCTGGTGCTTGGCGGGCGGGTACACCATGTGGCTGAAGATCTCGTCCGAGATCACCATCACGTCGTGCCGTCGGCACAGCTCGCTGATCTCCCCCAGCCGGTCGACGGTCATGCCGTTGGGTCGCTGCGGGGTGTTGATGATCAGGACCTTGGTGCGTTCGTTCATCAGCTGCGCGAGGTGGTCGATGTCGAAGTGGAAGTCCGGCTCGATCAGCGGGGCGTAGACGACCCGACCCCCGGCGTAGGTGATCCAGAACTCGTCCGGTGGGTAGCCCGGGTTGGGGAAGATCACTTCGTCGCCGTTGTCGATGAGCGTGAGCAGGCTCTGGGTGAGCGCGTGCTTGGCGCCCATGGTCACCAGCACCTCCTCGCGTGCGGTCGGCCGGCCCCGCCGCGTCGCCTCCTCTGCGATGGCGTCGCGCAGCTCGGGCAGGCCGGGCCCGGGTACGTAACGCACATGCCCGTCGCGCACCGCCTTCGCGCAGGCTTCGACGATGTGCGGCGCGGGGCGGAACTCCTCGCCCTGGAAATCGCCCTTCTCCAGATGGATGACCCGGGTACCGGTCTCCCGTTCGAGTTGCTCGGCGCGGCGCATGGACGCCCACTGCTTCGGCAGGACGAAGTGACTGGTCCTGCTGGACAGGGGGCTTGGCGCGGTCGGCGGTGGGGTGTTGGGCGTGGTCACCCGAGATCACACTCCTCGTGTGGGGCAGGGATGGGACGCCGCTCGGTCCACGGGTGGCGGCGTGCGGCTCACGATTCCAACTACCGCCGCAGCTAGGCATCTCTGTACGTGCGCACATCGTCGCGGATTGTGCTGCCGGAGGTTGGGCCTGCACCTGCCGTACCTCTTCTCTGCGGCAGGCCCCCGCCTCGGCCGAAGGCGCAGGTGTGGCCGACCCGCGCCGCAATCCGGAAGATGCAGCGGCCGCATGCCCGGTGCCACGGTCATGGGCGACGTCAAGCCTTCTGCGTGACTCGAGCGTCACCCGCAGTGATTCGAGGCGTGACCGGGCGTTCGAAATCCCTGATGAACGGCAACCACGAGGAGAAGCCGTGCAGCCATTCGCGATCAATATTCGGCAGACCGAGCTCGACGACCTGCGCCGCCGGCTGGCGCAGACCCGGTGGTCGCCGGACCTGCCCGAGACCGGCTGGGCGCGCGGCGTGCCCCTGGCGTACCTGAAGGAACTGGTAACCCACTGGCTGACCAGCTACGACTGGCGACAGGCGGAGTCGCAGCTCAATCGGTTGCCGCAGTTCACCACGACGATCGACGGCGCCAACGTGCACTTCGCCCATGTCCGCTCGCCCGAGCCGGACGCACTGCCGCTGATCATGACGCACGGCTGGCCGGGGTCAGTGGCGGAGTTCCTGAACGTGGTAGGTCCGCTGACCAACCCGGTCGCGTACGGCGGCTCCGCCTCGGAGGCATTCCACCTGGTCATTCCGTCGATTCCGGGCTTCGGCTTCTCCGGTCCACTGCCGGCCGCCGGCTGGACCATCAACCGTGTCGCGGCTGCCTGGGTGGAGCTTATGCGGCGCCTCGGCTACGAGCGTTACGGCGCCCAGGGCGGGGACTTCGGCTCGCCGATCTCCCTCGCGGTGGGCCGGCTCGACCCCGAGCGCGTCGTCGGCGTGCACAGCAACATGCTGACCGTCTTCCCGTCTGGCGATCCCGCCGAGCTGGCGGGCCTCAGCGAGCAGGACATGGCCCGGTTGGGCCGGCTCGCCAGCTTCGACGCCGACGGCTCCGGCTACCGCAAACTCCTGTCGACCCGTCCCCAGACAGTCTCCTACGCGCTCAACGACTCGCCGGCCGGCCAACTGGCCTGGATCGTCGAACGGTTCAAGGAGTGGACGGACGCGGAGCTGCCCGACGAGGTCATCGACCGCGATCTGCTTTTGACCAATGTGATGGTCTACTGGCTGACCAACACCGCGAGCTCATCGGCGCAGATGTACCGCGAGGTCACCGAGGAGCAGCGCGCGGCGACCGAGGATCCCAACGGGGAGATGCTGAGCGGATACCGCGAGCAGCCTCTGACTGTTCCGCTCGGCGTGGCCGTGTTTCCGCAGGACTGCATCGTCCCGATCCGCAGGCTCGCCGACCGGGACTTCCCGACGATCACCCACTGGACGGAGTTCGACCGGGGCGGGCACTTCCCCGCCATGGAGGTGCCGGAACTGTTCGTGGGCGACGTCCGGACCTTCTTCCGGTCGCTGCGCAGCGTTTCCTGAGACCGGCTGCGGTCCAACCGCGCCAAGGGCCGCTTCGTGCAGGTGACATTCATCGATGGAAGGACCCAACGTGACGACAGTTGACATGGGCGCCCGAGCGGGCCGCAGGGAGTGGACGGCACTCGCCGTCCTGTGTCTGCCGACCCTGCTCACCACGGTGGACATCAGCGTCCTGATCCTCGCGCTTCCCAGGCTCGCCACCGACCTCGAGGCCAGCAGCACCCAGCAGCTGTGGGTGACCGACATCTACGGGTTCATGATCGCCGGTTCCCTCGTTCTCATGGGCACCCTCGGCGACCGGATCGGTCACCGCAACGTGCTGCTCGGCGGTGCCGCCGGTTTCATGGCCGCGTCGCTGCTGGCGGCCTACTCGAACTCGATCGAGATGCTCCTGGTCTCCCGGGCCCTCCTCGGGATCGCGGCGGCGACGGTGATGCCGTGCGTGCTCGCCCTGATCAGCCAACTCTTCCCCAATCCGGCGCAGATGGGCGCCGCCATGGGCGTCTGGGGCACCTCCATCATGCTCGGCGTGATCCTCGGCCCCGTGGTCGGCGGCCTGCTGCTCGGCTCCTTCTGGTGGGGCTCGATCTTCCTGATGGGTGTCCCCGTCATGGCGTTGCTGCTGCTGGTCGGGCCGGGGCTGCTGCCCGCGGCACGCCACCCCCACCCGGGCCGGCTCGACCCGCTCAGCGCGCTGCTCACGCTCGCTGCGCTCCTGCCCGTGGTCTACGGCCTCAAGGAGATCGCGCGTGCCGGCTGGGCGCCCACGGCCGTCGGCGCCGTGGTGGTCGGGCTGGGTTTCGGCCTGATGTTCGTCCACCGCCAGCGGCACCTCACCCACCCGATGCTTGACCTCGCGCTGTTCCGCAACCCGGTGGTGAGTACCATCGTCCTGCTGGGCCTTGCGTTCGGATTCATCACCGCGGGCGCCGGTCTCGTCTCCACCCTCTACATGCAGCTCGTGGAGGGTCTGACCCCGCTGAAAGTCGCGCTGTGGATGCTCATTCCCGCAGGCGCGATGATCATCGGTGGCAACATCGGACCGGCCGTCGCCCGTACGGTGCGCCCCGCCTACGTCCTGGCCGCCGGCATGGTCCTCGCGGCGTTCGGCGCACTGGTCATCACCCAGGTCAGCGCTTCCGGGGGCCTCGCCACCCTGATCATCGGCCTGGTCGTCATGTACGTCGGCGGCAGCCCCAGCGCCACCCTGGCCAACGCCGTGCTGATGTCGTCGACGCCGCCGGAGAAGGCGGGCGCCGCCGGCTCGCTGTCGTCCACCGGCGGGGAACTCGGCGTCGCGCTCGGTGTCGCCGTCCTCGGTAGTGTCGCCGGGGCGGTCTACGGCGCCGCGGTCGATGTGCCGGCCGCGCTGCCTCCGGAGGCAGCGATCCCGGCGGGCGAGAGCATCGTGGGGGCTGCGGCGGTGGCGGAAACCCTGCCCGAGCCCGCGGCCGCGGCGCTGCTCGACTCGGCCCGGGAGGCGTTCACCCAGGCCCTGCACGGTGCCAGCGTGATCAACCTCTTGTTGTTCCTCGCCGTCGCGGTCCTCCTGGCCACCCGGCTCAAGGGCGTGCCGCCCACCGGTACGGGCCACCCCGGCATGCCGCCTGAGGCCGCGCCGCCCGCCCCCTGACTCCATTTCCGC
>NZ_SMKG01000029.1 GCF_004348525.1 Micromonospora sp. 15K316 | reverse complement strand
CGGGGATGCCCTGCGGACCGCCTGGGGTGTGGTCGTCACGGCGGGGACCTCCTGGGACGTGTGGTGGCCCTATGCTCCAGCCTTGCGGATGTTTTGCTCAAGATCCACCATGAACGTGAGACAAACGGCACGCGAGAGGAGCCCCGGTGAGCCAGAAGACCGGTCCCGAAGCAACGCCGACCGCTGCCGCGGGACGTTCGTCCCGTCCGCTGGACGAGGTGGACCGCCGGATCCTGGACGAACTGGTCCGGGACGGACGTACGTCGGTGCGTACGCTCGCCGAACGGATCCACATCTCCCGCACCAACGCGTACGCCCGGGTGGAGCGCCTGCTGCGCGACGGCGTGATCACCGGGTTCCGGGCCCAGGTCGCGCCGGAGGCCTCCGGCCTGGGCACCTCGGCGTACGTGGCGCTGACCATCGAGCAGAACACCTGGCGCGAGGTCTCCGCGGAGCTCGCGCAGGTGCGCTACATCGAGCACGCGGCGCTGCTCGGCGGCGACCACGACGTGCTGGCGCTGGTGCGGGCGCCGGACAACGCGGCGCTGCGAGACGTGGTGCTGGGCCGGATCCAGGGCATTCCCGGGGTGCTCTCCACCCGCACCTGGCTGGTCTTCGAGGAGTTCGACGGGGTCACCAGCCCCTGGGCGTAGGCGCGACCGCTCCGCCGCCCGCCGGTCAGCGCTCCGGCGGGGCCTCCAGTCCCTCGCGGTCGGCCAGCTCCAGCAGCGGCTCCAGGGAGAAGCGCTGATCGTCCAGGCCGGCGTGCGGATCGCCCCGCTCGGCGAACCGGGCCGGCACGGTGACCACGTCGAAGTCCTCGGGCCGGGCGTCGTCGAGCTCCGCCCAGTCCAGCGGCGCGGAGACCAGCGCCCGGGCGGTGGGCCGGATGGAGTAGGCCGAGGCCATCGTGTGGTCGCGGGACATCTGGTTGTAGTCGACGAAGACCGGACGGTCCCGCTGGTCCCGCCACCAGGTGGTGGTGACCAGGTCGGGCCGGCGCCGCTGCATCTCCCGGCCGAGCGCGAGCACCGCCCGCCGGCAGTCGCCGAAGCTCCACCGCGGCTCGATCGACAGGTAGATGTGCAACCCCCGGCCGCCGGTGGTCTTCGGGTGGCCGGTGAGCCCCAGCTCGGCGAGGAACGCCCGTACCTCGTGGGCCACCGGCACGACCTGGGCGAAGTCGACGCCCGGCATCGGGTCGAGGTCGATCCGGAGCTGGTCGGGACGCTCCACGTCCGCGGCGGAGACCGGCCACGGGTGGAAGCGCAGGGTGCCGAGGTTGGCCGCCCAGATCACCACGGCCAACTCGCTGGGCGCGACCTCGTCGGCGGTCCGGCCGCTGGGGAAGGTGATGTGCGCGGTCCGCACCCACTCGGGAGCGCCGGCCGGCAGTCGCTTCTGGTAGAAGGCGTCGCCGCGGTTGTCCTGCCGGGTGCCGATCTTCGCACCTTCGAAGACCCCGCGCGGCCAGCGTTCGAGCATGGTCGGCCGGTCGCGCAGCGCGCGCAGGATCCCGTCGCCGACGGCGAGGAAGTAGCGGACAACGTCGATCTTGGTCAGCCCACGCTCCGGGAAGTAGGGCTTGTCCGGGCTGGAGACGCGGACCACCCGCTCACCGACCCGGATCTCCTCGGCCGTCGTCGCCACGTCTCACACGGTAGCGGTCGGCGGTCCTCGTGGTGGGTACCCGCGCCGCCGCCCACCGGTCCGCCCGGCCACGTCATCTGCGGAGCGGGGGCCCGGCGGCGTAACTCCGGCTCCCGAGCGGCAGTTGTCCCAGGGACGAACCCGGGCATGGAGTGGGACAGATGACGGAGCCGGCAGCACTCTGGATCGTCCGGCACGGGGAGAGCACCGCCAACATCGCCGCCGAGCGGGCACGGTCCTCCGGCGCCGAGGCGGTGCCGCGCACCGAGCGCGACGCCGACGTACCGCTCTCGCCGGCCGGCGAGGAGCAGGCACGCGCCACGGGCCGCTGGTTCGCGGCGCTACCACCGGAGCGGCGCCCGCAGGTGGCGCTGACGTCGCCGTACCTACGGGCGCGGCGCACGGGAGAGCTGGCCCTGGCGGGCAGCGGCTTGCCGCTGCGCCGGGACGAACGGCTGCGCGACCGGGACCTCGGCGTCTTCGACGGCCTCACCCCGCACGGCGTACGGGTGCGCCACCCCGACGAGCACGAGCGGCGCGACCGGCTGGGCAAGTTCTACCACCGGCCGCCCGGCGGTGAGGCGTGGACCGATGTGGCGCTGCGGCTGCGCAGCGTCCTCGCCGACCTGCGCCACGACCACGCCGGACAGCGGGTGGTGATCTTCGGCCACGACGCGCTGGTCTTCCTGCTCTGCTACCTCTTCCAGGGGTTGACCGAGGAGGAGCTGATGGCGTTGGGCCGCAAGCACGTCATCGCGAACTGTTCGATCACCTCGTGGTCCGCCGACGAGTTCGGCCGCCTCCGGTTGGACGGCTTCAACGAGGTCGGGCACCTGACGGCGACCGGCGCCCAGCCGACCGGCGACGACGCGGCGCGATACGCCATTTGACTGTTTCCGCAGTTCACCGTCGGGGTACCGGACGATCAACCGACACGTCGAGGAGGTCCGCCGGTGTCCACCGATGCCATCGTGCTGTTGAAGGAAGACCACAAGGAGATGCGCCGTCTGTTCAAGGCGTTCCAGGACGCCGAGGAGGGCCCGGCGAGCCAGCGGCAGAAGCTGGTCGGGCAGATCATCGAGGCGCTCACCGTGCACACCTACCTGGAGAACGAGGTGATGTACCCGGAGGTCCGTCGGCTCCTGCCGGACCTGGAGGACGACATCCTCGAGTCGTACGAGGAGCACCACGTGGCGGACGTCCTCTGCGCCGAGCTGTTCGCGATGGACGCCGAGGACGAGCACTTCAACGCCAAGACCACGGTGCTGATCGAGAACGTGCTGCACCACGTCGAGGAGGAGGAGCAGGAGTGGTTCCCCACGGTGCGTGACCAGCTGGGGCGCAAGGAGCTCCAGGAGATCGGCGCGCGGATGATCGAGATGCGGGCGGGCGCGCCGCGCAAGCCGACGGATCCGAAGGCCGTCAAGAAGGCGCTGGACGCGGCGACGGCCTGAACCACGGGGCATCCCGGGCCCGGCGTCGCGTCGGGCCCGGCACCCTGTCCCGGCGGTGTCGGCCGGAAGATGGTCGCCCCGGACCGGTCAGCTCGCCGAGCCCGGCTCGGCCAGCCTGCGGTGCCCCTCGGACTTGAGGCGGTCGGGCACGATCTTGCCCATCGCCGTCTGCACCCTGTTCCGCGGCGAACCGGCGGTCACCGTCGGGTCACCCCGCACCAGCGCCTCGAAACCCTGCTCGGCCACCGTACGCGGGTCGTCCTTGTGCCCGGCGGCGAGCCGGGTGTCCTGCATCTGCGCCCGATCGAAGAACCTGGTCTCCGTCGGCCCGGGCATCAGCGAGGTGACCGTGACCCCGGTGTCCTTGAGCTCGGTGCGCAGCGCCTCGGCGAAGGACTGCACGTTCGACTTCGACCCGTTGTAGACCGCCTGGAACGGGCCGGGCATCGTCGAGGCGACGGAGGAGGTGAAGAGCACCCGCCCCGCGCCCCGTTCCACCATGTCGGGTAGGAGCCGCTTGGCCAGGTGCACGGTCGAGCGCACGTTGAGATCGACGATGTTCAGCTCGTCGGCGAGGTCGGTGCCGCCGACGAAGGGCCGCCGGCGCCCCGGCCGGCGTTGAGGGCCAGCGCCTCGACCGGGCGTCCCGTGGCGGCGACCGCGGCGGCCAGTTCCTCCACCCCGGCCGGGCGGGCCAGGTCGACGCGGACCGGCCGCACCCGCGGTCCACCGTCCCGGCGCAGCCGGGCCGCGGCCGGCCCGATGCCGTCGTCCTCGGCCGCGACGATCAGGTCGAAGCCGTGTTCGACGAACTGGACCGCCAGCTCGTACCCGATGCCGCTGGACGCCCCGGTCACCACCGCGAGCGGCCGTCCGCTGCCCGGTTCGGTCATGGTCCTGCTCCTCTCGTCCGGGAGGTGCTCGCGCACCCCCTCCGGGGTCGCGACGCCCCACTACCGGTGTGCCCCGTGCGGGCCCGCCCAACCGCACCGGCCCACCGCCGGCCCCGGACCGAGGTCGCCCGGGCGGGTGACCACCGGTTCGGTAGGATCTGGGCGGGCCGTTACTGGCGCGTGGGGATGGAGAACCATCGGGGAGCGGCCCCGTCACGAGGACGCATGCCGAGCGCCTGGGCCTTCCGCACGTCAGTAGGAGGTCGCATGTCGTCGCCGAACGCCGAATCCACCGCCTTCCGCAGCGCGCTCGAGGTGATCCGCGCCGTCGAGCCCCGGGTCGCCGGCGCCATCGCCGCCGAGCTGGCGGACCAGCGCGAATCGCTCAAGTTGATCGCCAGTGAGAACTACGCCTCCCCGGCCACGCTGCTGGCGATGGGGAACTGGTTCAGCGACAAGTACGCCGAGGGCACGGTGGGTCGCCGCTTCTACGCCGGCTGCCAGAACGTCGACACGGTGGAGGCGCTCGCCGCCGAGCACGCCCGGGAGCTGTTCGGCGCCGCCCACGCGTACGTCCAGCCGCACTCCGGCATCGACGCGAACCTGGTCGCCTTCTGGGCGGTGCTGGCCGACCGGGTCGAGGCGCCCGCGCTGAAGAAGGCGCAGGCCCGCCACGTCAACGACCTCACCGAGGCGGACTGGTTCGCGCTGCGCCGGGAGCTGGGCAACCAGCGGATGCTCGGCATGTCGCTGGACGCCGGCGGTCACCTCACCCACGGTTTCCGGCCGAACATCTCCGGCAAGATGTTCGACCAGCGCAGCTACGGCACCGACCCGGAGACCGGCCTCATCGACTACGACAAGGTCGCCGAGGCGGCGCGCGAGTTCAAGCCGCTGATCCTGGTCGCCGGCTACTCGGCGTACCCCCGGCGGGTGAACTTCCGGATCATGCGGGAGATCGCCGACTCGGTCGGGGCCACCTTCATGGTCGACATGGCGCACTTCGCCGGCCTGGTGGCGGGCAAGGTCCTCACCGGCGACTTCGACCCGGTGCCGCACGCGCACATCGTCACCACCACCACGCACAAGTCGCTGCGCGGCCCCCGGGGCGGCATGGTGCTCTGCCAGCCGGAGCTGGCCGAGCAGGTCGACCGGGGCTGCCCGATGGTGCTCGGCGGTCCGCTGCCGCACGTGATGGCGGCCAAGGCGGTCGCGCTCGCCGAGGCCCGGCGTCCGGACTTCGCCGACTACGCCCAGCGGATCGTGGCCAACGCCCAGGCGCTCGCCGAGGGGCTGCTGCGTCGCGGCGCCACCCTGGTCACCGGCGGCACCGACAACCACCTGGCGATCATCGACGTCACGTCGTACGCGCTGACCGGCCGGCAGGCCGAGCAGGCGCTGCTGGACGCCGGCATCGTCACGAACCGCAACTCGGTGCCGCAGGACCCGAACGGCGCCTGGTACACCTCGGGCATCCGGATCGGGACCCCGGCGCTCACCACCCGCGGCCTCGGCACGGCGGAGATGGACACGATCGCCGAGCTGATCCACACCGTGCTGAGCCAGACGAACGCCGGCGCGAATCCGGACGGCACCGCCTCGAAGGCCAAGTACGCGCTCGACCCGGCGGTCGCCGACAAGGTCAGCCGTCAGGCCGGCGAGCTGCTGGCCGGCTTCCCCCTCTACCCCACCGTCGACCTCACCTGAGCCGACCTTGTTGATCAAGAGGTTCGCGTCACGGACGGATCGATCCCTGACGCGAACCTCTTGATCAACGGCGAATGGGCCCGGGGCGGGGTCAGGCCAGGGGGCGCTTGAGGTGGTAGCGGTGCACCTCGGTGCTGCCCTGCACGTTGTTGACGTCCTCGGCGGCGGAGACCAGCTCCCAGCCCTCCCGGCCGACCCGGTTGAGATGCGCGATCGCCGTGTCGCCGTACGCGGTGATGTCCTTGCGGGACCCGTCCGGCCCGTACCAGACGAACGACACGTGGAAATTGCGGCCCTGCCCCTGGTAGCGGCGGACCAGCAGAGCGTACTCCCAGGCAACCATGCGGCCCATTATGACCGTCCACCCAGGACACGGGAACGGCGGTGGTGGCGCTTTGCCATGCGGTGAACGCGGTGTGTCAACTCGCCGGTGAGCCGCGACGCGGACCGGTCGACCTACGCTGGGGCCATGGCCACCTGGGAGGACGTCCGCCGGATCGCGGCCACGCTGCCGAAGACGAGCGAGCACCCGTCCTACGGCGGCCTGCCGGCCTGGCGGGTACGGGACAAGGCGTTCGTGTGGGAACGTCCGCTGCGCGCGGCCGACCGGGCCGTCCTCGGCGACGACGCGCCGGACGGCCCGATCCTCGGCGCCCGGGTGCCCGACCTGGGCGCGAAGGAGGCGCTGCTCGCCGACGACCCGTCGGTCTATTTCACCGTCCCCCACCTCGACGGGTACCCGGCGGTGCTCGTCCGGCTCGCGCGCATCGGGCGGTCCGAGCTGACCGAGCTGATGGTCGAGGCGTGGTGCGACCGGGCACCGAAGCGGCTCGCCGCCGCGTACCGGCCGCCGGCCACGCCGTCGCCGGACTGACCGTGGCACCCGGGCGGCTCCGGGACCGGCCGCCGGCGGATGTTCGCCGGGCGTTCGCCGGGAGGCCGTCCGGATGCCCGCTTCGGGCCCTAACGTGAGCGGCCGGACCGGACGCCCCTGCCAGGAGGCCGCCGCGCATGAACCCGTCACCGATGGGCCGCACCACCCGAGCAACGGTCACCGCGGTACGCCGCATCGGCGACAGCGCACCGCACAACGCCTTCACCGACCTGGCCCGGCACCGGGACCGGTGGTTCTGCGTGTTCCGGGAGGGCGGCTCGCACGTCTCCGGCGACGGGGTCGTCCGGGTGCTCGTCTCGCCGGACGGTCGCCACTGGGCCTCCGCCGCCCTGTTGAGCCGCGACGGGGCCGACCTGCGGGACCCGCGCCTCGTCACCCGCCCCGACGGCCGGCTCCAGCTGTACGCCGCCGCGGCGACAGGTGAGTCAACGAAGTCCTTCCGGACCGTCACCTGGCTCTCCGCCGACGGCCACCGCTGGGGCGACCCGACGCCGGTGGGCGAGCGGGACGTGTGGATGTGGCGAGCCGCCTGGCACGGCGACGCCATGTGGGGCGTCGGTTACTCCACCCGGGAACCGCGCTTCGCGCGCCTCTACCGCAGCGGCGACGGCATCGACCTGCGGCCGGCGGTGCCGACGCTCTTCGCCGACGGCTACCCGAACGAGTCGGGCCTGGTCTTCGAGCCCGACGGGACCGCGCTCTGCCTGCTCCGCCGCGATCGGGAAACGGCAACCGCACAGCTCGGCCGCGCCCGCCCGCCGTACCGGGACTGGCACTGGATCGACCTGGGGGTCCAGGTGGGCGGGCCGGCCCTGCTGCGGTTGCCGGACGGCCGGCTGGTGGCCGGGGTACGCCTGCTCGACGGCCGCGCCCGCACCGCGATCTGCGCCCTCGACGCCGAGCGGGGCGAGCTGACCGAACTCGTGACCGTCCCGTCCGGCGGCGACACCAGCTACCCGGGCCTGGTCTGGCACGACGAGCGGCTCTGGGTCAGCTACTACTCGTCCCACGAGGGCCGCACCTGTGTCTACCTCGCGGAGGTGACGCTGGACCGGTGAGCCGCCGCGGGACCGCCGGGCCACAGCGGCACGCGGGGCGCACCCGGGGCGCCGCCGCGCGGCCCGGCGTCAGACGGGCGTCGGAGTCTGCGCGTGCACGTGGAAGCGCAGCGAGCGGGCGTCGGTGAAGCACTCCCGCATCGGCCGGACCAGCTCCCGATGCTCCGAGCTGCGCTCCCAGGTCTCGAAGTCGGTGAGGCGCTCCCACTCGCTGGTGATGAGCCACTGCTCCGGGTCGGCCGACGACCGGCACACCTGATCCACCAGGTGCCCGGGCACCCCGCCGGCCACCTGGTGACGGATCGCCTCGTACGCGGCCAGGAACGCCTCGGTACGCTCCGCCGGCACCCGGACCAGGAACACCACCCGCGCCCGCCGTTCACTCATCCTCGTCCTCCCTCACCGGCGCCGCCCCGCGCAGGACCAGCGCGCTGTTGTAGCCGTCGAAGCCCCGCGCGCAGACCATCGCCACCCGGCTGCGCGGTCGCCGGTGCTCCCGCAGGAAGTCCAGCTCGCAGCCGGCGGCCACCTCGTCGGGGCCGGCGGAGGCGGGCAGCGTGTCGTGCCGGAAGGCGAGCAGCGCGGTCGCCACGTCCAGCGCCGCGCTCCCCTGGTGCGCCCGGCCGGTCAGCGGTTTCGAGGTGCTGACCGGGGGCCGCCGGGCGCCGAAGACCGCCCGCAGCGCGCCGGCCTCCGTACGGTCGTAGCGGGGCACGCCCAGCGCGTCGGGCAGCACCACGTCCACCTCGTCCGACCCGATCGCGGCCCGGTCGAGGGCGATGCGCATCGCGCGGGCGTACTGGGTCGGGCTCCCCGCCGTCTCCGGGCCGGTGTGGACGGCGTCGTGCGTGGCGCCCCAGCCGGTCAGCTCACCGTAAATCCGGGCGCCCCGGGCCAGCGCGTGCCCCAACTCCTCCACGACGAAGACCGCCCCACCCTCCGCGGGGAGGTAGCCGCTCGCCGTCGCGTCGAAGGGCCGGTAGGCCCGCTCCGGGTCCGCGACGTCGCTGAGCAGCCCGCCGGCCAGCTGGCAGGCCAGGGCGTACGGGCTCAGCGGGCACTCGGTGCCGCCGGCGATCACCACCGGGGTGCCCCGGCGGATCGACCGGACCGCGTGCGCCAGGCTGTCGAGGCCACCTGCCGCCTCGCTGACCAGCACCCCGCACGGCCCCTTGAACTGGTGGTGGATGGAGAGCTGCCCGACGCTCGCCGCGTAGAACCAGGCGATCGACTGGTACGCCCCGACGGTGCGCGACGTCCCGCCCCAGAGGCGTTGCAGCTCCCGCTGACCGAACAGGTTTCCGCCCGAGGAGCTGGCCAGGGTGACCGCGTAGCCGTACGGGTCGGGCGCGTGCTCCGGCAGTCCGGCGTCGGACAGCGCCAGTCGGGTCGCGGCGAACGCGAGGTGCGTCCACCTGTCGGTCTGCACCAGCTGGCGGCTCTCCGCGTACCCGGTGGCCTCGAAACCGGTCACCTCACCGGCGAGGCGGGTCGGGTAGCCGGTCGGGTCGAACAGGGTGATCGGCCCGGTGCGCCGGGTGCCGTCCCGCACCGTCCGCCAGTGCGCCGCCGCGCCGATGCCGCTCGGGGCGACCACCCCGATGCCGGTGACCACCGCCCGCGCGGTCACGCGGCCGCCTTCGACAGGCGCCGGAAGATCATGGCGGACTGGAAGCCGCCGAACCCGCTGCCCACGGAGAGCGCCACGTCGACCGGCAGCTCGCGGGCCTCGTTCGGCACGTAGTCCAGGTCGCACTCGGGGTCGCGGGTGGTCCAGTTCGCCGTCGGCGGCACCACCCCGAACTCGATCGCCAAGGCGCAGGCCGCCATCTCGATCGAACCGATCGCGCCCAGCGAGTGGCCCACCATCGACTTGATCGAACTGATCGGCACCCGGTACGCGGCCTCGCCGAGCGCCCGCTTGAAGGCGGCGGTCTCGTGCCTGTCGTTCTGCCGGGTGCCGGAGCCGTGCGCGCTGATGTAGGAGACCTGCTCCGGAGCCAGCCGGGCCTGGCGCAGCGCGGCCTCGATGGAGAGCGCCATCTCCACCCCGTCGGGCCGCAGCCCGGTCATGTGGTAGCCGTTGCTGTGGCTGGCGTACCCGGCGACCTCGCAGTAGACGTGCGCGCCGCGCCGCCGGGCGTGCTCGGCCTCCTCCAGCACCAGCACCGCGGCCCCCTCGGCGAGCACGAACCCGTGCCGGTCGGCGTCGAACGGGCGGGAGGCGTGCGCCGGGTCGTCGTTGTCCGGGCTGGTCGCCTTGATCGCGTCGAACGAGGCGACGGTGACCGGAGAGATCGGCGAGTCGGCGGCGCCGGTGAACACCAGGTCCGCCTCGCCGTCGGCGATCAGCTGGTGGGCGTACCCGATGGCGTCGATGCCGGAGGTGCAGCCGGTGGAGACCACCTGCGCCGGGCCGTGCAGCCCGTACCGGCAGGCGACGTCGGCGGCGAGGCTGCTGGGCACCAGCGCCTGGTAGAGGAACGGGCCGCCCCGGGCCGCGTCGACGAGCCACCGCCGGCCGCCGTCGGAGACCGTCACGTACTCCTGCTCCAGCGCCATGGTGCCGCCGACCGCCGTGCCGAGCACCACCCCGGTGCGGTCCCGCTCGGCCTCGGTGAGCTCCAGGCCGGCGTCGGCGACGGCCTCGTCGGCGCAGGCGAGCGCGAACTGCACGTACCGGTCGGCGCGGCATCGTTCGGCCTCGGTCAGCCCGGCGGCGACCGGATCGAAGTCGCACTCGGCGGCGATCCGGGACCGGAACGGCGACGGGTCGAAGAAGGTGATCCGGCGGGTCGCCGTCCGTCCCTCGGTGATCGACTTCCAGAACCGGTCCCGGGTGACGCCGCCCGGGGCGACCACGCCGATCCCGGTCACCACCGTGCGGCGCCCGCTCACGACGGCACCCCGGTCCGCGACTGCGGGGCTCGCGACCCCGGCTCACTCCTCGCGCTCACGAGATCACCCATGTTTCGCGACTGCGGGGCTCGCAACCCCGGCTCACTCCTCGCGCTCACGAGATCACCCATGTTTCGCGACTGCGGGGCTCGCAACCCCGGCTCACTCCTCGCGCTCACGAGATGCCCCGCTGTTCGGCCAGTTCGGTGTCGACGTGGCCGAGCTCCGGCCGGGGCGCCAGCGGTCCGAGGTGGAACACCACCTCGGCCGGCTCGTCGCCGGTGTTGCGCAGCCGGTGCCGTACGTTGATCGGCACGTAGAGCGCCTCACCGGCGGCCAGCGGCACCGGCCGGTCGTCCAGGTCGACGGTGATCGCGCCACGGGCGACGTAGAGGAACTCCTCGCTGTACGGGTGGTAGTGCTCCGCGATGCGCTCGCCCGGGCCCAGCCGGGCCACCCCCATGAAACCGGAGGTGCTGCCGACGGTCCGTGGCCCGAGCAGCACCCGCAGCTCACCACCGCGACGCCGGTCGGGTGCTACGGCGTCGGCCGCCACCAGGCCCACCGTCCGCTCACTCATCGTCGCCTCCGGTCACCGTGAGCTCCCCGGTCTGCACCCGGCGCTCGATCCGCTCCTTGA
The DNA here is from genome assembly GCF_004348525.1 of Micromonospora sp. 15K316. Taxonomy (GTDB): domain Bacteria; phylum Actinomycetota; class Actinomycetes; order Mycobacteriales; family Micromonosporaceae; genus Micromonospora. The sequence goes on along the minus strand of NZ_SMKG01000029.1, from coordinate 31,295 downwards.
TGACTGCCAACTGCACCGCGCTGTTGGCGTTGATCCGGTCGGTCATTCCGGCGTTGTCCACCGGCGCGGTCGGCTTCATCGAGAAGTCCTGCGTCCAGGCCATCCGGGTGCCCGCCGGCTCCTCGGTGTAGCGCCAGTGGATCCGCATGTACTCGAACGGCCCGGTCTCCACCCGGTGCGCGTGCACCTCGCGGGTGGCCGGGTCCGCGGTGCGTTCGCTGACCCAGCTCCACGAGATGCCGTTCTCGTCCGGATGCATGGTGAGCCGGAACCGCACCGTGTCGCCGTCGCGTTGGAGGATCTCCACCACCGCGTACTCGGTGAAGAGCTCGGTCCAGTTCGCCACGTCGTTGGTGATCTCCCAGACCAGCGGCAGCGGCGCCGCGATCACGATGCTGTTCTCCGTGTGGCCGGGCCGCTCGCCGCGCTGCTGCGTCGGCACGGCGTGCGCGGTGGTGGGCCCGTCGGTGCTGTGGGCGACGAGGTCGGCCACCGCCGGGATGCTGAGCTGCGCGGCCTGCTCGGGGATCTGTACCCGGTACCGGTCGGCGACCACCGCCGAGAGCTCGAGCAGGGCGAGGGAGTCCAGGCCCAGCTCCTCCAGGGAGGCGGCCGGCGCGCGGGCGGCGACCTCGGGGTCCAGCCCGCAGTGGGTCACCAGGATGTCGGTGATCGCGGCGGTCAGCGGCTGGCCTTGGGTGACGGTCATCAGTCCTCCTCAGTCGGATGTCAGGCGTTCGGCGGTGGTCGACGGGCGGGCCGCCACCGGCGGGTCCGGGGTGGCCGCCGGCGCGGTGGTGGTGAGCAGCCGGTCGACCAGTCCGGTGTGGTGGCGGGCCTTGCGGAACTCGGCGTCGTCGAGCACCCGCCGGGCGAACGGGATCGTGGTCCGGACACCCGGCCCCGCGACGTCGAACTCGTCGAGCGCCCGTTCGAGCCGGTTGAGGGCGAGTTCCCGGTCGGGTGCCCAGACCGCCACCTTGGCCAGCAGCGAGTCGTAGTGCGGCCCGACCAGGTAGCCGGGGTATCCGTGGGTGTCGACGCGGGTGAACGGTCCGCCGGGCGGGACGAAGCGCTCCAGCCGCCCGGGGGTCGGGGCGAAGTCGCGCTCCGGATCCTCCACGTTGACCCGGCACTCGACGGCGACCCCGTGCAGGCGGATCTCCTCCTGCCGCAGGCGCAGCGGCGTGCCCGCGGCGATGTGCAGCTGCTCGTGCACCAGGTCGACACCGGTGATCATCTCGGTGACCGGGTGCTCCACCTGGATCCGACAATTGATCTCCAGGAAGTGGAACCGTTCCTTGGCGTCGACCAGGAACTCCAGGGTGCCCGCGCCGGTGAAGCCGGCCGCGAGCGCGCCACGGAGCGCGGTCTCCGCGATCGTGTCGAGGGTGGCGGCGGAGAGCGCCGGCGCGGGCGCCTCCTCGATGAGCTTCTGGTGCCGGCGCTGTACGGAGCAGTCGCGGGTGCCCAGGTGCACACCGTTGCCGTGGGCGTCGCAGAGCACCTGCACCTCGACGTGCCGGGCGTCGGTGAGGTACCGCTCGACGTAGACCCGATCGTCGCCGAAGACCTTCTGGGCGGTGGCGCGGGTCTTCGCGTACGCCCGGGGCAGGTCGGCCGGGGTCCAGACGACTGTCATGCCCCGTCCACCGCCGCCGGCCGCCGCCTTGACGATCACCGGGTAGCCGATCCCGGCGGCCACCTCGACCGCCGCGTCCACGGTGGGCACCGGCTCGACGCTCCCCGCCGGCAGCGGCAGCCCGGCCCGGCTCATCAGGGCGCGGGCGGACGACTTGTCGCCCAGCGCGGCCATCACCTCCGGCCGCGGGCCGATGAAGGTGAGCCCGTTCTCCGCGCAGATCTCGGCGAAGTCGGCGTCCTCGGAGAGGAAGCCGTACCCCGGGTGCACCGCCTGGGCCCCCACCTGCCGGGCCGCCTCGACGATGGCGGCGGCGTTGAGGTAGCTGCGCCGGCTGGGCGCGGGCCCGATCCGGACGGCCTCGTCGGAGAGGCGTACGGCGGCGGAGTCGGCGTCCGCGGCGGAGTAGACCACGGCCGTACGCACACCGAGTTCGCGGCAGGCGCGCAGCACCCGTAGCGCGATCTCACCACGGTTGGCGATCAGCACCTTCTCGAACATCCCACACCACCTCAGGCCGGTTCCAGCGCGACCAGCGGCTGGTCGTACTCCACCGGTTGGCCGTCGTCGGCCAGCACGGCGACGACGCGGCCACCCCGCTCGGCGGCCACCTCGTTCATCAGCTTCATCGCCTCGACGATCCCGACGACCTGCCCGGGGCGCACCAGGTCGCCGACGGCCACGAACGGCGCCGCCCCCGGCTCCGGGGACCGGTAGAAGGTGCCGACGATGGGCGCGCGGACCATCGCGTGGTCGGCGGGCTCGGCCGGTTCGGCGGGCTCGGCCGTGAACTGCTCGACCGGCGCCGGTCGCTGCGGCACGACGGCCTCGGCGGGGGCGCCTCCGCCGTGCCACTCCACCTCCAGCACCGTCTCACCGCTGCGTAGCCGCACCCGACGTACCGGCCCGGCCAGCTCGGCGACCAGTTGCCGGGCGTGCCGGCGCAGCCCCGCCAGCACGGCGTCGGTACCGGCCGCCGGGTCGGTGCCGTCCGGGACGGTCTCGGCGTTCGCCGCGGCCCGCGGCCGGGCCGCGCCGGCGGTCACCGGGCACCCGCCCGGCTGCCGGCGCGGGCCGCGCCGAAGCGACGGAAACGCTGGCGGCGACGGCGTACGAGGGTGGCGGGCGGCAGGTCGAGCAGCGGGGACAGGTTGGCCCGCACCGCCTCGCGCAGCGCCGTGGCGGCGGCGTCCGGATCGTCGTGTGCGGCGTCGACGGGCTCCGGCACGATCTCGTCCACCACACCGAGGCGGTGCAGGTCCGGGGCGGTGAGCCGCAGCGCGCGGGCGGCCTGCGGAGCGGCCGAGCGGTCCGGCCAGAGGATCGCGGCACAGCCCTCCGGACTGATCACCGAGTAGACGGCGTGCTGGAGCATCAGCACCCGGTCGGCCACCGCCAGGGCGAGCGCCCCGCCGCTGCCGCCCTCGCCGGTGATCACCGCGACGACCGGGGTGGGCAGCACGGTGAGCGCGAGGATGTTCTCCGCGATGGCCGCGGCCTGCCCCTGCTCCTCCGCGCCGACACCCGGATCGGCGCCAGGCGTGTCCACCAGCGTGACGACGGGCAGGCCGAGCCGGGCGGCGAGACGCATCAGCCGCAGCGCCTTGCGGTGCCCGGCCGGGCTGGCCATGCCGAAGTTGCGGGCCACCAGCTCCGCGGTGGTGTGTCCCTTCTGGTGGCCGATCACCATGAGCGGCCGTCCGTCGAGGCGGGCGAGGCCGCCGACCACGGCCGGACAGTCGCCGCCGAGCCGGTCGCCGTGCAGCTCGACGAAGCCGTCGAAGGCCGACTCCAGGTAGTCCAGGGTCGTGGGCCGGCCGGGATGCCGCGCCAGGCGTACGGTCGCCCACGGGTCGGTCCCGTCGGCCGGCGCGTCGGCGGTGACGGTCGGCGGCGGTTGCTGCCGGGGCACGGGCGGACTGGTCGCCGGTGCGGACGCTCCGGCCGGGCGCGGACGGCCGGCGCGGGCCGCGGCGAGCAGCGCCACCAGCCGACCTCGCAGCGCCCGGCGGGGCACCACCATGTCGACCTGACCGTGGCGGAGCAGGAAGTCTGCGGTCTGGAAGCCGTCGGGCAACGCGCGGCCGGTGACCTGGCGGATCACCCGCGGGCCGGCGAAGCCCATCCGGGCCCCGCTCTCGGCCACGACGATGTCGGTGTTGGTGGCGAACGAGGCCGCCACGCCGCCGTACGTGGGATCGGTGAGCACGCTGACCGTGAGCAGGCCCGCCTCGCGGAGCGCGGCGACGGCCTGACTGACGGTGGCCATCTGCATCAGCGACAGCGCGCCCTCCTGCATCCGGGCCCCGCCGGAGGCGGTGACCAGGATCAGCGGCACCCGCTCCTCGAGCGCGCGCTCCGCGGCCCGGGTGATCAGTTCGCCGACGGCGCAACCGAGGCTGCCGCCGAGGAAACGGAAGTCCATCACCGCGAGCGCTGCCGGGTGACCGCCGAGGGTCGCGGTGCCGCAGAGCACCGCCTCGGCGAGGCCGGTGCCGGTCCGGGCCGCGGTGAGCCGGTGCGGGTACGGCACCACGTCGACGAAGCCGATCGGGTCCACCTCGGCGGGGTCGTCGGGCAGCGGCCGGAACGAGTCCGGGTCCACCAGTTGCCGCAGCCGGTCCGGCGCGCCCAGCCGGGCGTGCACCCCGCACTCCGGACAGACGTCCAGGTTGCGACGGAGCCGCTTGCGGTAGAGCAGGGTGGCGCAGCCGGCGCAGCGGGACCAGAGCTGCTCCTCGCGCGGCGCGGTGGCGGTCATGGCCGCCGCCCGGCCGGCGCGTCGGCGTCGAAGCGGTAGAAGCAGCGCGCCATCGCGTCGCGCGGCGAACGCCAGGTCGGCGAGTACGGGGTGATGTAGGGCCGCAGTCGCGCGCTGACCCGGTCGAACTCCGGGTGGCTGCGGGCGGCCTGCACCGCGGCGTCCCCGGGCAGCTCGGTCTCGAGCAGGTGCACGTAGAGGTCGTGCAGGCGGTACAGCGACCGGTGCCGTACCCCGGCCAGGTGCGGCAGCTCCGTGGCGTCGGAATCGGCGAACACCTCGGCGACCTGTGCCTCCGCGGTCGGGATCACCTTCGCGACGATGAGCGATCGATCCATGAACGGGCCTCCCCCCACGGCGCTCACCGGGCGTGCGCGCCGGGCGCCGGACGAGCCGGACGACTGCCGCCACCATGCGGTGCGGCTCGTCACGACGGCGTCACCACACTGGGTACACGGGCAACAGTGGTTGGTGACGCTGCGTTGACGCAAGCTGTGTACCGCCTATGCGTCGCCTCTGCCCACCCTTTCCCAAACGGCAAATTCCCGCAGTTCAGAACGGGTCTCACGGATTCTCCGGAGCGCTGAGCGCCGCCACCACCATGTTGACTCAGAGTGACGATTATTGATAATCTTCGTCACGGTCAGCCCGGCGGCCCGGCGCGACGCCGCAGCCACGGCGAAGCGACGACAGCGGTGTCACGGGGCAGCCGCGCCGGGGGACACAGCAGACAGCCGGAGCGACCGTTCCGCAGGGGGTGCCGCCGTGGCCGCTGATCCGTCCGTGCCGTCGACCGGGAGCCGTTCCGGCCCCGAGGTCTCGCTGTGCCTGCTGGGTGGCTTCCAACTGCTGCACGGAGAGACGCCGGTGGTGGTGCCGCGCGGCCTGCAGCGGGTGATCGCGCTGATCGGGCTGCGCCCCGGCGCCACCCGCTGCCAACTGGCCGGCCTGCTCTGGCCCGACGCCGCCGAGGAGCGGGCGCTCTCCTCGCTGCGCACCGCGCTGTGGCGGCTGCGGCAGGACCCGTGCTGTCCTCTCACGGTCAGCGCCGACACGGTACGGCTGGACCCGTCCGTCCGGCTCGACGTCGACGAGCTGGTCGGCACCGCCGGCCGGGTACGCGACGGCGACGACCCGCGCAACGCGACGGGGGCGCTCGCCGCCGGCCGGCACGACCTGCTCCCCGGCTGGTACGACGACTGGGTGCTGCTGGAGCGGGAACGGCTGCGCCAGCTCCGCCTGCACATGTTGGAGCAGGTGGCCGGCCAGCACCTGGCGGCGGGCCGGCACGGCGAAGCCCTGCAGGCCGCGCTGGAGGCGATGGCTGCCGAACCGCTGCGCGAGACACCGCACCGGCTGGTGGTCCGCATCCACCTCGCCGAGGGCAACGCCTTCGAGGCGGTGCACGCCTTCTACGTGTACCGCGACCTGCTCCGGCGCGAACTGCGGCTGGAACCCTCGGCGGCGATGTGCGCGCTGCTCGACGACACGCTCGCCCCGATCCGCCGGGCGACCCGCGACGGTGGCACCGCGCGCCGGTCCCCGGGTCACCCGGGCCGCGCCACCGGCGGTCCGCCCCGCCCGGCGTCACCGACGCGGCGCAACGCGTGACGGGAAGGTGACAGGCCGGACGGCACCGTGGGCCACACGACAGTTCCGTGGCCCGCGACGTGGGCCACCGGTGGAAGGGGTCCGATGAGCCGTCTACTGATCGTGAGCAGGATCGCCCCCGGCGCGGAGGGCCGGGTGGCGCAGATCTTCGCCGAGTCCGACGCCACCGAGCTGCCCGGGCTCACCGGCGTCACGCACCGATCGCTGTACTGCCTGCACGACGTCTTCGTGCACCTGATGGAGACCGCCGACGTCGCCCCGGAGGCGCTGGGCGAGGCCCGTAACCATCCCCTCTACCGCCAGGTCAACGAGCGGCTCTCCGCGCACACCTCGCCGTACCTGCCCACCTGGCGCTCCCCGCGGGACGCCATCGCCGGCTGCTTCTACCGGTGGGACGCGGTCGCCGCGCCCGCGCCGCGCGCGGCCGGCTGAGGGCCGCCGTGTCCGCCACAGCGCCGCACGTGCTCATCGTCGGCGCGGGCACCGGGGGCCTGTGTCTGGCGCACGGGCTGCGCCGGGCCGGGATCAGCGTCGCCGTCTACGAGCGGTACCGCACCCGCGGCGAGGGGCTGCTCGGCTACCGGGTCGGTATCGGTCCGACCGGCAGCCGGGCGCTGCGCGAGTGCCTGCCGCCGGAGCTGTTCGACATCTACCTGGCCACCTGCGCCCGCTCGCCGCGCTGGTTCAACGTCATCACCCAACGCATGCGCCGGACCGCGTCGTTCGAGCTGCGGCCGGACACCCACCCGGTCGACACCGAGCGGTCGGTGGCGCGGATGACGCTGCGCCAGGTCCTGCTCACCGGTATGGAGGACGTCGTCCACTTCGACAAGACGTTCACCCACTACGAGCAGCGTGACGACGGTACGGTCACCGCGTACTTCGCCGACGGCACCAGCGCCGGCGGGGATCTGCTCGTCGCCGCGGACGGCACGCACTCCGCGGTCCGCCGGCAGTACCTGCCGCACGCGGTCACCCGCGACGCCGGAACCATCAACATCGCGACCCGGATCCCGCTCACCGAGCACACCCGCGCGCTCCTGCCGGAGCGGCTCCAGCGCGGCATCTCGCTGATCTTCGGCACCGGCGGGATGATGGGCGTGCTGCACGTGATGGACTTCAAGTGGGACGCCGAGGGCCGGTTGAAGCCCGGCGTCAGCGAGGCCGACGCGGCCCTGCTGTCCCGGTGGTCGGGGAGGGCGCACGACCCGACCCGCGACAACATCAACCTCGTGGTGTGGAGCGCCGCCCGCCGGTTCCCGTCCGACGTGATGCAGCGGCGCGGCGACGAACTGGTGCAGGTCGCGCTCGACCTCACCGGCAACTGGCATCCACGCCTGCGTGAGCTGCTGATGCGCGGTGACCCGGCCAGCGCGTTGCCGATCCGGGTGAGCACCTCCGAGCCGGTGCCGCAGTGGAAGAGCAGCACGGTGACGCTGCTGGGCGACGCCATCCACACCATGACCCCGGGCCGCGGGGTGGGCGCGAACACCGCGCTGCGCGACGCGGTGCTGCTCTGCCGGCAACTGCGTCTGGCCACCGCCGGCGAGAAGACGTTGCTGCAGGCGGTCGCCGACTACGAGACGGAGATGGTGCCGTACGGGTTCGCCCGGGTCGCCGACTCGCTCAACCGCAGCGGCACCAACGGGGACGACCGGATGTACAAGCCGGTCGTCGGCCGGCTCGCCCTGCTCGGGGCGCGCGGCTACTTCGGCGTCACCAGCCGGGTGCCCCGGCTGCGCCGCAACTTCGTCAACGACTTCTACACCTATCGGGGCGAGGAGGACTGAGCCCACCGCACGAACGACCCCGGCGCCCCCGCGCGCCGGGGTCGTCGTCGTCCGGTCGTCCGGTCGTCCGGCACGCTGAGTCACGATCCGTTATCCGTCGGTGCCCAACCGCTCCCCCGTGTCGGTACCACCCCGAGCCTCCCGGCCGCCCCGGCCGCGCGTATGCGAAGCTGCGGCGAGTTTTTCCCACGTTATTCATCGACGAGGTGAGAGGGAGGTCTGCCGTGGCGTGGTCCTTCGGGCAGTCGCTGACAGTGATACTCGCCCTGCTGGTCGGTCTGGCGGGCGGTTGGTTCCTGCGCGGCCGGCGTGGCGCGCGGAAGTCCGATCCGGCCACCGTGGACGGCGCGCCGGCCGCCACGACGGCCGTGCTCGCCCCTGCGGCGCCGGCCGCCGTCACCGACGCCGAGCAGCCGGCGGCGACGATCGACCCGGCACCGAAGGCGGTCGCCGACGAGACGACAGTGCCGGCCGAACGGGACGACGCCGGGGCGGCGCCACCGGGCGGGGCGGAGTCGGCGGCGACGAGCGCCGTCGACCCGGCGTCCGACGTCGACCGGGCGGACATGGCGCTGACCGACGGTCCGGCGCCCGTCGTCGCACCGCGTCCCGCGCCGGAGGCCGAGCGGCTCGACGCGGCCGGAGCAAGCGGCACCGGCGAGCCGCCGGCGAGCACCCCGGATCCGGAGACCGGCGAGCCGGGCGCCGCCGAACCGGCCGACGCCGCGGCGCCCCCCACCGAGACGGCTGACACCGCGTCCTTCGAGGCCCTCCCGTTCGGGGCTCTCGTGCCCGCGAACGATCCCGAGCAGGCAACGGTGGACGTCGCCGCGACGTCCACGGCCTCGACCGACGTCGACCCGACCCCGCACCCGCGGGCGGAGGTCACGCCGGAGCAGGGGGCCGAGGAGGCCCCGGTCGCCGCGCCGACCTTCGCCGCCGGGGAAGCCGCCGCGCCGGCCGAGGTCACGCCGTCGAGCGGGCCGGCGACGGACGGGCCCGTTGCCGGGGAGGCGACAGCACCCGTCGCCGGGAAGGCCGAGGACGACGAGCGCGCCGAGCCGCCCACCCGACGTTCCGCCGTCGCCACCCCGCCGGTCCGGCCGGTCGCCGCGACCTCGGTCGAGGTGGACGACTTCCGGCGGATCCAGGGCGTCGGACCGAAGATGGCCGCCGCGCTGCAGGCCGCCGGTGTCCGGACCTACCAGCAGCTTGCCGACCTTGACGAGACCGCACTGCGCGAGCTCATCCGGGGCGCCGGCCTGCGGGCCGCCCCCGGTCTCGCCACCTGGCCGCAACAGGCGCGGCTGCTCGCGTCCGCACCGGACGAGGCGACGGCCGCGCTGCCGGCGCCGACGGGCCCGGGCGAGGCGTGACGAGGACCCGGTGCCGTGCCGGCGGGCGTCTCGTCCCGCCGGCACGGCACCGGGGTTCGGCCACCGCTCGGAGCAAGGGGGGCGAATCGGGCGTACGCCGGGGCTGACGTCGCTACGGTCAGGCGGAGGGGCCGAAGGGCCTGCCGACCTGGTAACCGGGAGCGACCGTGCCGAGCGCCACGCCGGAACCGGCGCCGCGGCGACGGCGCGCGCCGGTACGCGACCCGGAGGGCCCGCGCCGGGTCACCCTGCTCGAACTCTTCTTCGACCTGGTCTACGTGGTCGCGCTCGCCCTCATCTCGAAGGGCATGGTCGACGGGCTGGACTGGTACCGCGCCGCGCAGTCGCTCGTCATGCTCGCCGCGGTGTGGTGGACCTGGTCCATCACCACCCTCGTCACCGACCTGTACGACCCCGAGCGACCCGAGATCAAGCTGCTGATCGTGCAGGTGATGTTCGGCGTCCTGCTGATGACCACCGCCATCCCCGAGGCGTTCGGCGACAGTGGCATCGTCTTCGCCGGCACGTACGTGGCGATCCACCTCGGCCGGGGCCTCTTCCTCATGCCCGCCGTCCGCCACGCTCCCGAGACCCGCCGACGAGCGCTGCGGATCTTCACCTGGTTCGCCGTCTCGGCCGTGCCGTGGATCCTCGGCGGGTACGTCGAGGGCCACGGCCGCGCCATCTGCTGGGCGATCGCGCTGGCCATCGACTACGGCGGGTTCCGCCTCGCGTACCCGGTGCCGGGCCTCGGGGTGGTGCCGATGGCCCAGCGCAGCGTCACCTCCGAGCACCTGGCCGAGCGTTACCAGCAGTTCTTCATCATCGCGTTGGGCGACGCCGTGCTCACCATCGGGTTGATGTTCCGCCCGGAGCACGCGGGCTGGAAGAACGGCGGGTCCTTCGCGATCGCCTTCGCCACCACGTTGCTGCTCTGGCGGATCTACGTGCACAAGTCCGGCGAGCTGCTGCCGGTCGCCATCGAGAGGTCGAGGTCACCGAGCAAGTTCCTGTACACCGCCCCGTACACCCATCTGGTGATGATCGCCGGGGTGGTCACCACCGCGGCCGGCTTCGACCTGGCGCTTCACCCGCAGGACGGTTCGGCGCCGCCGGCCTGGGTCGCGGTCATCCTCGGCGGGCCGGCGCTCTTCCTCGCCGGGCGGGCGGCGTTCGAGTACGAGGTCTTCAGCCGGGTCTCCAACTCCCGCCCGGGCGGGCTGCTGGCGCTGCTCGGCATCGCGCCGTTCGCGATCCTCCTGCCGCCGGTCTTCACCTCGCTCGGCGCGATGCTCGTGCTCGCCGGGGTGGCGGTCACCGACATCAGACGCAGCTGGGGGCGCCCGCCCGAGGCACCGGTGCCGCCGCACTGACCGCCCCGGCCGGGGCGACCGGCGGCACCCTCGCCGGCAGGGTCACACCAGCGCGCCGTCGTACGCCCGCACCGGCAGCCGCCGCCCGGCGGTGTCGCCGAGGCGCACCTGGAGCCCGAGCGGGGCCGCGACCCGGCGCACCTGGTCGACGTGGAGCGAACCGTGCCGGTCCACGATGAGCACCGGCGGCTCCTCCCGCTCCCCCTCCGGCCGGTGGAACGAGAGCAGCGTGACCGAGTTGGGCAGGTAGCCGGGGTACGCGGCGCGGGCGGCCGGCTCGTCGCGGTGCGCGAGCAGGACGAGGTCGGGCAGGTGGGCGAAGTCGGCCGCGATGCCGTCGGCCTTCCAGTGCGCGGGCTCCTCGTCGACGCCGGTCAGGTGCCGGGACCGGTTCGCCGAGGTGATCGCGAGGTGGTCCACCCCGGCCTCGTCCGCCGCCCGCTCCAGGAAGGCGTTCGACGGGCAGAGCACCCCCGGGGCGATCACCTGTGTGGTGCGGATGCCGCTGTCGTGCCGGGTGAGGTGGTCGGGCAGCCGGTCGGCGGCCGGGCCGCGGAACCCGAACGGCCCGGCCCCGTACAGGATCTCCATCAGTGCGCGCACCCGGCGCTCGGGCAACCGGGGTGAGATCCGCGCCCAGTCGAACATGGACGGCGTCCGGTACGCGGCCACGGTGATGCTGCCCACCTGGTCCGCCGGTCGCCCCTTGGCCAGGTTGAGCCGGCGTACGCACGCCGTGTCGGGGCGCGCGACCAGGGCGTAGAAGTTCGCGAAGGCCACCGCGACGACCGCGCCGTCGGCCAGCGCGCGGGCGGCGAAGGCCACGTCGGCGGGGCGGTCGATGTACCGGGTCGGGGTCGGGGTGTCCATGGCTCCTCCTCGGCGAGCGCCGTGAGGCCAGTTCTACGTCCGCCGGGGCCGGCAGCGTGGAGATCGTCCTCGATCCGATAGTGGCCGCGCCCGAACCGGTGCGGCCGACCGATGCCGGCTCCTACCACCGGGTCGGTCCGTACCAGCCGGACGGCCCACCGGGGTCGCCGATCGGGGGCGCCGTTAGCGGATCGGAGCCGTTGGGTACATCCGCTGCACCCCACCCACCACAACCCCCTCAGGAGGCACGCCATGCGGGGCACCTCGATACTCGGGATCCTGGTCGTGATCTGGCTGATCATCGGTGCGATCGCCGCCGGTCAGCGGGGCTACTACGGCGGCGACGACACGAACTGCGCGGAGGCGGGCACCATCCTGGTGACGATCGTGGCGGGCCCGTTGAACTACATCGGCGCCAACCCGAAGATCGACTGCGAGCTGCCGGAGCCGTCCAAGTAGGAGTCGATCTCCCCCACCCGGCGCGCACCGTCACGGTGCGCGCCGGCGCTTCGACGCCGGCCCCCCTCGACGCCTTCGCCGGTGACCCGGCCGGCCGCCGCCTCGGCCGAACGCGGCAGGGCGCACCCCTCTGCGCGGGACGGTCATCGGGACCGTCGCGCGCGTCCGGGTGCGCCCTGCTGTACGCCGCGTCAGCGGAAGCAGTTCTCCACCGGCACGGTGCTGCCCGCGCAGTTCGTCGGCTCGTTGCCACGGATGATGCTCTCGTCGTCGACCTGGGCCTGGGCCTGCTCGACGAAGAGGCCGCCCGGCTTCTCGGTCGAGCGGTTACCGACGACCTTGCTGGTGTAGACGGACACCTTGCCGGCGGTCGCGTAGATCCCGCCGCCCTTCGAGGTGGCGCCGATCGCCTCGTTGCCGGCGACGTCGCTGCCCCGAACGAGCAGGTTGGACTTCTCGGCGTGGATCCCGCCGCCGAGACCGTCGGTCGTGTTGCCGGCCACGACGCTGTCGTCGAGCGGGAGCAACCCCTGGAACGTCGAGATCCCGCCACCCTTGACGGTGGCGGTGTTGCCCCGGATCGTCATACCGCGCAGCACGATCACCGCGTCCGAGTTGGCGATGCCGCCGCCGACCTCGGCGCTGTTGCCGAGCACCTTGGTGTCGAGCACCTTGGTACGGGCCGAGAAGCTGGCCATACCACCGCCCTGCTTCGCGCTGTTGTCGACGAGGACCGCGTCCTCGACGTCCGCCGCGCCGCGGTAGTTGCCGAATCCGCCGCCGTACGCCTTGGCACTGTTGTGCCGGAACGTCGCGTCACGCAGGGTCAGCACGCCACCGTTGAGCAGGCCCCCGCCCTTGCCCGCGGTGCCGGCCGCCTCGTTGTCGTAGAAACCCACGTCCGTGGCCACGAGGTTGCCGTCGTTGAAGATGCCACCGCCGCCGCCCTCCGCCGAGAGCGAGGTGTTGCGGACGACGGTGACGCGCTCGATGACAGCGGTCGCGCCGTGCACGATGTGGACGGCGCCACCGTCGATCTTGGAGCGCCCGTTACGGAGCTCGACGTCGCGCAGGAACAGCTCGCCGCCGTCGCGGACCGTGAAGAAGCGGAAGTCCTCGGCGTGCCTGTCGCGCTCGATGGTGGCCCCGGCCCCGTCGATGGTGATCGGTTGGTAGATCGCCGGCAGGCCGGCCTTGTCGTCCGCCGGGTTGTACGCGGGAGCCTCCGCGTCGCCGGGGGGCTGGGCCGCGCCGCCCGGGTTCTCCGCCGCGGCGGACGGGCTCGCGGCCACGCCGGCCGGGTTCTGGGCCGCGGCGCCCGGGTTCTCGGCCGCGCCGGCCGGGTTCTGCGCCGAACCGGACGGGCTCGGTGCCGCCCCGCCCGCGTTCTCGGCCGAGTCGGCGGCCTGCCGCGCGTCCGTGATCCCGCCGTCGTAGTCGTCGGGCTGGTCGAACGCCTCGGTCAGCGTGTACGTGCACTTCGGCGCGAGCCGCAGCGACCCACCCCCCTGGGCGTTGACCTTCTCGAGCGCCGCCACGAGCTTGTCCGCGTCGCAGGGCACCTTCAGCACCGGGTGGCGCCCCGTCCCGGGACCGTCGTTTCGCCGGCCGTCCCGACCGTCGCCGTACCAACCGTCCGGGCGGCCGGCGCCGTCACGTGACCGCTCCCCCTTCCTCGGGTCGGCTCGGTCGCGGTGCTCCCGACCCGCGTCGTCGGCGCCCAGAATGCTGGCGACCTGGACCGCGTCGAGGAGGGGCAGTTCGCGCTCGCCGGGGATGGCCGCGACGCCGCTGACCCCGGCAGCGCCCACGACCAGGCTGCCTGCCAGCAACCCGCCGGTCATCAACAATCGGGGCCGCCGCCTGGGTCTTGCTGTCCGCCGGCCCTTTCGGTACGTCGACATCGTGTCCTGCCTTCCTGGCTGCATCAGACGACCGCGCCCGTACCGGGCGCGGGGTGAGCGACGTGCCGCTGCCCACCAAACTTCACGATACGGACGCAATCCGGATGGGCCGGGCGCGAACGTGAAGAGTCATCCGATTCGCCTCTCCCGGTGAAGTCGGTCGACGCCAGTGCGAGGGCGCGCGGGGCGGGAGGGGCGACGCTCAGCCGCCGACGTGGATCCCGGGACGGCGGGCGGGATCGGGCTCGCAACGACGGATGATCTCCCGGACCACCGGCGGGGTGTCGCCGCGCCCGAGGATCAGGTAGCGCAGCAGGTGGGCGATCGGGCTCCCCTCCGACCACTCGAAATGGGCGTGCGGCCGGACGCCGGTGACGTCCCGCAGCGCCAGCAGGATCGCCGCGATCGCGTTCGGCGCCGCCGGGCTGCTGGCCCGCAGGACGCGGAACCCGCCCACCTCCACCCCGTGCACCCGCAGCACGTGGCTGAACTCCGACGGGTCGATCACGTCGATCTCGAGAAAGAGCACGTCCGCCGCGCCGGGCACCGGATTCATCGCCCGCTGGGCCCGCTCCTTGAGCGTGTACTCCTTCAGCGCGCCGGCCTTGCGCTTGTTGGCGATCAGGTGCAGCCGCCCGTCGTGCGCCACCGACTCGGCGACGAACCGCCGGGCCGGCTCGTCGAACTCGATGCGTTCCGCCCGCAGCTCGGTGGTCCGGGTCACCCGGGAGATCAGGGACACCACGATGATGGCGAGGATGAAGAGGCTGGAGATGGCGATCCCGTCCGGGTGCTCGACGATGTTGTCGCCCAGGGCGTACAGCAGCACGAGGGTGAGCACCGTGAAACCGACGGCGGCGGTGCGGCGCTGCCGGCGGAGCGCGGCGATGCTCACCGCCGTCGCGCCGGAGACCATCATGGCCAGGATCCCCGTGGCGTACGCGCCGGCCTGGGCGTTGACGTCCGCCCGGAAGGCGAGCGTGATCGCGACACTGACCAGCGTGTAGACGAGGACCACGGGACGGATCGTCCGAGCCCAGTCCGGCGCCATGCCGTAGGACGGGAGGTAACGGGGCACGATGTTGATCAGGCCGGCCATCGCCGAGGCGCCCGCGAACCACAGGATGAGGACGCTGCTGATGTCGTAGAGCGTGCCGAAGACCTCGCCCAGGTGGGTGTGGGCGAGGAAGGCCAGCGCCCGCCCGCTGGCCGGGCCGCCCGAGCGGAACGCCTCCGGCGGGATGAGCACCGTGGTGACGAACGTGGTCAGGAGCAGGTAGACCGACATGATCAACGCGGCGGTGGTGAGCAGCCGTTTCGTGTTGCGGATCCGGGCGGCCAGCCGGGCCTCGCGGTCCGCGCCCCGGCCGGACACCAACGGCATCATGCTCACCCCGGTCTCGAATCCCGAGAGCCCCAGCACCAGCAGAGGGAAGGCGAGCACGGTGGTCAGCAGCATGTCGCCGGGCCCGCCGACGCTGGAGGTCAGCGCGTCGCCCCAGTCCGCGAGGAGACCCGGATCGTCGACGATCCGGGCCATCGCGTCCACCACGATCACCGCGTTGAGCGCCAGGAAGACGGCGACCAGCGGGATGGCCACCGCCACCGCCTCCCGGAACCCGAGCAGGAACACCCCGCCGAGGATGAGCAGCATCACCACGGTGACCGTGACGGCCACCCCGGTGCCCCGGAAGCTCTCCGGCAGGTACGGGTTCTCCACCAGGTGCACCGTCGCGTCGGCCGCGGAGAGGGTGATCGTGATGATCCATGACGTCGCCACGAAGCCGAGCAGGACCAGGACGAAGATCTTGCCGCGCCAGAACGGCAGCAACCGCTCCAGCATCGCCACCGAGCCCTGCCCGTGCGGGCTCTCCCGGGCCACCCGCCGGTACATCGGCAGCATCCCGAACAGGGTCAGCGCGACGATCAGCAGCGTCGCGAGCGGCGACAGCGCCCCCGCCGCCACCGCCGCGATGGCCGGCAGATAGGACAACGTCGAGAAGTAGTCCACCCCCGTCAGACACATCACCTGCCACCAGGGGTGCGTACGGGCCTGCCCCTCCGCCGCCTCCGGGCCCACCGGCTGGACCCGGTGCCGGAAGAGCCACCGGTGCAGCCGGCCGGCGGGCGGCGCGGGACGCGACGGGCTGGCGACCCGCTCGGGAACCGTCACCCGACGGCCGCCGGGCTCGGCACGGGTCGGGTCGCGGGCGGCCCGCAGCTCCGACCCGGGCCCGGACGGCTGCCGGCGCCCGTGCGCCCGTCGCGGCTTCCCCCCGTGCTCCTCAGCCATGTGCCCCGTCCCGCAGCTCGCCGGCTCCTGACCCCGACCGTAGGGGGTACGCCGGCCCCCGCCCGGCGGAACCGGGGAAGCCGCTCAGCGTCCCGCGCCGCCCAGCACGCCGGCCAGGTCGTCCGGATCGGTGACGGTGATCGTCACCGCCCGGTGCCGCAGCCACCGCCCGGGCGCCAGCGCGGGAACGGGCGTACGGAAACGGACACAGAGCCCCGCCGCCGTGCTGCTGCCGAAGGTGACCCCGGCGTCGACCAGCGACAGGTGCGGGCCGATCACCCGCCACCAGCGGTACGGCCCGCCGCGCTCCACCCCTGTCACGTTCTCCCGGGCGGTCGCCAACCGCCAGGGACCGAAGCGCACGACCAGCCGCTCCTCGTCCACCGCCACCCAGGCGGTCTCCGGCCGGACGCCGAGCAGCGCCAGCACCGGACGGAACGTCGGGTCGAAGCGGAACGGGAAACGTCGGCTCATCGGGTACCGCCGTTCGGACACGGCGTGGGGCCACCCGGGCGCGACGGCGCGGGGCGCGCGGGGCGGGGTCTGGCGGCGGGCCGGCGCCGGATCGGCAGGGTCATGAGGCGGGCGTACCCGGTGCCGGGCGACCGACACCCCGAACGTCAGGGCCGACGGTCAGTCCAGCAGCGCCCGTTCCCAGAGCGGGACGTGGGTGGCCAGGTAGCGGGTGGTCTCCTGCCAGTACGTCCCGTCCTCGGTCCAGATCCGGGCCCACGGCTGGCGCCCGTCGCGGGCACCCCGCCGGAGCAGCTCGACCATCGCCGCGGCCCGCCGCGGCAGCATCGCCGCCAGAGCGGGTCGGTCCGTCTCCGGCAGTCCGTACCCGTCGACCAGGGCGCGCAGCCGGCGCGCCGACTCGCCGACCGGCCGGTCGGCACGCATACCGGCCACGCTCTGCGCCGTGTACGTCAGCTCCCAGAGCCTCGAGCCCGGGCCCGCCCCGTCCCAGTCGATCAGCACCCAGCCCCGGGTCGACCGGACCAGGTTCCACGGCGCGGCGTCGTGGTGGCAGACCAGATCCTCCCGATCGGCCGCGATGGCCGGCTGCCAGAGCGCGCCGGGCGGCGGCACGAAGGACTCGGTGGCCCGGTGCAGGTCCGCCAGGAGCGCGCCGACGCCGGCCAACTCCCCGAGCGGATACGTGCCGTCGACCGGGCCGCACTCGCCCGGGACGAACTCCAGCACCTGCCGGCCCTGCGCGTCGCGGCCGAGCGGACGCGGGGCACCGGGAAAGCCGACGTCGTGCAGGTGCCGCAGCAGCGCGTCCACGGCGTCGGTCCACCGGCCGGCCGGGCGGCGGACGGTGTCCCCGACCCGCACCAGCCCGCGGGTGACGTTGCCGGCCAGCGGCTGTTCGTACGGGGTCACCGGGTCATCCTGCCGGTACGGGGGCGGCGTGGCGCCGCCGGTCCCCCCGAACCGGCGGCGCTTCCCCCGCGCCTTTCGATGACGCGCCCCCGCGTTCCGCCCCCCGGACGGAACGCGGGGACCCCCCGTCCCGGCTACTGCAGGAACGCCCCGAGGGGCGAGAGCAGCAGCCGACCGAGCGCCGCGGCCGTCGAGTCCAGCCGGCTGCGCTCACACTCGTGGGCGGCCGGGTCGTGCCGGCATCGCCAGATCTTCTGGGCGTTGCGCCAGGCGACGTCGCGGGTGTACTCGACCAGCTCCCCCTGGTACCAGTCGTCGATGTCGCCGTTGAGCATGTCGATGAGTAGCTGCCAACGCTCCAGGTAGCCGCGGCGCAGCCCCGGGATCTTCTCCGCGAAGATGTTGTTGATCTCGAGGTAGTCGCGGTGCTGGTCGCTGCCGTCGACCGGCTCGGACTCCAGGTGGTCGAACGTCGTGACCAGGGCGAACGGCAGGTCGAAGTTGATGTGCGCGTTCACCCCCGCCGCCGCCGAGGGCAGCGGACGGGCGTCCGGGCCGTGCATGCGCTCGAAGAGACAGGCCCACGCCTGCGGCGTGCCCGGGCTGGAGTCGGTCCAGAGCCGCATCGCGTCGAAGTAGCGGGCGGCGAACTCCACGTCGAGCCGGGACAGGAAGACCGGGTCCACGAACCGGTCGTCGTAGAGGCCGTCGAGCACCGTCGTGGTGATGGTCAGGTAGAGCCGGTTGAAGTCGGCCAGCGGGCAGCTGTCCAGCAGCGGAGGCATCCGGACCAGCAGGTCCTGCAGCTTCGTGAGGTGATCCACCACGGCCGGCACGTCGGCCGGGTGGTCGGCGAGCAGGTCGACGATGTCCCGGTGCACGGGCCCCCAGACCGGTTCCGACATCTCTCCTCCACAGTGCTGCTCGGCACCTGCGCCGATCGCGACAGGGCACAGCCTCTCAGCCGGCGCTGTCCGCCGGATCAGTAGAACGACGTATACGGCGCGGTCCGCGCCGGTCGGGTCAGCCGCGCCCGTTACGTAGGTAGATCGCGCTGGCCTGGACCCGGGTGCGGACCTGGAGCTTGTCGAAGATGTGCGACACGTGCACCCCGATGGTCCGCTCGCTGATGAACAGCCGCTGGCCGATCTCCTTGTTGGTCAGCCCCTCGGCCACGGCCGCGAGCACCTCGCGCTCGCGGGCGGTGAGCGTGGCCAGTTCGTCGTCGCCCACCGGATCCCCCGCCGTGTCACGGCTGCGGGACGGATCGCGCTCCTCCAGCGTCACCCGGGCACGGGTGGCCAGCGTCCTGATCTCCGAGGTCATCGGCACGGCGCCGAGCCCCTGGGCCGTCCGGTACGCCTCACGCAGCAGCTTGCCGGCCGTCGCCACCCGGCTGCGCCGGGCCAGCAACGCCTCCGCCTGCCGCAGCCGGGAGTACGCCGCCGGGTAGGGGTGGTTGCGGCGATCCCACTCGGCCACCGACCGGGCCCACAGCTCCGGCTCGTTCTCGTCGAGCCGGCTCACCTCCGCGGCGCAGAGCGCCAGGAAGCCGTCCACCACGTCACGTACCGGCCGGGCGGCCTTCTCGCTCTTGCGGGCCACCCGGTCGGCCACGTCCCGCAGCCGCCGCACCGCGGTCCGGTCCACCGGAACGGTACGACCGGCGTGCGCCTCCGCCTCGGCCCGCAGTCCGTGCCAGACGAGCGCGGCGAGGATCGCCACGTCGTCGGAGCGGCTCTCGGTCAGGCCGCGCTGCACCGCCTGCCGGGCGAGGTCGTGCCGCCCCTGCCACATGGCGAGCCCCGCGCGCAGGGTCAGCAGCGGGATCACGTGCCGGGCGCCACCGCCGGCGAGCACCGTCGCGACCGCGTCGAGGTCCCGGTCGGCGGCCTCGATGTCGCCGTAGCCGACCGAGAGCCGGCAGCGGGCCAGCAGCAGCTCGACGGCGTCGGCGCCGGACGGGCGGTGCCGCAGCGCCGCCGCGACGACCTTCTCCGCCTCCGCCCACTGCCCCACCCGGAACAGCCCGTTGGTGGCGATGGCGAGCAGCCGGGTCTCGTACGTGCGGCCGAGCCCCAGCTCGGCGACCCGCTCGGCGCCCCGCCGGGCCACCACCACCCCCTCTTCGAGGATGTTCAGCGGGCCGGTGAGCAGCTCGGCCAGGTGCAGGTACGCGCAGGCCACGTCGTCCGGGCGGCCCGTCTGCTCGGCGATCTCCAGCGCCCGGCGGACCACCGCGAGACCCGCGTCCGGGTCCTCCAGGTACGCCTCGCTGAAGCCCAGGGCGGCGCTGGCGAGCACCACCTCGGAGGTGGCGCCGTCCACCACCGCGGTCAGCTCCAGCGCCTCCCGGGCCCGCCGCCCCGCGTCGGCGTACCGGCCGAGGTGCAGCAGCAGCTCGGCCAGGTGGGCGGCGGCGGTGGCCCGCTCCCGCGGGGTGCAGTCGTCGGCCTCCAACGCCCGCCGGTACTCCTCCTCGGCGAGCGCGGACCGGCCGGCCGCCGCGAGGTAGCGGGCCCGGCGGATGTGCAGCGCGCAGGTGGACATGCCCCCGGCGCCGGCCAACTCCTCCAGCAGCGCCAGCGCCCGCGCGTGCTCGCCACAGTGGTGGGCCGCCTCGGCGGCGTGCCCCAGCAGGTCCGCCCGGTCGACCGTACGCGCGCCGACGGTCGGCGCGTCGGCCAGTTGCAGCGCGACCGACCAGTGCCGGTGCGCCTCCGCGTAGCCGTGCAGCCGCTCCGCCTCCCGCGCGGCGGCGACCGTCGCCGGCAGGGCACGGGCCGGCTCGCCGGCCAGCCGCCAGTGGTGCGCCAGCCGGGCCTGGTGCAGCTCGGCCTCCGCCGAGGTCAGCGCCTCGGCGTAGCGGCGGTGCAGCGCCGAGCGCTCGGCCGGCAGCAACTCGTCCTCCAGCACCTCGGCCACCAGCCGGTGCCGCAGCCGGTAGCCGTCGTCGGCGCTGACCAGCAGCCGGTGGGCGACGGTGGCCCGGATGGCGTCGATGAGCTCCTGCTCCGGCAGCCGCACCACCCGCGCCAGCAGCCAGTGCTGCACCGGCTCCACCCCGGCCGCGACGGCGTGCACCACGGCGTGCGCGTGCTGGGGCAGCGCGTCGACCCGGGCCAGGAAGATCTCGCGCAGGGTCTCGGAGAGGCCGGGACGTCCGTCGCGCAGGTCCCGGGCGAGCTCCTCGATGACGAAGGGGTTGCCGCCGCTGCGCCGCCAGACCTGCTCGCTCGACTCCGCCGTCAGCGGACGGCCGACCACCGCGGCGGCGAGCTGTTCGGTGGCGCCCCGGTCGAGCGGGGCGAGGTCCAGGACGCGGACCGAGCGCAGCCGGCGCAGCTCGGTGAGGACCCGGCGCAGCGGGTGCGCGCCCTGCAACGACTCGGCCCGGATGGCCGCGAGCACCGACAGCTGGAGGTCGCCGAGGCCGGCGAGCAGGTAGAGCAGGAGCTGCCGGGTGCTCCGGTCGACCCACTGGAGGTCGTCGAGGACCAGCACCAGCGGCCGGCCCTCGGCGATCAGGTGCAGCCCACGGGAGACCCGCTCCAGCAGTGCGCCCGCGCCGTCGGGGCCGGCGGTCTCGTCGGCGAACATCTGCAGCAGCGACCGGACGGCGGACGAGGTGCGAGTGTGCGAGCTGGAGAGTTCGGCGTCGAAACGGCGTAGTGCCTGGAGCAGCGGGTGCAGCGGCGAGGCGTCGCCGATGTCCAGGCACGAGCCGGTGAGCACCAGCGCACCGGCGTCGCGCAGCTGCGTGCCGACCTCACGCAGCAGCCGCGTCTTGCCCACGCCGCTCTCGCCGGTGAGGAAGACGGCTGCGGTGTGCCCCTGCGCCACATCGTCGAGCAGGGCCGACCGGACCGACTTCAGCAGGTCGGCCCGGCCGACGAGCGGTGCAGTGTCCACATCGCTGGCCATGGCACGCAGCCTAGTCACAGGCCCCCGCACCGTTCTACGGCCGTTTGCCCCATGTGGTGCTCCTCGCGTCGGCAATGCGACCAACCGTTGCGGGCGGCCGACATACGTCGTCCTACGGATCCGTCGCCGGGGCGCGGGTGCGAGTCTCCTGGGGTCATCCGCCGTCAACCGGAGAGAAAGCAGGTGGGAGGCCATGTCGACGTCCGCCGCTGCCGTGCCGCGGCTCTCTTCCGCACGCTGGCCGGTGCCGGAGGAGAGGCGCACGGTGACCGTGCTCTTCGTCGACATCGTCGGTTCGACCGCGCTGGTGGACCGGCTCGACCCGGAGGACGTCCGGGCGGTGCAGCGGGCGTACTTCGACACCGTGGCGGGGGTGCTGCGCCGCTGGAACGGGGTCGTGGAGAAGTACGTCGGTGACGCGGTCATGGCGTTGTTCGGCGCCCGCGAGTCGGACGGGTTCGACGCGTACCGGGCGCTGCGGGCGGGGCTGGAGATCCAGCCGGCGCTGGAGCGGAGGCCGCTGACCGAGGGCGGCGCGCTGCGGGTCCGGGTCGGGGTGGCCACGGGCGAGGCGGTGGTGGAGCTACCCGCCGCCCGCGACGGCGGGCACGGGGTGGCCAGCGGCGCGGTCATCACCACCGCGGCCCGCCTGCAGGAGTACGCCCCGCCGGGCGCGGTCGTCTGCTGCCCGACGACCCGGCGGGCCACCACCGGCCTGCTGACGCAGCGGCGGCTGACGCCACTCACGGTGCCCGGCCGGGCGCCGGCGATGGAAGTCTGGCGGGTGGCGGGGCCGGCCGGGCAGCCGGCCGCACGGCACGACAGCCCCCTCGTGGGTCGCCGGCGGGAACTGGCCACCGCCCGGGACCGGATCGTCCAGGCGGTACGCGAGCGCAGCTCGCAGTGGGTGACGGTGACCGGCGCGTCCGGCAGCGGCCGCAGCCGGCTACTGCACGAGCTGACCCGGGCGGTCGACGTGGTCGACGGGGTGCCGGTGCGTTGGTGCGTCGCCTCCTGCCCGCCGCACCCGCACGAGCCACTGGCCCCGGTGGCCAATCTGCTGCGCGACCTGGTCGGTCTCGGCCCGGCGGATCCGTCGTCGGTGGCCCGCGAGCGGCTCTCCGGCGCGCTGACCGGGCTGCTTCCGCCGGCCCGGCTGGCGACGGCGGTGCCCGCGCTGGAGCGGCTGCTCGCCGTACCGGACACCACCGCCTCCGCGGCGGCGGCCTGGTTCCACGAGGTGCTGCTGCGCCTGGCCGCGCAGCGGCCGCTGGTGCTGGGGGTCGACGACCTGGACCGGGCCGCGCCGGCGGTCGACCGGTTCCTGCACGCCCTGTTCACCGCGGCCGCCGCCCGGGAGTTGCCGCTGGCCGTGGTGACCCTGCACGGGACGGACCGGGCCGATGTGCTGCCCGTGGCGCGGGGTCGGCGTTGCCACGTGCCGCTGCGTCCGCTGGCCCCGGTGCAGACCGGTCGGCTGCTGCGGCAGCTGCTGGTCCGCGCCGGCCAGCCGGTGGATCGGTTGGCCCGGCTGCTGCCGCTGGTCGGTGACACCCCCGGGCACGCCGTCGCGTACGTCCGCTCGCTGGCCGACGGTGCCGACCCGGCCGCACCACAGTTGCCGGAGGCGCTGGGACGCGCGGTCGGGGCCGAGGTGGACCGGCTCGACGGGGTTCGGCGGGCGGCGCTGATGGCCGGCGCGATCCTGCCCGACGGGTTCACCGCCGGCGCCGTGGAGCGGTTGCTCGGCTGGGCGCCCGGGCAGGCCCGGCCCGCGCTGGCCGCCCTGCGCGCCACCGACCTGCTCGTCGCCCTCCCCGAGGGCCGGTACGCCCTGGCGACGCCGGCGCTGCGCCGGGTGGCCGCCGACCGGCTCCCCCGACGGCTCCGGGCCGTCTTCGCGTCACGCGCCGCCGGTCAGCCGGGATCGGCGGGGCAGGTGGTCCGGGACGCCGTCGGGCCGGTGTGCCGGGTCGCCACCCGGCCCGAGACGCCCCCTGCCCAATCCGGGCGGGCCGACCCGTCGGCGACCGCGTCGTTCCCCGTCAACGCCGCCCCGGCGGCGCCCCGGCTGGACGCCGCGAGACGATCCGACTCCCGCCCGGCGACCGAGGATCGTCCGGGTCGATCCGCCGGCGACCGTGGGCTGCCGGCCGGGCGGTCCGCAGTCCCCGTCGGGTCCGCCTGGTGGTCGCCCGCGTCCGGGGCCGCCCGGTCGGATCGGGACGACGCGGGGACGGGCGCGGCGGCGGTTCGTCCCGATCGGGCCGACCCGCCCGGCGGTTCCGCCACCGTCGTGGCCGGCACCGCCGCCTGAGCTCGCGGCCCGTCCACCGGCGTACCGCCGAGGACGGGTCAGCGGCCGTCGAGGAAGGCCAGGACCCGGATCCAGGTGGCCTCGGCGGCGGCCACGTCGTGGTCGGGCACGTCCGGATCGGTGTAGAGATGCCCGACGCCCGGGTAGCGGAACACGTCGAGTCGCGCCCCGGCGGCCGTCATGGCCGTGCGCCACTCGTCGACCTCCTCGGGCGGGTCGTACGGGTCGGGGTCGGCGAGGTGCAGCTGCAGCGGCAGCCCCGGCCGGACCGCCGCCGGGGAACCACCGGTGCCGTGCAGGAGCAGCAGCCCGGCGGTGGCGGGACGCTCGGCGAGCAGCGCGCCGGCCACCCCGGCACCCATCGAGAAGCCGGCGAGCAGCGTCTC
Organism: Micromonospora sp. 15K316; assembly: GCF_004348525.1. GTDB lineage: Bacteria > Actinomycetota > Actinomycetes > Mycobacteriales > Micromonosporaceae > Micromonospora. The sequence goes on along the minus strand of NZ_SMKG01000029.1, from coordinate 7,203 downwards.
CGGCGGCAGGTGCGCGACGGCTTCGGCGGCCCGGCCGAGCACGACGTCCTGGCCGATCTTCTCCAGCAGGGCGAAGCCCTCCTCGACGGTCTCCGCGGCCGGCACGCCGTAGAGGTCGGGTGTGGACACCTGGTGTCCGGCGGCACGCAGGCGCTCGGCCGCCGCCAGGACCGCCGGGCGCAGCCCGTAGACGGAGTGGAAGAGCACGACGTGTCCCATCCGGTCATCGTGCCGCATCCCGGTCGGCGCGCCGGGCAGCCCGCGCCGGCCTTCCCCGGCCCGGCGGCGACGTGCGGATCAGACCTCGGGTGCCGGCCGTGCGGATCAGCGCGCAGGGTGCGGATCAGCGCCCGGGCCCCGGGCGTGCCTCTCAGACCTCGGGTGCCCTGGCGTCGGCGGGCGCGGGCCGGTCGACGAGGGTGCGGCTGCGCCCCCGGAACTCGGCGATCACGGCGCCGTCCTGTCGGGTCACCGTGACGTCGTAGATGCCGCTGCGGCCGTACCGGGTGCGTTCCGTGGCGGACGCGGTCAGCAGGTCACCGGCGCGCGCCGGTCGGACGAAGCTGATCTCCCCGCCGGCCGCCACGGTGGCCGGGCCCCAGCTGTTGCAGGCCAGCGCGAACGCGGTGTCGGCCAGCAGGAAGACGAAGCCGCCGTGGGCGATGGCGTGCCCGTTGATCATCGTGTCGGTGACCCGCATCCGGGCCACCGCCGCGCCGTCGGCCGCCTCGACCAGCTCGACCCCGAGCCCGCGGGAGGCCGGATCGGCGTCGAACATGTCGTACGCGGCGTTGCGCTCGCCCCCCATGTCACACCGCCCGACGCTGGTCGACGATGCGCCGCATCTTCCCCATCGACCGCTCCACCCCGTCAGGGGCGATCACCTCGACCGACACGCTCACCCCGATCGTGTTCTTCACCAGGCGTACCAGGGCGTCACCGGCCCGCTCGGCGGCGTCGAGGGCCACGCCGGGCCGGCGCTCGACCCGTACGGTCAGCGTGTCCATCCGCCCCTGCCGGCCCAGTACGCACTGGAAGTGCGGGGACAGCTCCGGGGTACGCAGGATCAGCTCCTCGATCTGGGTCGGGAAGATGTTCACCCCGCGCACGATCATCATGTCGTCGGTGCGTCCGGTGATCTTCTCGATCCGGCGCATCGGGCGGGCGGTGCCCGGCAGCAGCCGGGTCAGGTCCCGGGTGCGGTACCGGACGACCGGCATCGCCTCCTTGGTGAGCGAGGTCAGCACGAGCTCGCCCCGCTCACCGTCGGGCAGCACCGCACCGGTGACCGGGTCGATGATCTCCGGGTAGAAGTGGTCCTCCCAGAGGTGCAGCCCGTCCTTGGTCTCGACGCACTCGTTGGCCACACCGGGGCCCATCACCTCGGAGAGCCCGTAGATGTCCACGGCGTGCAGGTCGAGCCGCTGCTCCATCTCCTGGCGCATCTGCTCGGTCCACGGCTCGGCGCCGAAGATGCCGACCTGCAGCGAGGTGGTACGCGGGTCGATCCCCTGCCGCCGCATCTCGTCCACGATGGCCAGCAGGTAGCTGGGGGTGACCATGATGATCTCGGGTTCGAAGTCGCGGATCAGCATCACCTGGCGCTCGGTCATCCCGCCGGAGACCGGGATGACGGTGCAGCCCAGCTCCTCGGCGCCGTAGTGCGCGCCCAGCCCACCGGTGAAGAGGCCGTAGCCGTACGCGACGTGCACCCGGTCGCCGGGGCGGCCGCCGGAGGCCCGGATCGACCGGGCCATGAGGCGGGCCCAGGTGCTCAGGTCGTCACGGGTGTAGCCGACGACTGTGGGTCGGCCGGTCGTGCCGGAGGAGGCGTGCAGCCGGGCGATCCGCTCGCGGGGCACCGCGAACATGCCGAAGGGGTAGTTCTCGCGCAGCTCCGCCTTGCCGGTGAACGGGAACCGGGCCAGGTCGGCCAGCTCACGACAGTCGTCGGGGTGTACCTCGGCGGCCTCGAAGGCCCGCCGGTAGTGCGGGACGTTGTCGTACGCGTGCCGCAGCGACCAGCGCAGCCGCTCGAGCTGGACGGCCCGCAGCTCGTCCACGCCGGCCCGTTCGATGGGCTCCAGGTCCTCGGGGCGAGGGGTGCGATCCTGCATCGTTCCTCCTGCGCGGCGACGGTGGCGCGGCCGGCGTCCGCGTCGCCGCCGGCGCGCCGGCGCGTGCCCCGCGGGGAGTTCGCACCGGCAGCCGGGTGGGTTCCGCGCCCGCCGATGGCGGAAACCGTACGCCGACGCCGGCCGTACGCCGACCCCGGGTACCCGGGCGTCGGGCGCGGGTGGCATCGCGGGGTCGGTCCGGGTCAGACGGTCAGCAGGGTCTTCCCGATCGCCGACCGGTCCTCGATGGCGCGGTGCGCGTCGGCGGCCCGGTGCAGCGGGAACGTCTGCCCGATCAGCGGCCTGATCCGGCCCGCCGCGGCGGCCTCCAGCGCGGCCCGCAGGTAGCGGCGTCGCCGCTCGGCGTCGAACTGCACGTCCGCGATGCTCAGGACGGTGATGCCCTGGGCCGCGGCGGCGTCGGCGTCGGGCACCGCGAACTCCCCCGCCGGGGTGCCGTGGGCGGAGAACCAGCCGCCGGCGCGCAGCAGGTCGAAGGCGGCCCGCCCGTATCCGCCGCCGGCGCCGTCGAGGACCACGTCCAGCCCGCCGGTCGCCGCCCGGACCAGGCCCGTCCAGCCCGGCTCGGTGTAGTCCACGGCGAGCTCCGCCCCGAGCCCGTAGGCGGCCGCGCGCTTGGCCGAACCCCGGCAGGCCGCCACGACGTAACCGCCGGCCGCCCGCGCCTGCTGGACCAGCAGGGCGCCGAGCCCGCCGGTGGCGGCGGTGACCAGCACCCGGTCACCGGGGCGCAGCGGCACCAGGTCGCACAGACCCACGGCGGTCACGCCGTCGTGCAGCAGCGCGGCGGCGTCGGGCAGGGAGACACCGTCGGGGACCGGCAGCAGCGCGTCGACCGGCACCACCGCCTGTTCCAGGTAGCCGCCGCGCTCGTCGGTGCGGGTGACGACTCGCCGCCCGGTCCAGGCGGGGTCGACGCCCCCGCCCACCGCGCCGACGATCCCGGCCACCCCGACGCCCGGCCGGTACGGTGCCCGGACCGGGAAGTGCTCGCCACCCGCGCCACGGCGAATCGCCGTCTCCACCCAGAGCACGTCGGCGGCGGCCACCTCGACCCGCACCTCGCCGGGCCGGGGCGTCGGCTCGGGCGCCTCGGTCACCGTCAGCACCTCCGGGCCGCCGAACTCGGCCACCTCGATCACCCGCACCGCGTCCTCCGCCTCGCTCGTCGCTGGGATCAGCCTCGACGATGAAGTCGGGTTGAGGTCAAGCGGCGGCCGGGCGGCGTTCCCGGGGCGGGTCAGTGGGGCGCCGGCAGGCGGTGCAGGGCGTCGACCAGGGGGGCGAGTTCCGGGGTCTGCTCGGCCTCGGCCAGTGCGTTCGCAAGCACCCGGTCGTGGGTCGGCCGGGCCCGGTCGAGCAGGTCGGAACCGGCCGGGGTGAGTTCGGTGTAGATGCCGCGTCGGTCGTCGGCGCAGAGGATCCGGGCCAGCAGGCCGCGCTCCTCGAGGCGGGTGACCAGCCGGGTGGTGGCGCTGCCGGAGAGCGCGGCGGCGCGGGCCAGCTGGCGCATCCGCATGTGCCAGCCGTCCTGCCGGGAGAGGGCGTCGAGCACCGTGTACTCGACGACCGACAGCTCGTGGTCGGCCTGTAGCGCCCGTTCGAGGGCGGTCTCGATGTGTCCGTGCAGCGCGGCGAGGATCCGCCAGCCCTGCGCGCGGACCTCCACCGCGTCGTCGCCGATGCCCATGCCGCTTCCCTCCAGTGGTGCGGACCACTGCCAGGCTATCACGCTTGCGCCGGTATAGCGCGCGTGCAACTATCTAGTTGCTCGCGCGTGTAGTTGCACACGCTTGCAATCATTCTCCTAGCCTGACGGGAAGGACTCATGTCCGCACGTTCCCAGTCCCTGCCCGCCGGCCTGATCGCGCTCGCCATCGGCGCGTTCGGCATCGGGCTCACCGAGTTCGTGATCATGGGCCTGCTGCCCGAGGTGGCCGCGGACTTCTCGGTGACCGAGCCGGTCGCCGGCTGGCTGATCTCCGGCTACGCGCTGAGCGTCGCCATCGGCGGTGTCGCCCTGACCGCCGCCGTCACCCGGCTGCCCCGCAAGCAGGTGCTCCTCGGCCTGATGGTGCTCTTCATCGTCGGCAACCTGCTCTCGGCCGTCGCCGGCAGCTACTCGATGATGATGGTCGGCCGGGTCGTCGCCGCGCTCTGCCACGGCGCCTTCTTCGGCATCGGCGCGGTGGTCGCCGCCGGGCTCGTCGCGCCGGCCCGCCGGGCCGGCGCCATCGCGATGATGTTCGCCGGGCTGACCATCGCCAACGTGCTCGGCGTACCGTTCGGCACGCTGCTCGGCCAGCACCTGGGCTGGCGCTCGACGTTCTGGGCGATCACCGTCATCGGGGTCGTCGCGCTGGTCGGCCTGGCCCTGCTCGTCCCCGGCCGCACGGCCGGGGCGGCCGACGCCCCGACCGGCGGGCTCCGCGGCGAGCTGCGGGCCTTCACCCACCCGCAGGTCTGGCTCTCGCTGGTGATCACCGTCCTGGGCTTCGGCGGCATGTTCGGCGCCTTCACCTACATCGCCTACACCCTCACCGACGTGAGCGGCTTCGCGTCCAGCTCGGTGCCGTGGCTGCTGGTGCTCTTCGGGGTGGGGCTGTTCGCCGGAAACCTGCTCGCCGGCCGGGCGGCGGACGTCGCCCTGTCCCGGACGCTTGTCGTCGTGCTGACCGCGCTCACGGTGGTGCTGGCGGCCTTCGCGCTGACGGCCGGGAACAAGGCGGCGACCCTCGCCGCCCTGGTGCTGATGGGCGGCTTCGGCTTCGCGACCGTGCCGCCGCTGCAGATGCGGATCATGCATTACGCCCGGCAGGCGCCGACGCTGGCCTCGGGGGCGAACATCGCCGCGTTCAACGTCGGCAACGCGCTCGGCGCCTGGGTCGGCGGGCTGACCATCGCCGCCGGGCTCGGCTACACGTCACCGATCTGGGCGGGTGCCGTGCTCACCCTGGCCGGCCTGGCGGTGCTGCTCCTCTCGCTGCGACTGGCCGCCCGGCGGCCGGAGCACCCGACCGAGCAGGAACTGCGGGAAGCGGTCGGCGCGGCCTGACGGCCCGACCGGCGGCGGGGCGAGTCGACGCTCTGCCGCCGGCGGGCACACCCCGCCGGGTCAGGACGGAGCGACCCGACGAGGGACCATCGCCCGACCATCTCCCCTTGTTGCACATTCTTTGCAACAAGCTCTGGACAGGCGGCCTGCTGCGTAACTAGCCTCATCGGGCATGAGCCCTTACATCACTGACGCCGTGGCCTGGCAGGAGAGCTGGGACCGGCAGCAGGAGGCGTACCTGCCGGACCGCGAGCACCGGTTCGCCGCGATGCTCGACGCGGTCGACGCGGTCACCGACGGCGTACCCCCACGGCTGCTCGACCTCGCCGGCGGCACCGGCACCATCACGCTGCGGGCACTGGCCCGCTTCCCCGACGCCGAGGTCACCGTGCTCGACCTCGACCCGGCGCTGCTGGCCATCGCCGAGGCCTCGCTGGCCGGGCGGGCCACCGTGGTCACCGCAGACCTGAGCCGCGCCGACTGGGTGACCGCGCTCCCCCACCGGGCGTACGATGCGGTGCTCACCGCGACCGCCCTGCACTGGTTGCCGGCCGAGCGGCTCACCCGGCTCTACGCCGAGCTCCGTGAGGTGCTGCGGCCGGACGGGATCCTCGTCAACGCCGACCACATGCCCGACGACGCGCTGCCGGAGCTCACCAAGCGGCTCGCCGCCCGGGCCCACGTCCGCCGCGCCGCCCGATACGCCGCCGGCGCCGTGCTCTCCTGGTCGGACTGGTGGCAGCGGGCCGGCGACGACCCGGCCCTCGCGCCGCTGGTCGAGCGCCGGCAAGCCATCTACCCGGCCGGTCACAGCCCCGAGTGGACACCGCCCGTCTCATGGCACCTCGCGGCGCTGAGCGACGCCGGTTACCGCGAGGTGGGCACCCTCTGGCGCGGCGGCGCGGACGCCGCCGTCGTCGCACTCCGCTGACCCGACCCGTCCGTGCGCGCGTATCCTGAGGCTCGGTGATCTTGCACGGTTCCGCCTCCCGCCGCCGCGCGGGCTCGGCGGGACGGCCCCCTGTCACCGCCCTCGGTCCGTCGGGGGAGCTGCTCGACAGCTGTGGTGGGCGCGGCCGGCGCTCCGTCGGGCAGCGCGCCCCGGCGTCGTGGGTCGGCGTCGGCGCGCCGGTGAGCGAGGCGGGCACGGCCGATCCGCGACGAGAGGGGTACGGGTGACGCAGCGGCCGCGGCGGCGGGTCGACCCCGACGTCGACCTGCGGCTACCGGGCGACCGGCGGGAGGTGACCCGCCGCCCCCTGGCGGTGCTGGGCGCGATCGCCGCCGGCGGGGTGCTCGGCTCGCTGGCCCGCGCCGGCCTCCACGCGGCCCTTCCGCACGGCCCGGCCACCTTCGCCTGGGCCACCTTCGGCATCAACCTGACCGGCTGCCTGCTCATCGGCGTGCTGATGGCGGTGCTGCGGGCGGCCGGCGGCGGTCCGCCACTGGCCCGGCCGTTCCTCGGCGTCGGCGTGCTGGGCGGTTTCACCACCTTCAGCACGTACGTGGTCGACGTGCACCAGGCGCTCGTCGTGGGGGCGCCGGGCATCGCCCTCGCGTACCTGGTGGGCACGGTCGTGGGGGCGCTGCTCGCCGTCTGGACCGGTGACACGCTCACCGGTCGGCTGCTGCGGCGGAGCGGCCGATGAGCATGCTCCTCGTCGCGCTCGGCGCGGCGGTCGGCGCCCCGCTCCGGTACCTCGCCGACCGGGCCGTGCAGGCCCGGTTCGGCTCGGCCTTCCCGTGGGGCACCCTCACCGTCAACGTGCTGGGCTCGCTGGTGCTCGGCGCCCTGGTCGGGCTGCCGGTCACGCCCGCGGTCGGCGCGTTGGTCGGCACCGGCTTCTGCGGCGCGCTCACCACCTGGTCCACGCTGAGCTACGAGACGCTGCGGCTGGCCCAGTCCGGTCGCCGGCTGCCCGCCCTGGCCAACACGCTGGGCAGCGTCGCCGCCGGCCTGGCCGCCGCCGCCGTCGGCTACGCGCTCGCCCAAGCCCTCACCACCTGACC